>CALHCI010000070.1 GCA_937931165.1 uncultured Granulosicoccaceae bacterium
CTAGTGTAGTGCAACCATCAAATGCTACAAATGAGTCGGTTAATGAAAGTGCGTCTGTAAGTTCATAATTTCATTGAACTACACGAGCGCCTCAAAGATGCCACCAGCAATTACCAATCAAACGCACTTTAATCAACCGCCCCTTCGGGAGCTCGTCATTTGGCCTTCCACTGCGTTGAAGCTCTTGAAAAGGTAACCAACATTGCCTGCGAGCTTCGCCTTCTTGAAGACCAAATGACAAGCTCTCATTCGCAGCGTTTGACGGTTGCACTACACTAGCGCCGGTTAAAATCGCAGCGACAAACACGACATGCCACCATCAATTTTTGCACACTCGGTGTTGTTGATTTCTCTGACGTCGTATTGATGCTCGCGCAATAGTGCCGCAGTTTTGGGAAAGCCTGCAGCCATAATCACAAACTGATTGAAACGAATGGCGTTTGCAGCTGCCTCTTCACCATCCGGTGTATACAACACACGATACCCCTCAAAACAGCCGCTTCTGGCAAGCCGCTCTGTGGACAATATGGTGCTGGCATCAAGCAGTGAGCAGTCAGTCTTAAAGTGCAGCACATCCGGCGGGGTTTGCAGGTCCCGAACGCTATAACCGAAAGGCTTCACAATCTCTTTTAACTCGCTAACACCATCGGCATCTGTGCGAGCAGACTTGCCCACGAGTATTTCTTTAGCCGTCATGAGAATATCCCCGCCTTCAATATGCCCCGGCCCTGCAATTTCAAAAACTTTGTCATAACAGGCGCGTAACGCATCAGCCATATGCATGACCTCCCCCTGACGCGTGGGTGCTCCGGGGCGCATTAAGATGGCACAATCCGGCAAACACAATGCATCGTCTTCTACGAATACCGAATCCGGAAACTCTGCCAACGGTGGCAGCACCGTGACATCCGCACCCGTCTCTTTTAGCGTTGCTACATAGTGCTCGTGGTCTATTAGCATTTGCGCAAGATCCGGTGTTCCGTGATCTTCTGCGCTTAGCCCGTTGACGACACTATCCGCCGGCTGACGGGTGATGGCACGACTGAATTCGAAACAAGCGTTAATCAATCTCTTACCCTTATGTCTATATTTGTTGTGATTATTTAGTGGTTGTTAACTTGAAACTATTCAGCGCACTGGAATCATGATTCAACCGGGAACATGAAAAATGCGCTGGTTTTCGCTTTTGTGACTGTTCAGAGTGCGTCTGCCGTAATTCCGGGGTAGGAAGTCGCGTGCAACATACAAAGCTATTTAAGCACGACTGACACCACCCGAAGCCGCGGCAGATGTGCTCTGAATAGTTACGTTTGGTTTAAACATTAATCAGTTGCCAACAACGCACAGCCAAAAACCATTGGTGGGTTAACACCACTTGCCACAATGCTGCCAACATCACTCAACTCATCTGTGCAAAATACTGAAAACACAGGTTTTTATTAGATTCTGATCAATCACACGGATATTACAAGACTTTCATAAAGCCCTGTAAACCATCAATTAATAACCATTGGCGCCGATGCCGCAGCGGAGGGTGACATCTCGATCACCCGCATTCAACAGGGGGTTGTATGAAACCACAAATCATCTTGTTTACCGCGTTACTGACTGTCGGGCTGACGGCTTGCTCGAGCGGCTCTCCACCACGCCAGAAAATGGCCCTGACTCAAGCCTCAATACGTGCTGCAGAAGCCGCAGGAGCTGTCGATCATGCTGCAAAGCCGCTACGCAGCGCCCAACAGCGTGTAGAAAAGGCGCAAAGCTTTATCGACAGAAAAAAATACGAAGACGCCAGTCGTCAACTGGATCTCGCCCTCGCGGATGCAGAACTCGCAGAGGCGATCGCAGAAGCAAGTAACTCACAGGAAGCCAACAAAGAGTTACAACTCAGCATCGATCTAATGAAAGAAGAGATCGCACGGGTTCAGGAACAATAATCAGCCCCGGCTGATGGAGCAAGACATGAAAAAACTAATCAAAACCACCATCGTTGCTACCGCCACATCTGTGTTGTTGTTTGGCTGTGCCGGTAAAAAACCAAACAGTAACCTTGACTCGGCCAGATCAACCTACGAACGCGTCAGCAGCAATCCGGTTGTCAACGAGCACAGCACGGAAGATCTCAACGTTGCCAAACGCAAACTCGACTCGGCAATAGCCGCATGGAAAGGAAAGAAATCAAAAAGTGAAATCGATAAGCGCGCCTACATTGCAGAACAATACGCATTGATTGCAGAGCAGCGCTCTACGCTGCTGCAGCACAAGTCATCAATTGACGATGGCAAGCTGATGCGCACCAACGTGCAAATGGAACTCCGCGCTTCAGAAGCAGACGCCGCTCGTGCTGAAGCCGAAGCACTGGCTGCACAATCAGCCGCGCTCGAACAACAGGTTATTGAAAGAGAGCAACGGTTACAGGCGCAACTGGCAGAACTCGAAGCACTGAAAGCACTGCAGGCAACGAGTTCTGACCGCGGCATGGTACTCACTCTGGGAGATGTGCTATTTGATATTAACGAGTCATCACTTAAACCTGCTGCACAAACCAACCTTCAACAGGTTGCAACGTTTTTGCAAAAATACCCGGACAGAACACTGGTGATCGAAGGCCATACCGACAATACCGGTGACGAGCAGTACAACATGAATCTGTCTTCAGAACGGGCTATCACCGTGAAAACCGCGCTGACAGCACAGGGCATTGACCCGTCTCGGATCATCGCACGCGGTCTTGGTGAGAGCGCACCACTTGCGAGTAATTCAGATTCCGCCGGAAGGCAGCGCAACCGCCGTGTAGATCTGATTTTTGCAGAACCTGACACAGTCACCATTTCAAGTATTGACGAGTAACAACGCGCCCGTGCAGAACCACTCGCGAGCTGCGAGTGGTTCGGTTTGCGTTGCACTCAACATTTTCGATTTGCGCAAAGGCAGCTTTGTTCTGTTTCCTAATTTACATCACACAGTGGGGAAACAGCATGGGAATTCCAGCGACCAGCGGTTAGACTAGAGCAATTCAGGGCACCGACTCTCAATTCACCTCACGGACACGAGGCTGACTAATCCGACTGCATATGCAATACACCTATCAGACACTCGATGTTTTCACCGATAAAAAATTCGGCGGTAACCCGCTGGCTGTGGTACTCGACGCAGATTCACTAACCACCGAACAAATGCAGGCTATTGCCCGCGAATTCAACTATTCCGAAACCACATTTGTACAAACACCCGAGGAAACCGGTAACAGCGCCAACGTTCGAATATTCACACCAGATCAGGAACTCGGTTTTGCAGGCCATCCCAATATCGGAACCGCCTGGGTACTGGCAGCCAATGGCAGCAGTGACCGTAGTTCACTGATTTTTGAAGAACTGGCCGGACTGGTGCGGGTTAATGTGGACCTCAGCAATGGCGTCCCCACCTATGCTGAACTCACCACTCCGCAAACCGTCATGTATGGCAGTGAACTCACCACCAGAGAGCATCACCAGTTGCTGTGTGACTCTCTGTCTCTGGACCTCAAAGACTTGTGTATTGAAAATCACTTTCCGCGCAATGCCTCAACCGGGCTTGAGTTTCATTGCGTTGAACTGAACAGCCTCGATGCACTGTCCAGAGTGTCAATTAACTCTGACAAATGGAAGCAGTACACCGAGCTTAGCAAGTGCTTTGCAATACACGTGTACACGCGTGCAACCGAGCACCGTGATCTTGATATTTGTTGCCGTATGTTTGCAACGCTGGGTGACATACGCGAAGACCCGGCCACCGGCAGCGCTAACTGTGCACTGGCAGGGCTACTGGCACACCTCGACGCCAGCCACACCGGGCAGTTTACTTATCGCATTGCTCAGGGTGTCGATATGGGCCGGCCGAGCAAGCTACTGGCAAGAGTTGAAAAAACCTCCGGTGCGATTACGCAAATCAGAATCGGTGGTACCGCAGTTCACATGATGCAGGGAACACTCACTATTTAACCAGCACCCGGGCACAACTGCACTGACGCGTTTAGTCCATTGCAATCAGATCGAGGCCTCGCGCCAGATCACGACTGATGTCTTTGACCGACTCAAGCCCGACCGCCACACGCAACAGTGATTGATTGATACCTGCTTCTTCACGATCATCGTCTGTCAGCCGTCCATGCGTTGTGGTCGCAGGATGTGTAATGGTGGTTTTTGCATCACCAAGGTTAGCGGTGATTGACAGCATTTGCGTATTGTCTATCACCTGCCACGCCTGTGTCTGGCCGCCCTGCACTTCAAAAGACACCACACCACCGAAATCAGTTTGCTGGGCCTGACAGAGCTGGTGTTGCGGATGATCGGCAAGTCCGGGGTAGTAGACTCTGGAGACTGCCGGGTGTTGCTTTAGCCACTGTGCTATTTCTGCAGCACTTTGACAGTGGCGCTGCATACGCAACTCCAGCGTTTCGAGCCCTTTTAAAAACACCCAGGCGTTAAAGGCGCTCATAGTCGGGCCCGCTGTGCGCAAAAATCCGTACACCTCTTCACCTACGCGCTTGTTATCACCAACCACTGCACCCCCAACGCAACGCCCCTGCCCATCTATGTATTTTGTGGCCGAATGAATAACGATATCTGCACCGAGCTCCAGTGGTTTTTGCAATGCAGGTGTGCAAAAACAGTTATCGACGACCAGTATGGCGCTGTTATCCCGCGCAAGTGTTGCCAGTGCTTTTATATCTGCCAGTTGCGTTAACGGATTAGATGGCGTTTCTACAAACAGTAGTCGCGTACGCGGGGTAATTTTCTGCTGCCAGTCAGACGGCTGATCAATTTTTGCAAAGGCCACCGGATTACCCATGCGGGTCAGATACTTTTTGAAAAATTGCAGTGTCGATCCGAAAAGCCCGGTAGATGCCACCACATGGTCACCCGGCTCCAGCAACGCAACACAACACGCCATGATCGCTGCCATGCCTGAAGATGTTGCAACACAGGCCTCCCCCCCTTCAAGAGTAGCGAGACGGTGTTCAAAGGCTCTTACTGTCGGGTTAGTAAAACGCGAGTAAACATTGCCCGGTGCATTGTTGGTGAAACGATCCGCCGCTTGTGCAGCATTGCTAAACACAAAACTCGAGGTTGCAAAGATTGCCTCGGAGTGTTCGCCTTCATGGGTGCGTTCATAGCCGGCACGTACCGCATCGGTGGAAAAGTCGTTAGCCTGTGTCATTCGGGTTCCCGAGTTGCATGGAAAGCGCTCAGGATCTGATTGTGCGGGTAGTCTTTGAAAGACAGCAGACGATATAGCGGGCGGGGCCTCGCTTTAGCTGTATTTTTTAAAGCGCCCGCAAGCTGATATCAAATCGGCGCTACACAATTATGCATCCACGGCGTCGCCTGTCAATCAGCTTGTTAAAAACCACCAGGTATCAGTCCGGCTAATTGGCGGCATCAATATATACCGGCGTGTCCACTGCCACCTGATCAAACAATTCGATAACATCACGATTGCGCATACGAACACAGCCATGCGATACCGGCTTACCGATCAGGTGTTCCTGCGCGGTTCCGTGAATATAGATATAGCGGGAGTAAGAATCGACATCGGCACCCAGATTAATACCGTCTTCAAGCCCGGTAAGCCATAGAATCCGACTGGTGATCAGATCATCCGATGAGTCGTCACACAGCGTTTCAGCAACACCGGTTACTTCCCTGCCCTTAAAGACCGTGGCGATTGTCTGGCCTTCTCCAATACAGGATTTTATTGCGTGCCACCCATAGGGTGTACAGCCGGAATGATGGTTACAACCCGCACCGTTAGCGGCAGTGGATACCGGGTATCTGGCAGCAAGAAGCCCGAGATTATAAAGACTCAGCGTCTGTTCGGGAATACTGACATGAATCAGTTTGGCAACCCGTTGCTGCAGCCGCAGACCACGGTCACGAACCAGTGCAGCGTAGCGTTCATGCAGCGCTGCAAATGCATTCACTACTGTATTCCAACATCCACCAATACTTCGTCGCCAGAGCTTTCCTGTGCGGCATCAGCACGTTTATTTTCAAGCCAGCTTAAGTAGTTGGTGTCGACATCACCAGTGATGTAATGGCCGTTAAAACAACTGGTTTCAAATTCATTTAGTGCCGGGTTTAACTCGCGAACACAATCGACAAGATCAGAGAGATCCTGATAGATAAGCCCGTCTGCGCCAATGGCCTCGCAGATTTCCGACACCTCACGATCAAAAGCGATCAGCTCATTGGCAGCCGGCATATCAATACCATAAACATTGGGGTAACTGACCGGTGGTGCCGCAGAGGCCATATACACTTTGTTGGCACCGGCCTCTCTGGCCATTTCAATGATCTGTTCTGATGTGGTGCCACGCACAATGGAGTCATCGACCAGCAGCACATTCAGCCCGCGAAACTCTGATTCGATAGGGTTGAGTTTCTGGCGTACAGATTTTCTGCGCATCTTTTGACCGGGCATAATAAACGTGCGGCCGATATAGCGGTTTTTAACAAACCCTTCGCGATACTTAATACCAAGATCCATGGCCAGCTCCAGCGCTGACGTGCGGCTGGTATCCGGAATTGGAATGACCACGTCAATATCGTGTTGCGGCCATTCCTTGCGAATTTTAGTGGCGAGCTTTCGCCCCATATTCAGACGCGACGAATACACAGATACGTTGTCTATCACCGAGTCAGGCCGGGCAAAGTACACGTATTCAAAAATGCAGGGTGTCAGTTGTTGCCGGGGGGCGCACTGCTGCTGGTAAAGCTCGCCCTCTTTACTGATATAAACCGCCTCACCGGGTTCAAGATCACGTACCGGCTCATAGCCAAGGCCGGTTAACGCCACGCTCTCCGAAGCAACAATATATTCGGTGCCGTTCTCAGTTTCGCGCTTACCAAGAATAGCCGGGCGAATTCCGTAGGGATCACGAAAGGCCAGTACGCCGCGACCGACCAGCATGGCAATGACGGCATAGCTGCCGGTACAACGCTCGTGAACAGATCGCACCGCGTCGAACAAATGTTCCGGTTGTAGTTTCAGACCCTGTGCTACGCGCTGTAGTTCGTGAGCGAACACATTCAGCAGCACTTCACTGTCAGAACTGGTATTGATGTGTCGACGATCAGATTTGTACAGTTCGCTTTGCAATTGTTCGGCGTTGGTCAGGTTGCCGTTGTGTACCAGCACAATGCCAAACGGAGAATTCACATAAAACGGTTGTGCCTCGGCAGACACTTTTGAACTACCTGCGGTGGGATAACGCAGATGACCAATACCCATGTTGCCACGCAGTCGCAGCATGTGGGCTGTGCGAAAAACCTCTTTGACCAGCCCCGGCGCTTTACGCACAAACAGCCGCCGGTCTTCGCAGGTGGCAATTCCTGCCGCGTCCTGACCACGATGCTGCAGCAGGGTCATTCCATCGTAGAGTTTATGGTTTACCGGTTCACAACCGACAATACCGATAATCCCGCACATAGGTGGTTCTTCGGTTCGAGGAAGAGGGATTGTAAACGCTTATCGCCACAACCACAGCACTGTGGTCGCATTATCGGAGGCTTTTTTATTTTGCAGCGTCGCTTACATCTTGAACCAGGCGGCGTACTGCGGCGGCAACTGGTTTTTCAAAAATGCGGAGATCCGCATGACCGGTGGTAACAGCTTTGATTCGTTCCACCAGCTTTCTTTAGGAATTGCCGGATTAGAGGTAGCCAGTAACGCTACCACCGCAACAATAAGAACTCCGCGGGCCGCGCCAAGACCAAGGCCAAGCAGCCTGTCAGCGAATCCCAGTGTGGTCGCACCGATTACTTTGCGGATCAGCCACGTCAGCATGCCCCCAACCACCAGCGCGCCTATAAACAGCAATCCGGCAGCGATAAACCAGCGAGCTGACGGGCTTTCGACGGATGCCGGCAAAAACGCCATAAATTCTTCGGTGTAACTGAATGGCAGCCACAGAGCCACACCCCAGGTTGCCAGAGACAGCGCTTCGCTGGCAAAGCCGCGGAACAAGCTGATCAGGCTCGAAACACCGATGACCGCCAGAATAATTATGTCGAGTGTCATGAACTAAGCTCGTTTGCTTCTTATGTTTAGTGTAGCAGTAGCACAGGCTAATTGCGGGTCACCAGAATGCTCTCGACCCGGTAGGTCCGATCAATCTGGTTTTTTAGTGCCAGCGCATCAATCTGACTGGATATTGGCCCGACAAAAACACGCAGAATCGGACGGTTTTTACCCTGCACCTGATTCACGTAGGCCGGTAGATTCTCGGATAGCAGGCGACTGACCAGTTTTTGTGCGTTGGCTTCTTTGACAAAACTGGCCACCTGCACATTGTAACCGCTCGGAATTTGTTGCGGCAGCAACACCGCCGCCTGTACCGTATTTTGCACCACAGGATTTTGCTTTACAGGATTACTCACTGGCGGTTCCGCGCCTGGTTCAACGGCTGGCTGCTGCGCCACAGCAGTTTCAAATGCGGGAGGCGCTTCTGTGACTACCGTAGGCACATCGCTGGCTGAAGGCGCTTCAGGCAGCGGCTGCCTGGATGAAAAAGATTTTTCCAGTACCGGGCGTGCAGGCTCTACCGGCAGTGTCTCGGCGTATTCGTACTCTCGTTGTGAACCCGCGCCATCAAGCACAAATGGCAGCACAATCACAGCAATCGCCAGCAGCACGGCCGCACCAATCAGACGCGCAAGCAATTGCTCGTCTTTATATTCTTTACGGCCCTGTGGAATTGCCGGTGCTGCGCTCATTTGGATTATTGTATCCCACTGACTGATGCGACCGATCCGGAACGCGTAAAAGTTCGTGGCAACTCAGGGCTGGCAACTCAGGTTGGCAACTTCGGCAGTTGGCAAAACGCTCACCCGGCAGAGGCAAGAAATTCCAGCACTGGACCCACGACATGAAACGAGCCAAATACGACCACACGGCTCTGACCGGTAGATTGTGCAACAGCCGACTCGAAGGCCTGAATTACCGAAGTGAAAACCTCGACTTCCGTGCCCGGTTTACGTTCGATGAGTGAGACAAGTGCTTGCGGGTCAATGGCGCGGGGATAGTCAAGCTTCGCCACGTTCCAGCAGTCTATTACGGGTGACAACTGCTCAATAATGACCGATGCGTCTTTATCTTGCATACAGGAAAACACGGCGATGGTGTGTTTCCGGTTCTGCTGCAAATGCGCACCCAGTAGTTCGGCGGCTTGCTGGTTGTGCGCAACATCGAGCAGCACCGGCACATCACCGACACTGACCTGCTGCATGCGTCCCGGGATCGACACCTCGCCAAGCACATTGCCAATGGCATTCTCATCAGGCAGCCTGCCAAGATATTCAGCGCAGGCACTGATTGCCACCGCCGCGTTGTCGACCGCCCAGTCACCGTTGATTTTCGGCATTGGCAACAACGCCTGGCCGTGCGGCCCGCTGTACTGCCATTGATCATCTTCAATTCGGGCAGAAAAGTCTCTACCGACCAGTAACAGCCTTGCCCCGATCGAACCCGCGGTATCGACAATACTGGCGGGCAGATTTTTCTCACCGCAGATCAGTGGTTTTGATGCTCTGGCCACGCCGGCCTTTTCACGACCTATCGATTCGCGATCATCACCCAGCCAGTCAATGTGGTCGATACCGATTGAAGTAATACAGGCCACCTGACTGTCCCAGGCGTTAACCGCATCGAGTCTGCCACCCAGCCCGACCTCAAGCACAGCAACATCAATATTGGCTTGCTTAAAACAATATATTGCCGCTAGCGTGGTGAATTCAAAGTAAGTTAGATCTGTGTCTGCGCGGTGCTGGTCGATAAAGGTAAACGCATCGCACAGTGCTTTTTCATCCGCCCGTATGCCATCAACCACAATCCTCTCGTTAAAGTCGATGAAATGCGGTGAAGTGTAAACACCGACACGATAGCCGCTGTGTTGTAGTATGCCGGCGGTAAACGCGACGGTAGAACCTTTGCCGTTGGTGCCGGCAACGGTGATGATATCGAATTCAGGATTGGCCAGGTCGCAGGCCTCAGCGACCCGCTGAATACGCGCCAGCCCAAGCTCAATTCGATCAGGCTGCATTTGCTCAAGACGGTTAAGCCACCAGCGCAAACTGCTGGTATTGACCGATCTGTTGTCAGACTCAGACAAGGGTGCCTCGCGTAGCCGGGAGCCGGCTCAGGTTACCGCCTCTTCCGGCTCTGCGGTTTCAGTCACTTCCGGCGTCTGTCTGCCGGTGAGTTGGGCGATCAGTTGGGCGAGCTTGTCACGCATTTCACGGCGATCAACAATCATATCTATAGCGCCATGTTCCAGTAAAAACTCCGAACGCTGAAAACCACTGGGCAGTTTTTCACGCACAGTTTGTTCGATCACACGCGGGCCGGCAAACCCGATCAGTGCTCTGGGCTCTGCAATGATCAGATCACCAAGCATTGAAAAACTTGCCGAAACGCCACCCATTGTCGGGTCGGTAAGTACCGATATATACGGCACACCTCGTCTTGAAAGCCGTGCCAGTGCCGCACTCGTTTTAGCCATTTGCATCAGTGAAAACAACGCTTCCTGCATGCGCGCTCCACCGGAGGCTGAAAAGCAGATCAGCGTTGCGTTGTTTTGCAGCGCAGCTTCTGCGGCCAGTACAAATTTTTCACCCACCACTGAACCCATCGACCCGCCCATGAATTCAAACTCAAAGGCGCAAGCCACTACCGGCAACCCTTTCAGTGCACCGTGCATCACAATAAGTGCGTCTTTTTCGTCAGTGGCTTTGCTCGCCTGTGTTAAGCGATCCTTATACTTTTTACTATCACGGAACTTAAGATGATCAACCGGCTCAATGTTGACACCAATCTCGTGGCGGGGCTCAAGATCAAGCAATTGCTCAAGCCGTGGACGCGCACGGATACGACGGTGGTGACTACAGCGCGGGCAGACATGCTGATTGCGCTCTAGGTCTGCGCCGTAGAGCACATTGGTGCAACTATCACACTTTACCCACAACCCCTCAGGTACCGACCCGCGGTTGCGGCTATCGGTGCGCACCCTGGAGGGCATTAATTTATCAAACCAACTCATATTAGCAATTGCCTGGTGGTAGATTTTCTGGTGTTAAAGACTGAGCCGTGAAGCGTATTACCGAACGTTATCTGCGGTTTTCACTGCCTGAATAAATGCCTGCATCATGGCGGCATCTTTCACGCCCCGCGCTGATTCTACACCACTACTGACATCTACCGCACTCGGTCGAACATCGCGCACGGCTCCGGCGACATTTTCAACTGACAAACCACCGGCCAGTATCAGCCGTGACAACAGGCTCGCCGGTATGCGTGACCAATCAAAGACACTGCCGCTGCCACCGGCAGCGCCGGCGGCGTTGCTGTCGAGCAGGAAGCCGCGGGCGTCATGGTAGTCACTGCAATACGCTTCGACATCAACCACTGTTTTCATTGGTACCGACTTGATGTATGGCCGGCCGAATGAACGACAGAACTCAGCAGACTCGGTGCCATGAAATTGCAAAAGTGATACAGGCACCTGAGCCAGTACGTCGTCTATCTGCGTACTTTCTGCATTAAGAAACAATGCGGTTAAAGAGGTAAACGGGCCAACGGCGTCGCAGATTGTCTGTGCCTGTTGAACGGTGACATTGCGCGGGCTGGGTGGATAAAACACCAGACCCAGTGAATCCGCACCCAGAGTCGCCGCCTGTACTGCATCTTCGGGGCGGGTAAACCCGCAGAGTTTTATCTGAGTTTTCAAGTGATGAGGCTGCACGTTGTTGTTAGAGATGACGATAACACAGTTGCTGCCTGTCTATTAATCGGTGCATTAATGTGTGTATTAATCTCCGAATTAAAATGGTCCGGCAGGCAAGCTGTCGCGCCAGTCCGGCAGGTTAAAACAGGATGGATAATCAGGCCCCATAAAATACAAACCTTGCGGCACCGCAGTGACTCCGGCGCGGGTACGATCTCGAGCCTCAAGCACCTCTTGCAGCCAGTGCGCTGTGGCATCTCCTGCACCAACCTTAAGCAGGCTGCCAACAACAATTCGCACCATATTATGTAAAAAAGCATTACCGGTAATTTCAATGGTGACTCTGTGTCTATTGCGTTGTACTGCTATTGACCGGACTTCCCGCCGCGCGTGTTTTGCCTGGCAGCCTGCCGCTCTAAAACTACTGAAGTCATGTTCACCAACCAGACACTGCGCAGCCTCATGCATGGCACTGGTGTCTAACTGCTGATAGATCACCGCCAGACGGTCTGCCATTAGCGCAGACCGGGAACTGCGATTCAAAATGACGTAACGATAGCTTCTGCCAATGGTGCTGTAACGCGCATGGAAATCATCATTGACCGGAACTGCCGCGCGCACCGAAATATCCGCGGGAAGCTTGGCATTAACCCCCAGCACCCAGGCCTTGTGTTCACGGTTAACATCAGTATCGAAGTGGGCGCATTGTGCAAAGGCATGAACTGCTGTGTCAGTCCGGCCACTGGCGACAATCGATATGGGTTGATTAGCCACTTCACTGACAGCGTTCTCAACACATTCCTGCACTGATGCACTGTGTGATTGTCGCTGCCAGCCACAATAACGACTGCCATCGTACTCCAGAATCAGTGCGTAACGCGTCATTGAGCAGGTTTCAGTAGGAGGGTGTCCGCATTATATAAGAACCTGTGTCGCTGCACAGTTAATCGGCTAACCTGCTGATTAAACAAAGGCAGAGACGATGGGCCAGCCATAAAAAAGGGCGTCCGAAGACGCCCTGAAATGAAAAGCTGCTGTTCGTTATTTATTATAAGCACAGCTTTTTATTGCGGTTTTACTGCCCGGGTTTTATTACCCCGGTTTCTTATCGCTGTTCATTACCGCAGCTTTCTTACCGCAGTTTGCTTACCGCAGTTTTCTGAGCAAATCCTGCGCTTCCATTTTTTGTGCATCTGATCCGTTATTGACAATATCTTTAAGCGCACCTTAGGCACTGTCCGAGTCACCCATGTCGATATAGGCTTTCGCCAGATCGAGCATGGTTTCCATTTCGTCAGTGCGGGAGATAGAACCATCATCCAGATCTATATCAGCAGACAAACCGCTTCTGACATTCGACGTAACATCACCCAGTTCATTGAGGTCAGCGTCATCGAGGGTCAGGTTATCGAGCGTTGAGTCACCGATCGGATTAGTCAGATCCAGAGTGCCAAGATCGAGCCCGGACATCTGATCACCAGCCAGCTCTTCAAGATTAAGCGTACCGTCGTCATCAAGTGCCGCCATATCAACTTCATCAAGGCTGATTTCATCAAGATCGTCCGGCAGCGAGTCAGTTATAGAGGTGAGATCACCGGTCGCTTCAAGATCAGCAACGTTGAAGTCTGCTTCAGCATCAATGTCCAGCGTATCGTCCGAACCGATTTCAATGTCCGGTGTGTCACTGGTAGCAGCAGTTGCCGCTGTAGCGGCTGTAGCGGCTGTTGCAACACCCGCCACCGCACCCAGTGCGCCAACTCTTGAGAAGTCTCCATCAGATGAATCAAGGTTGCGACCCATCTCGGAAATTCGCTCCCAGTGGGCAGATTCACCAAAACGATTCTTAAAGCTCGCGGCGGCTGTTTTAAACTCTGCGGTATTTTTCTGATCATGATAACTCTCGAGCAGTTTCACCTGATACTCTTCTACATCAGGAGACTTTTCGATAGCGGCCTTTAACAAATCTTCTGCCTGGCCGTGCAAACCGTAGCGCAGGTAAACGTCCGCTTCGGTAATGGTATCGTCAACCAGTACTTCTTCCATCATCGGGTGTGCCGGCTGTTGTTCTTCCGGTGCTTCGGCAAATGGTTCTGCCGGTCGTTCGTATTGACGATCATCAACGTGACGCTCAACCGGTCGTTGTACTGGCGCTTCTTCAGTATTTGAAGATGCATCACGTGACACTACCGCCGCACCAGTTGCCGCCGCAGCCGCACTGGCAGCGACTGCAGCACTGCCCATGTTCTGCCGGTTATTGCCAACATCGTCGTACTGCGTAGTGCGATTGTTATCAAACTGCGTCGCTACCGGCGCGCCCATTCGATCATCATTCACTTCAAATTCAGCACGGTCGTCACGTCTTGCAGGTACCACCTTCTTGCGGCGCACTGCCCACGCACCCAACAGACCCAACAGTGCCAGACCACCGCCGGCTGCCAGCACGGTTTTGCGATCACCCATCACTCTTTCAAGTGGTGCTGCAGCAAGGCCGCCACCCACCAGCGCAGGTACCGCAACATCGACAGCCGCCGAGCTGTCACCGTCAGTGGAGCTTGCCGTGCGATCAATCGTGGCGTTGTTGGCACTATTAGCGAGGTTTGCATCAGCCTCGGCCTGCAGTGCTGCGAGCTTGTCTTTAGCACGGGAAGATTCTTCTTCGAGTTTCTTCTTTTCAGCTTCTGCTTCGGCAAGCAGTCTGGCCTGCTCTTCCTCGGCGTTAAGCGTCGCCTGTGCGAGCTGCTCTTTGTCGATTTCCGCCTGCGCCATCAACTGATTCTTTTCAGCTTCAAGTGCTTCAAGTTTGCTGCGCATTTCTTCACTTTCTGCAGCAATTTTGTCTCTTTCAGCGCGTGCTTCAGCAACCAGCCGTTCTTTTTCTGCATCGGCTTCCATGGCAATACGCGTGCGCTCGGCTGCCGCTTCTTCTGTGATGCGCTTTTTCTCATCTTCTAATGTAGCGAGAATGCGATCGCGTTCGGCCGTTGCGTTTTCCAGTAACTGCGCTTTTTCAGCTTCAGCCTGACGCACCAGTTCAAGTTTATCCTGCTGCGCCGTTTGCTCGAGTTGCTGCTTTTCAGCACGTAACTGCGCAAGCTGAATTTTAAGTGCATCTTCTTCGTTAGCTAAGCGCAGGCTCTTCGCCTGAGCTTCCGCCGAAGCGAGATTTCGATCGGCATCAGCCTGGGCATCTACGCGCTCCTGGGCAAGCGATGCGTTTTCGTTTATCTGCTCCTGCAGCTCTACAAATTTATCTTGTATTTGATCGCGCTCACCTTGCACTACTTCAAGTTCACGGGCTTTTTCTGCAGCTTCGTTGGCGAGTTCTTCAGTGTCACCCTGCGCGGTGGTTAACTCAGTCTGCAGATCTGTCAGTTCACTTTCGCGAAGCGTGATGAGTTCTTTCATTTTGGTCAGGCTGTCTTCCAACTCACCGACGCGGCTGTTCAGCTCATCACGTTGCTCAGCTTCGGAAGAAAGCTCTTCCTGTGCAAGCAACATTTTCTTGTTAACTTCATCGAGGTCACTGGAGAACTGCGTACCCTCGCCCATGGCATCGGTAGAGTCCATGTTGTTTTCAACAGGCATCGTTGCGACTTCTGTCGTCTCAGCTTCTGCTGGCTGCGTCGGCGCTACTTCAACGGTCTCTACAGGCGTCGTTTCAACAGTCGTATTGTCCTGCACAATTGCCTGCGATTGTGGAGCCACCGCACCGCCGCTTGAGCCAGGTAACGTCAGTACCGCACCTTCTCGCAGCGTGTTCATATCGCCGTTAACAAACGCACTAGCGTTGGCATCAAGAATTGCCGACATCATTTGCTGCGTGGTTACACCACCGGGTTTACTTCTTCTGGCAATGCTCCACAGCGTATCCTGACTTTGTACGGTGTAAGTCGCAGAGACCGGGCTGTCAATCAGGCTTTGTTCAACGGCCACTGCTGGCTCACTGCTCTCGATATCAACCACTAATCCGCTAATATCAAGCGATTCGCCATTTCCGTCATCAACAAAAACACTGGTGTCTTCCGCAACGGGTAGTGATGCATCTGAATCATCAATGTCTGACAAATCTACGTTTGCACCAAGAGTGCGTTCATCCTCTGAGGTAACTACCGCATCAGCCGGATTAAAAACCGGTCCTTCTGCATCACCATCAAGAGATATGGTTTCAACTGCTTCAAGCGTTACCTGCGGCAGTGCGGTTTCTTCAACCGTTTCAACCTCAAATCCTTCTACACCGGGTTCAACCGCATCAAGATCGATATCAAGCCCCTGTTGGCGCAGCTCACTTGATACCTGATTAACATCGTTAACCAGTGAATCAACGGCGTCACTTTCCAGTGAGCCCAGGTCAACAATAGTGTCATCGGTATCCGCTGGCAGTTGTTCTTCAGTTGGAAAAATGGCTGTCTCAGCAAATTCATCAAGTGCAATGTCTTCGCCACCTGTTTCATCCTGAACGGCAAGCTCGGTACGATCGATAAGTTCGCTGCCAAGATCGATCTCTTCACCACCATCATCTGCGGCCACCGCAACACTATTATCGATCTGAGTTGTTTCAGCCAGTGGTAAATCAGCACCCGTGCTTTCGCGACCAAGCTGCAGTACTTCCTGCTCTGTAAATATTACCGTTGGCTCGGTGCTAACCGGGTCTGCCGCCACCGAAGACAGATCGACCACTGCGCCCGAGTCAGACGGGCTGTTATCGACAAACACGTTATCCGTCTGTGCAACTTCAATGGTGGTCACCGGTTCGATAGGATCAAGTGTTGCCACCGGATCAGCCACCACAGGCTGCTGCTGATTCACAAACGAAGGGGGATCAAGCAGAACGGTGAACTCGCGAACTTCACTCACAATCGACGGTGAATCAATCTCTACCAGGAAATTTAAAAATGGTTCAACAACAGGTGCGTCGCTAAATACTTTTATGATGGGCTCACCATCCGGTCGCTGCTCTACTTCGAATCGCAGCGAACGCAACGCAGGTGACAACGACAATCCCGCTCTGGCGAACGCGGCTTCACTGGCAAGGCTGGCGGTGACACCATCCAACTCTCCGGGGCCGACACTCACCAATCCGATTTCCGCATCGAGTTGTTGATTCAGGGTTGAGAATATTTCTATCTCACCCATCCCCAGGGCAATAGTTTCAGATGAAATGCTCGCCAGACTCAGGCTGACAGCAGCTGCAAGGGCTAATTTACGCACAGTTGTTCGATCTCTTGTTTTATATGCTCTAAGGCTTGTCAGATCCGGGGATGTAGTTTGCAGGTTGCATGGTTAAAGTATTTTCTGCGTTACATCGTTTGAAAATTCTCAAACCGGCAAGTCTCTTATATTTACACCCGACTCAAAATCGGCAATTTAGTTTTGTTAATGGGCTGCCGGATTTTCAGATGGAGGTCTTTTCATGCGAAACATAAGCATCAGGACTTCCCGTCAAACTTCCGTCCCTATTGATATAGTACGCGCAACCGGATTAGGCAACATTCGAAGCCGTCTATTTCCGGCAACTTTTCCGACAAAGTTGTTCGCTCATCGCGATTATCCGGCCGCCTGCCGGATGGCGTGTACCGGCGAAACTCGCCGGACGGCTGCTGAGCTGCAGCCGTTAACAGAATATTGACCAATAATACCGCGCGCGGGGCTGTAAACCATGCGGCCCCGGGAAATTTTTACGCTGTTTCACGCTGCAGCGAAGCGTTTACAGATGTGCGAGTGCTCACAAGTGTGTGAGACACCTACAAAATCCGCGCGCTCCGTTCATGACGTTACGGCATCGAAAAACCCAGGCCAGGCGAGAAAGCACGGGCCGGACTAGAAAGCTTAAGCCTGGCGTGCTACCAGCAATCTCAGCATGCGACGCAACGGTTCTGCCGCACCCCACAAAAGCTGATCACCCACCGTAAAGGCAGAAAGGTACTCAGGCCCCATGTTCAGTTTGCGCAAACGCCCGACCGGTGTTTGCAGCGTGCCGGTTACCGCGGCCGGGGATAATCGGGCGATAGAGTCTGCTCGATTGTTAGGAACCACCTCAGACCATTCGTTACCACTGGCCAGAATGGTTTCAATTTCTTCGATAGGAAGATCTTTACGCAGTTTGATGGTCAGTGCCTGACTGTGACAGCGCATCGCCCCTACCCGCACACACAATCCGTCAACCGGAATCTCCTGTGCCTGCGCCCGTCCGAGGATTTTGTTTGTCTCAACCTGTGCCTTCCACTCTTCACGACTCTGACCATTACCCAGATCCGAATCAATCCATGCAATCAAACTTCCGCCAAGTGCCGCACCGCACTCGTCTGTCGGGAAATCAGCGGCTCGCATCGTTTTTGTCACTACTGTATCAATATCGATAATCGAGCTGTCACGCTGTTTCAATGCATCAGCGACACTGCTTTCGAGTGCACCCATTTGACTTAGCAACTCACGCATACTGCGCGCGCCCGCACCGGATGCCGCCTGATAGGTCATGGAAGAGATCCATTCAATCAGATCTTCACGAAACAGCCCGGCCAGCGACATCATCATGAGGCTAACAGTACAGTTACCACCGATAAAATCGCGCTTTCCGCCGGCAACCGCAGCATTGATCACTTCAAGGTTAACCGGATCAAGAATGATCGTGCTGTCAGCCTCGGTGCGCAGTGCCGAGGCCGCATCTATCCAGTAACCTTCCCACCCTCTGCCGCGTAAACTTCCGTGTACATCCCGCGTGTAATCGCCACCCTGGCAAGTCAGAATGACATCCAGTGCTTCGAGTGTTTCCAGATCGTGCGCGTCTTTCAGGTCGGTTTCGATCTGGCCATAATCCGGTGCAGTTTGTCCTGCCTGCGAAGTTGAAAAGAACAAAGGCTCGATCAGGGATAGATCCTTTTCGGCCACCATGCGCTGCATAAGCACTGAGCCGACCATACCGCGCCAGCCCACTATTCCGACTTTCATTGTTACTCTCGTTTTAACGTGTTAATTAAGATATTAAGTATTTAAATCTGATCATTGATAGTCAGCACATCCTGCCGATAATTCCACGGTTTTTACCACGCGAAATCACCGCGAGACAGGCTAATAACCACAAGTATCGTTGCAATTACCAGTAGAAATCAACCGACTGGCAGTGATCCCTATGTCTTATCCAAAGCGCTGAATTTGGGTTAGAACCAACTAAGTACAGTACCACATTGCATCTAAATCCCATTAGACCCTAATATTTAAGCGTTCTTACCCCCAACGCTCTGCAAAGAATGGTGTTACCGTGAGCATACGTTCTGGTTATTCTTTGGCGAAGTGGTATACACCACATCAACGAAATGGAGTTGCAAGTTTTGGACATCAATAATCTCAGGGCATTCATTGAAGTCGCTGACAAGCGATCATTCTCAAGGTCTGCCGAAACACTTCACCTAACACAGCCTGCTGTCAGCAAAAGGATTGCTGCACTTGAGTCTGAACTTTCCGCCCGCCTGTTCGATCGCGTTGGTCGCAGCGTCCACCTGACCGAAGCCGGTCATGTGTTGTTACCCTCTGCACGGCAGATAAGTGCCGAGCTCGATCGCATTGAGGAAGTGATATGTAACCTTGGCAAAAGTGTTACCGGCAAACTCAGCATTGGCACCAGTCCGCATATCGGTGTGACCTACCTGGCACCGGTACTCAAACAGTTTAGAGTTCAGTTTCCTGACGTCGATATGGATATTCAATTCAATAACTCGGTACAGACACTGGAAGATGTTGAAAACGGAATTTATGAAATGGGGTTGTGCGCGCTGCATGCACCGGTCGGTCCCAAGCTCAGAGAAATAGATATCTGGCAGGATGATATGTCGATTGTTGTTGCAAGGGATCACCCGCTGGCAGAAGAAGAAAACGTTGATCTTGAGTTATTACTGAAATGTCCGGCAGTGCTGCCACCACCCTCATTTGCAAGCCGGGTACTTATTGATCAGGCTCTGGCCGTTAGAAACGCCAAAGCCAACGTTAATCTCGAAGTCGCAGATTTCGACACACTGAGCATGATGGTTAAGATCGGACTGGGCTGGGGCATTCTTCCGAATGCACTGTGTGCCAGTGATTCACTGTATGTGGTGAAACTTTCAGGCATAGAATTAAGGCGACGCATTTCACTGATACGCCACCAGGACAGAACACTTTCACGTGCTGCCCAGGCATTCATCAAATCCCTGCCAAACACTATTATTTAGCGCACGCAATTACTACACATACTATTGCGTTTGGCCGCGAACGTTTTGGCCACGGTCACGCAGGCAATGATCCATAAGTACCAGCGCCAGCATGGCTTCAGCGATAGGTGTTGCTCTAATACCCACACAAGGATCGTGACGTCCGGTAGTTACCACCTCCACCGCTTCGTTATCAACGTTAACGCTTTTCCCCGGTGTACGCAGACTCGATGTCGGCTTTAACGCAAGCGCAGCGTGAATATCCTGCCCCGAGCTGATACCGCCAAGTATGCCACCGGCATGGTTAGATAAAAAACCGTCCGGGGTTATTTCGTCGCGGTGTTGTGTGCCGCGCATGGCCACACAATCAAAACCGGATCCAATCTCTACCCCTTTAACCGCCCCGATACTCATCATGGCGTGGGCGATGTCGGCGTCCAGTCGATCGAACACGGGCTCACCCCACCCGACCGGTACACCGCGCGCTGCAACAACCACCTTGGCACCCGCCGAATCCCCGTCTTTGGAAAGCTGTTTCATGTAGTCAGCCAGTTGATCTATCTGTGCCGGGTTGGGCCAGAAAAACGGATTCTCCTCTATCGCTTCCCAACTGAAATTTGAGTGATCAAGCTCAACGGTACCCAGTTGCGACAGATAGCCGTTTATCGCCACCCCGAACTGTTCCGCAAGATATTTTTTGGCAATACCACCAGCCGCCACCCGCATGGCAGTCTCACGGGCCGAAGACCGCCCGCCACCTCGATAGTCCCGAAGTCCATACTTACTTTGATAGGTGAAGTCAGCATGCGCCGGGCGAAAAACATCTTTAATGTTGCTGTAGTCTTTGGAGCGCTGATCGGTGTTTTCGATCAGTAATCCTATCGGTGTGCCGGTTGTCACCCCTTCAAATACGCCCGATAGAATCTTCACGATATCATCTTCGCGACGCTGCGTGGTGAACTTTGATTGTCCGGGCTTTCTTCTGTCGAGATCACGCTGCAAATCAGCTTCACACAGTGCAAGCCCCGGAGGGCAACCATCGACGATGGCACCGATTGCCGCACCGTGACTTTCGCCAAACGTGGTGACGGTAAAAAGCTTGCCAATGCTATTGCCAGACATTATGTAAGGACCATGGAATTTAACAGCCGGTATTGTATCTGCTATGAACGGCAATTATCTGCAAACAATTTTCGGAAACCAGGCATTTGACCAATAACAGCAGTGATCAGAAGTCCATTGGCAGGTATATGGTCATGGGCATGTGGGCAACCGCCATTGCGCTGGCCGTGTTGCTGGTAAATCAGCAACTCGAGAGAAATCGAAACCCCAACAACCGGGTCATCACCTCCTCCGAAAACGGTAAACGCAGTATCACACTGGAACGCAGCCGCTACGGCCACTATCTGGTGACCGGCACCATTAATAATGCCGAGGTGGATTTTCTGGTCGACACAGGGGCAACTTCAGTCAGTATTCCGGCGGTCTTTGCCGACAAAATCGGATTGCAGCGAGGTGCTCCCATCCAGATCAGCACGGCCAATGGAATTTCGGTGGCTTATCAAACAAGAATAGACAGTTTGCAGATCGGAGATCTTGAGGTGCGCAATGCCACCGCTCACATTAACCCCGGCCTCAGTGATGAAGTTCTGCTAGGCATGAGCATACTGAAACACTACGAACTGGTGCAGCGCGACGGCACCTTAATCATTCGTGAGCCGTAATATTTCAAGATCTGTCTTGCCGCTTAAGCGGAATTGACCTTCGGAGGCGTACGACGATTCGGATAACAGGTAGTACATATTTCACAGACCGTTCCGTCACAACCCCGTGCACTGCAAAATTCTCTGCCGTAGAAAATAATCTGTAAGTGCAGCTTGTTCCAGTGTTCAGGTTTGAACAGCTTTTTCAGATCAGACTCGGTTTGCGTAACATTTTTACCCTTCGTCAAACCCCAACGCTGCGCAAGTCGATGAATATGCGTGTCCACCGGAAATGCCGGTACGCCGAACGCCTGACTCATTACCACCGATGCGGTCTTGTGGCCCACGCCGGGCAGTGCTTCCAGCGCTTCGAACGACTGTGGTACCTCGCCATCATGTTGCTCGATCAGAATGTTAGACAACTCCACAATCGCACGCGATTTGCGCGGCGACAACCCGCAGGGTTTTATAATTTTCTCTACGGCTGCCGGTGTTTTACCCGCCATATCATAGGGGTTATCTGCCAGAGCGAACAATGCCGGGGTCACCTTGTTGACCCGCTCATCTGTACACTGAGCAGATAGCAGCACCGCCACCAGCAGCGTGTAAGCATCGGTATGATCAAGCGGGATAGGCGTTGTTGGATAGATCTCATCCAACCGCTGCAGAATGTAATCGGCACGTTGTTGTTTAAGCATGCGCGAATTCTACACACAAATGCAGGTTTACCGCGACGCGGTGATAAATCAAAATCGCCCTTGTGAAATCAAACTACCGCAAGCTATGCTGGTTAATCGATGACCTGTGCACCGGCGCAAAATGAAACTACTCACCTGGAATGTCAACGGACTACGCTCTGCCATGCGGCGCGGTGCGGTTGAATCGCTGAATAAAATCGACGCCGATGTGATCGCATTGCAGGAAATCAAGTGCGAACAAACTCAACTCCGTGAACCGGTGCTTCAGGGATATGAAGAGCACTGGAACAGCGCTTCCGTAAAAAAGGGCTATAGCGGCACGCTGTTTCTGACCCGGGTACCGGTCATATCAGTCAGCGCTGACCTTGGCCTACCAGATCTTGACGGAGAAGGACGCGTGCTCACCGCAGAATTCAACGACTTTTATGTAGTCAATGTCTATGCACCCAATGCACAGGCCGGCCTAAAACGCCTCGATTTTCGACTGGCCTGGGATAACGCGCTGCAGCAGCACCTGCAAACGCTCAGCGAAAGCAAACCGGTTATTCTGTGTGGCGACCTGAATGTTGCCCACCAGGATATTGATCTGGCCAACGCAAATCGCAACCGGGGTAAGTCCGGTTTTTCCAACGAAGAGCGCGACAGTTTCGAACAACTGCTAAACCTCGGTTTTAGTGATGCATTCCGCCTGTTTGAACCAGGCGGCGGACACTACACATTCTGGCGTTTTAATAAAGGCACCAGAGAAAATAATATAGGTTGGCGAATAGACTACTTCTGTATTTCTGACTCGCTGCAGGACCGCACTGCAGATTGTTATCATCTGCCCGAAATCACAGGCTCCGACCATTGCCCGGTAGCGCTGGAAATCACCAACGATGAAACGGCGATATGAACGATCTCACAGCAAGACTTAACTTCATACGCAGTGCGGAGCCGCTCAAAGATACGTTGCGCAGCGCCTATACCGCCAGCGGAAAAACCGAAAGCGTTGCAGAGCACAGCTGGCGACTCACATTGCTTGCACTGACATTCGCCGATTGCTGCCCCGGTGCAGACACACTCAAACTGCTTAAGCTCTGCATTATTCATGACCTAGGTGAAGTCATTAGTGGAGACGTGCCAGCGCCACAACAAACCACCAATAAAGCGGTAGCAGAACGCGCGGACTTTCAATCACTGCTGGTTGATCTGCCTGAACCACTAAAAAAAGAATTTAGCGCACTGTGGGATGAATACGACAACGCACAATCCACCGAAGCCAAACTGGCTAAAGCGTTCGATAAAATCGAAACTATCATGCAGCACAATCAGGGAAAGAATCCACCAGACTTTGATTATCTGTTTAATCTTGGTTATGGCAAGAAATATACAGATGCCACCGAACTCACCCGGAAAGTTCGTGAAATTCTGGATACGGAAACACAACAGCATCACAAGCAGCAGTCTGCCGCTTCCAGGGCAAATCTCGGCTGTGTTGAAATAAAAGCTTTTGTGCCGGCAATAGACTTTGAGACAAGCAAAGCATTCTATAGCGATATGGGATTTACCAAAACATCAGATGGTCACGGTGTTGCCTACTTCTTTCTTGGCAATTGTAGTTTTCTGCTACAACAGTGTGATAAAGACAATCCACCCTCCCCGCTTATGATGCACCTGCTGGTTGAAGATGTTGAGCAATGGCACTCACATATTCAGCAAATGAAAATCGCAGAAACCTATCACGTAGAAGTATCAGCACTCATGGAGCAGCCCTGGGGAATGCGGGAATTCCTGTTGTCTGACCCCGGCAAGGTACAATGGCGTATTGCCCAGAATATCTAATGCACTATTTAGCTGGCTGATCAAAACAATACGGAGTTACCATGCATACCGATACACGTGGTCACGCAATCACCACCAGCAGCAAAGACGCCGCTGAAAATTTCAACAAAGCCACTGAAATGTTTCTGCAGCGCCAAATAGATGTTGTGCCGGTGTTGCAGCAAGCTATTGATGCAGACCCCGACTGCTCAATGACTCAAGCGACCTTCGGCTTAATGTTGCATGGCGCAAGAAATGCCAGCCTTAAAGCAGGCATGGAAAGCACGCTGGTTAAAGCGCAGGCAGCCAGTCAAGGCAGTACTGAGCGCGAGCAACAATATGTCAACGCATTAAGTTGCGCCTGTGAAGGCAATCTGTTTGGTGCGGTGAATTGTTTCGAGAACATTCTCAAAGACAACCCCAATGATCTTCTGGCACTGACTCTGGCCCAGGGAGAACTGTTCTGGCTCGGTGAGATGCAGCAGTCCAGCCGCCTGTCGCAATCAGTGGCTACAGACTGGCACGAAACGGTTCAAGGTTTTCCAGAGTTTTTAAGCGTGCGGGCTTTTGATCTGGAAGAGACCGGTCACTTTCAACAGGCCGAAGCAACCGGCAGGCAATCGGTTGCGCTGCGCAATACCAATATCTGGGGTGCTCACGCTGTCGCACATGTGCTGCTGATGCAGGGAAGGCACAAAGACGGACTCGACTGGCTGTCAGACAAGCAAGGCAACTGGTCACAAACCAATCAGATGAAATTTCATATCTGGTGGCATCAGTGTCTCTTTCATCTCGAACGCAAAGAACACGACGCCGTCCTCGAACACTACGATCGCTGGGTGCGCAACCGCAACGAAGATCTGGTTGTCGCTATGCCAGACTTGTATATCGATATGCAAAACGGTGCATCACTGCTGTGGCGTCTTGAGCTTGCCGGTGTCAATGTCGGGGATCGCTGGCACGAGATGGCAGAACTGGCAGAGCAGCGGCTTAACGACATGAATAGCCCTTTCACCAGCGCACACTATGCGGTCATTCTGGCCGCAACCGGACAGTTTGAGCTGTGCGACAAACTGCTCGAATACATGAATAGCTTCGCAGAGAACGGAAAACACACGTTAGCTGCCCGCTATGCTGACGCTGCTATTCCCGCGGCGGTTGGAGCGATAGCGCACCGTAACGGAAACTACAAAAAAACGCTCGACGCCATGTTGCCTGCAAGACATCAATTCTGGCAGATGGGTGGAAGCCATGCACAACAGGATCTGTTTCATCAGATCCTGGTGGATGCTGCTGTGAAACTGAACAAACGGGATATTGCAGCAACTCTATTGCATGAAATTGAGGCGCTTGGCTTTAATGAACCCGCGCGCAATGTGGCTTATGAAGCAGCTGGTAAGCTAGTGTCCGGCTGACAGTTCCGGGTTTGACTTTAATGCAGCGGTCATTTCTGCATAACCTTTGAGTTCAGGCCATTCGGCCAACACACTGCTGATGCGTGTCTCCAGATCCGATCTGGCTTCAATAGTATGTGCCAGCGCTGCGCGTGATTGTAACGCGCTCACCATCCATAGCATGGCACCTCGGCTTTCAGCATCTGCTATGGCCTGATCAAATAAGCTTGCAGCCAGCTGCTTGTTTTTAGTGGTATGCAATTCGTACTCTCCCTGCAATCGATACCAGTCTGCAACACACCAGTATTCTCCGGCACTTTCAATCTCGTGCTGTGATTCTGTTAGCAGTTGTTTTGCCTCTTCAAACTCAC
>CALHCI010000071.1 GCA_937931165.1 uncultured Granulosicoccaceae bacterium
GGCAGCGTTGATACCGCTACCAGTGTGGTGACTGCAAAAATGATTATTAATGAAGGTTCGGGCTCCAGTCAGATGTACGGATTGTCGGGCAACGGCTCATATGTAATCGCAAAAAACAACTACTGTAGCTTCGAACTGATGCTGGCTTAATGATGAATTAACAAATCCGGCACACAGCAGTCAGGTTTGATCATGGCCACTGTTCCTTACTGTCACTGTCATTGTTCCTGGCACCGGTAACAATATGAGCCAGCTTAACCTTAAGCTTTCAAAAACGACTGTCGCTGAAACCTGCAGCGATGTCGGAACCGTTGTGTTGATAGGTGTAATCCAATGCTGCTTCAATGGTGGAATATTGACACTTTAGAAATACCGATAAGCGATAAAGAATATTTCTCAACTGCTGCAATCAAAGATAATTATTAGCCGTTGAACATACGTTCCATTTCTATAATTCCAAAGGAAAAACGTATGTTGAAGTACTTGAATAAAAACCACATAGATAATCAGGGTGCCGCCAGTATGCTAAGAATTGGCCTGGGTCTGGTGTTTATTGTCGGTGGCTACAATAAGCTCTCGCAATTACTCGACTCCGATCGTATGGCCGGAATACTGAGCAGCTACACCGGCGGGAAAGGTTATATCAATGAATTTTTTCTCGACTTTTTATTTGCCGACGGAGCGTTGTTAACCCCGTGGGGCTTTTTAACTGCGCTGTCGACTTTTGAGCTGTTCAGTGGATTGGCACTGGTCGCAGTTTTGATGGTCAGGCCGCTGGCATTGATCTACGCGTTTCTGCTGTGGACGTTTGTATTCTCACTGCCTGTGGTAACCACACCAGGTGTTGAAACAACGGTAAGCACCTACAGATCACCGGCGATGTTTGTTCAAATGCGAGATATCGCTTTGTCAGGATTTATGTTTGTGTTACTTGCATTGGGATCAGGGCGGTTCAGTGCTGATAGCCGAATACTGACCAACGGCGTTAACTCTGAGCATGCAGACTGGCAGAAACTCGGGCTGTTACTGCGTTTGTCGCTGGCTGCACCACTGATAATCGGTGGTATGTTTGGTGGCTATCCACAAATCGCGACTTTCGCAACCTATCAGCCGTTGTTGTTTGTTCTGGGTGTCATGCTGGTGATCGGGTTACGCACTCGTGAGGTATCGGCGGTTGTTGTCGCGGTTATGCTGTGGTTTATGTTAACCAAATTCAGTGTTGAAAAATCACTGATTGCAAATTTAAACGGTGTGAAGCGCGAGTTTGCGTTTATCGCAGCTGCAGCCATTATCGTGCTGCGAGGCAGTGGTAACTTTTATACACCAAGAGATATTCTTGAGCGGATTAAATACGCTTTTGGAAAACAACCGCAGTTGGCAGCACAGTAGCGTAAGGTTAGCCGCACCCCGATCTCTCGTTACTTCCCCCGCGGCGGCGGGTCGGGGTGACGGCATTTACCCTGGTTAGCTTGCGGCCGCGCTTCTTGCGAAAGCCAGGCAGGACTCAACGCTCTCTACCGATCCAACTGTGGTTGCAGATCGCAAACTGGCAGCGGCAGCGGCGTGGGCCAGTTCAAGTGAATCGTCGAGCGCCAGGTTTTCGTGTACGCCGTACAATATTCCTGCAGCAAAGGCATCACCTGCACCAACGGCGCTGACGACCAGTGCCGGATCTACGGTAAAGCTGTCTCTGGTATACACAGTCCCATCGTTTGTCATCGCAAAAGCCACCGCCGGGCAGTGTGCGACGATCAATGACAGCCTGCCTCCATTAGCTGTACTTTCTGTAAAAAGTTTTTGTGCGGCTTTAGTGAACAACGCTTTGTCTATGCGATTACCCTGTTGGCAGATAGAGTGATCAGCCAGTGCTCCGAGCTCGTATTCGTTCGCAATAAGGCTGTCGATATGACCCACACATGGCAAAGCTATTTCACGGATACGGGATTGTGTCACTGATACCAGTTCAAGGTTGGTGTGTATGCCGTGGCGTTGCGCTGCTTTTAGTACAGAAACCCATCCATTCGCATCGTGTTTCCATGGACTGTCCATTGATGCGTGCACACCGAGTAATCCCAGATGCAGTATTTTTCCGTTGCACAGTGCAAAGTCAAAATCATCAGGCGTTACGTGATCGTTTGAACCCGGGTGATGAAAAAACGTACGTTTGCCGGTTGCACTTACAGTAAATACATCGGTAAAAGACGTTTGCGCTGCGTCAGTCTGTTTAAACTGCGTGACGTCAATGCCGGCGCTTTTAATGTTGTTGAGCAGAAACTGTCCGTCAGCGTCGTTACCGGTCAGTCCAATCGCCTCGACTGGAATGGTATGGTCAAGCCTGCGAATATCTACCCCGAGATTGTAGCCGCAACCGCCACCTTGTTGGTCAGTAGTGCTTATTTGTGCAAGGTGCTCTTCCTGTGGCCAGTCATCAATGATTTTTATGCGATCAACTGTCCATGAGCATGCCGAGATAATACCGCGTCTAATACCGGGTTTGCTCTGCTCGTTGCCCACATTCATGCCATTAAGACGGGGTCTGTAATCTGATTGTCTTGTTTAAGGCTTCGCAGTGGTTGAATGTCTGACGCCTTTAAATGTTCGTGATAGGACACAACCGCTTCCTCTGCAGATTGCTGGTTTTCGATCACTTGTCTAAGGAGCCGCACCAGTTCTACCGGAGATTCTGCAAGATTGATTTTCCGTCCGAACAATGCGACACGCGCACCGGCTTCCTCGGCCTGTTTGGCCAGTTCAAACGTGTCTCTGGTGGTGCCTGCAGCGCCGCCGAGAATTCCAACTACCAGGTTTTCGGGGTTGTAAGAGGCAAGATCAGACATGCACCGTTGGCCGTTAAACTGCATTTTCAAAAAAAGCGGTGCGTCTATGCTGGTGACACCAGCCAGTGTTTTCAGAATCATGTCGTTGATGTAGTCACCGAGATCAGCACCTTTGAGGTTAATGTCGAAAGCCGGATTAAATACTTCCAGAAAATGACACATGCCCGCGTTGCGGGCATGCCTTCTAAAGTGGTGATAATGGTTGAGCGAAGTTAAGTCAGCCTGTAAATCATTGGAAAACGTCACACTATATAAGCCTAGATTACACAGCGGTTTTACGGCTGTTAAATCAATAGTTGCAAATGGCTGCGAAGGACTCTCACGATAGCGGGAACCACGCGCTGACCAGATGTCAGTAGTGTCGTTTAATCTTACTGCGGGTGTTACGTCTGTCTCTGTGAAGAGCTTTCTCTGTTGCAGGATTTCAGCGCTTGAAGCGGAGCAAAGCAAAATATCAATCAGCCCGCTTTGCGCAATCTCACACATGTTGTTGAGATACTCAGCGCGGGTTTTGAACACAAACCCGGTTGTATCGTTTGCAACCGGGCCGGGTGCCGGAATGCCAAATGCCATGTCACCGTCTTTGGCATCTGCAATGATAAAATCCGCCGGTGTATAATCGCCTGCTTTTATGCGGCTTAGTTTCTTATCAAGTCTGGCATTGATCATTCTTCAAAAGCGACTCTTGTTATTACTGTGGGTTATTGTGCTGGACCGGTATCTGTAACCGTGCCGGAAAACGGCGATTCGTCAACCTGAATTCCTTTTGTTGTCAGGCTCGCAGCCTTGGCAAACGGAGCTGCGTTGCATGTGCCCGCAACAAAATAGTCCAGCGAGCTCAACAACATGCCTTCAATCTCACCGGAACGCTTGCCAAAGTCACGTGTTACGTCGTCACGGGCATAACAGTCAGCAGCAAGCCCACCCTCGACACTGACGCCACTGTTGTTAACGCCTCTGGCTTTCATCGCATTCAGGGCCTGCCCGCAGAATTGTCTGCTTGATGAAATAAATGCTTTTCCGCGAGTGGTGTCACCCAGGGTGATTACTTCCATGTAGGGTCGCAGTGAATTGATGACCAGTTCCGAAGATGAGGCCGTTTCATTGGTGGTTAGTACCACTACCCGACTGAGATCGAGCGTCGGTGTTTTGGTCTCGAACTGACGCTCATAGTTTTCGTCTGAATACTTGCTGTTGTGCTGGTACCTGACCAGTGTTTCACCTACCAGTGTCGGGCCGCCGATCTGGCTGGCAAGCTTGCGTGCAATGCTGGTGAAGCCTCCCGGGTTATAGCGCAGATCAAGTACCAGCTCGGTAACTTCCTGATCAATGAGCCAGTTGATTGCGATATCGAGTTCGGTTTCAGAGATACGTAGAAATTCATTAAAGACAATGTACCCGATTTTTCCACTGTAGCTCGAATTGGTATAGGCGTTATAATAGAGTACCGTGTTTGTTGTGTACTCAGCCCGCTTTAGGGTGACAACTTTTGACTCACCGGACACACCATCGGTAAAGGCCCAGTTGGTGTCTAGCGGGTTGTCTCGTGTACCGACGAATTCTGAATAGAGATCTGAGTCGAGCTCGTTCCAGGCGACACCGTTTACGCTGTTGATGATATCACCTCGATTGATGTTTGCCTGCCCCATCGGTGAATTGTCTAACGTATAAGTGACTCTCGCGTTGTTGTTGTCGTCCCAGTCCCAGTTGTAGCCAAAACCGAAAGCGATACCTTCTTCGTAGAACGCTTCCTGCTGTACTGCATTTCGTACACCGGAGTAAGGGTCAAGCGTGTTGTTACGCAGCTCTCGCACCAGGTCGGATGCACTGCTGTAGTCTGCCGGATTTACTGCAGGTACCTGATCAGCATACAGGTAGTAGTCTTTCATGTTGCGATAGACCCACTCGTTAATAGATGCTACCGAACAATCTGTAGTGGCACTTAACGTAAAGCTTGATGCTTCTCTGCCATAGACTTCAGCGTAGAGTTCGCCGTTACCAACGTCAGCGGTACAGTTGTCTTCACCAAAGGGCTCGCGCGCGTAGCACAACAGGTTGTCATTGGTGAGTTCTTCGCTGCTGTACAAATACAGGTCTGCATCACCGCTGGTGGTAGTTAAAACGATTTCAGCTCCTGAAGGTACTTTAAATACCTTGCTCGAGTCGAAGGCAACAGAGTCAGATAGCAGATTGTCCAGCGTGAGTTCAGCGAGTTGATCGTCGGTCGGGCATGCAGTGGTGGCAAGGTTGGTTTTACCCGTCACTTTGCAGGTGGGTGTTTGCGGATCTACAATGGTGCCCCCATCTTCAGGCTCAGGTGTTTCGGGTTCAGTGGTGGAGTCACCACCGCACGCGGTAAGGGCCAGAGACAAGCCCACCAGAAGGGCGCTAAGAAAGGCGGGTTTGGGGTTGCGGGTAATCACAGTTTCCTCCGAAAACGCTTACGTAACAGGAATGATCAGAATCACACTAACGAGTTTTTTCCGTCCTGACAAGTTAAACATCCGGTTGTATAAGCTGACATAATTAGCGTACCGACTGGAGCACAGTTCCAAATAACTGACCTGATCCGATAAACCGCCGGAGGCGCACCTGTTTGTGACAGACGATAGATACAACATTCTGTTTGAGCCCGTCCGTATTGGCCCGGTAACCACCAAAAACCGTTTTTATCAGGTACCTCATTGCTGCGGCATGGGGCACCTGAGGCCGCAGGCACATGCGGCAATGCGAGAGGTAAAAGCGCAGGGTGGCTGGGGAGTGGTCAGTACTGAAGAAGCAGAAATTCATCCGAGCTCAGATCTTTCTCCGTATGCAGAGCAGCGCATCTGGGACGAAAAAGATATTCCTGCGCTGCGACTAATGACAGATAAAGTCCACAACGCCGGAGCGCTTGCGGCTATCGAACTTGCGCACAATGGCAGTCACGCTGCCAATTTGTACACCCGCATAGCACCGCTTGGCGTGAGTGATATGGCAACTGATATTGGCTTTACCAAACAAGCCCGCGGTGTAAACAAAAAAGACATAAAACAATTTCGCCAATGGCACAGGGCTGCCGCCTTGCGTGCCTGCGAGGCAGGGTTCGATATTGTGTATGTCTATGCAGGGCACGGAATGACGCTAACCCAGCAGTTTTTGCTACCGGAACTCAACCAGCGTACCGATGAATATGGCGGTAGTCTTGAAAACAGAGTGCGGTTGATCCGTGAGCTCATCGAAGACACCAAAGATGCAATCGGTGATCGCTGTGCAGTGGCATTTCGTTTTGCGGTAGATGAAATAAAAGGCAGTGATGGGTTGCAGGCGCAGGAGGAGGGCAGAGCCGTTGTCGAAATGCTTGCCGAGCTACCAGACCTTTGGGATGTGAATGTTTCCGACTGGTCAAACGATTCCATGACAACACGTTTTCAACCGGACGAGGGGTATCAGTTACCGTATACAGAGTTTGTAAAGTCAGTCACGACTAAACCGGTTGTATCGGTAGGCAAGTTTACGTCACCGGATTTAATGGCATCGTTAATCAAAAAAGGTGTGCTGGATCTGATTGGAGCAGCACGACCTTCCATTGCCGATCCGTTTCTGCCAAACAAAATAAAAGAAAACCGTATTGAAGAGATTCGTGAGTGTATTGGCTGCAATATCTGTGTTGCGAGTGACAATCTTGGCGTCTCTATCCGTTGTACGCAAAACCCGACCATGGGTGAAGAGTGGCGGCGAGGCTGGCACCCTGAGATTATTCCTTTAAAGAGAGCACCGGCCAGTGTACTGGTGGTGGGGGCGGGGCCTGCAGGACTTGAATGTGCGCTGCAGCTGGCGAAGCGCGGATATGAGGTGACCGTCAGTGAAGCGGGCAGTGAACCGGGTGGGCGGGTAGTGGCAGAGTCTGCGCTGAAAGGTCTGGCGGCGTGGAAACGCGTGATTGATATTCGTGTTCATCAGCTAAAGCAACTGGCCAACGTTTCGTTGTATACCGATAGTAAGCTTAACTCTGCAGAGATTCGTGAGTTTGCGGCAAACCATGTGGTGCTTGCCACCGGATCACAATGGCGTACCGATGGTGTTGGCAGAAGCAGCAGAGAACCAGTCAAAGGCATTGCTTCGCTAAATGTACTGTCCCCGGAAGATATTATGCAGGGAAAGTTGCCAGAACATGGCCCGCTGGTTGTCTATGATGATGACCAGGTTTATCTTGCCGGTGTGCTGGCTGATCATGTTGCCGCTGGAATGTCCGGCACTACCGTTGATATTCACTTTGTTACACCTGCCAGTATGGTGTCTCCATGGACGGAACATACGCTTGAGCAGCAGCGCATACAAAAGTCGTTGCTGGATGCTGGAGTTTCTATACACACGAATCAACGAGTGGTAGCTGCCACTGGTAGTGAAGTGACCTTGTGCTGCACGTATACAGGCAACCTGACCTCGCTGCCGTGTTCCACACTGGTTCCGGTTACCGAACGCATACCCGAAAGCGAATTGTATGATGAGCTGGTGTCTGGCGATGTGTCTGTGGAGTTGATTGGAGATGCGCTGGCACCCGGGCTGATTGCCGATGCGGTGTTTGCGGGGCATCTGGCTGCCAGAGAGTTTCAGCAGGAAAAGGCTGACGGTGCCGAGTACCGAAGAGAAATGCCATCACTGGCGCAAGACTGATACGGCGCAAACGGCTCAGGATCGACGGGCAATTCAAAGGACTGGAAGATGGGGGCTGGCAGATTGGGCTATACTGCGTTGGAAAGGTGGAAGGTCCACTCCCTGTAGACCTTCCGGTTACATCCAATGTAATACTGACTGCGCAACGCTAACTGCACTTCCCTGAAAAACCGAGGCTTCCTTGCTTTGCGTCCATGCAAACTCTTTCGAGCATCCTTTGGCAACGTCCCTGTAGCAACCTTGCCTTGGTATGTGTTAATTATCGTTACATCTGAGTCGAATCGTAGAGGTACAGTACCAACAAAAAACGGTAAAATTACCAAAATCCCGTTTAAAAATTAAAAATCAATAACTTATGTGACCATTGATGCTATCCAGGCGAAGCAGAAAGCGGTTCTCTGAAAGATCAGGGATTGAAATATCGTGAAAGATGTGTTTCCAACAACCAGTCCCCTGGCAACACTGAATTTACATTTCCATTGAATTTCAGTCTCAAACAACTCGAAGCGTTTGTCTGGGTGGCCGATCTGGCCAGTTTTCGAAAAGCCGCTGAGCGACTTAACACCACCCAACCCAATATCTCTTCGCGCATTTCATCGCTGGAAAAACTACTCGACGTCAAATTGCTCGAACGCAGCACCGGCAGCGTGCGGCTGACCCCGAAAGGGCAGGAGTTACTGACCCACGCACGCGGTGTGCTGCAATCCACACAACAGTTGCAGGAGGCGGCGGACCGGGCTTCGCTTTACGACGGTGTATTAAAGCTTGGCGTCACCGAGTTGATTGTGCACACCTGGCTCAGGGGCTACCTGAAGGCGCTTAAAGAGGAATATCCTGAAGTACTCGTTGAGCTTACCGTGGATTTGTCAGTCAATCTAACTGCCGCACTCGCGGCACGGTCGATTGATCTGGCGCTGCAGAGCGGCCCTTTTAATGAGGCACTGGCCGGTGCGCAGACACTTGGCTGTTATCCATGGATATGGGTCGCATCGCCATCAGTGATCGATGCACAGAGCATTACCCGCTGGACTGCCGCTGATCTGGCAAAACTCCCGATTTTGACGCACGCCCGATCTACCGGTCCGTATCAGCAGGTAAAAGATCACTTTTCCGGCGTGCGCGGCCTGAAGCTGGTGCCCTCGAGTAACCTGGCGGCCTGCCTGCAAATGACCGTCGACACCATGGGTATTGCAGTGCTGCCAAAGGCGATGGTTGCAGATGAATTAGAGGCCGGGTTGCTCACGCAAATTCAGTACGACTGGGCGCCTCCGGATCTTTGTTTTGAAGCGCGTTTCCATCAGGCGCATGTCAGTGCCATCGTGCAAAAGGCAGCGCTGCTGGCCAGTAATATCGCGGCTGGTCATTAAATTATGTTACCAGCGCGGCTGCTCCGATGCATATATCTGCACAAAAACCGGCTTACACAGGGTTGTTGATCAGTTTTATTTATCAACTGCATTGAATTAAACAATTTGATTTCGTTTTATACCAGGCGCTACAGTCGCGGGTATTCAAAATCCAGCGTTAAGCGATGAGTGTTAAGCGATGAGTGAAGCGGCGGTTCGTTTAGGGGTTGATATTGGCGGCACATTCACTGATGTTGTGCTCGAAGTGGGCGACACTCAATTTTCAACGAAGGTACTCACGACTTATGTGGCGCCTGAAAATGCCATTGTTGAAGGCTTGCAAGAAGTCTGTCGCAAGGCTGGTATCGAACCTTCGCGTATACAGCAGATCATTCACGGTACAACGCTGGCAACCAACGCGCTGATCGAACGCAGTGGTGCAAAAACAGCGTTAATCACCACTCGTGGATTTCGCGATGTGATAGAGATGCGTACCGAATCTCGTTTTGAGCAATACGATCTTAACCTGTCCCTGCCTGAGCCTTTACTGGCAAGACACCAGCGCTACACACTCGATGAAAGAGTCAGTGCTAGTGGAGAGATTTTAAAGCCGCTCGATAACGCAGAAATAGAAACGCTGGTAGACGACATTGAAGCTGCCGGTTATGAAAGTGTGGCAATAGGTTTTCTGCATTCTTATATCGACCCTACCCATGAAAACCAGGTGCGTGAAGTACTGGCACGCAGACTACCGAAGGTCATGGTGTCACTGTCGTGTGAAGTTTCACCACAAATGCGTGAGTACGAACGTTTCAACACAACCATTGCCAATGCCTATATAAAACCGTTAATGAAAAGTTATCTGGGCAGGCTTGAACAGAAGCTTGGAACTGAAGGGGTAGCATGCCCGATCTTTCTGATGCACTCGGGCGGGGGAATAATCTCTTTGGAAAACGCCGCAGAATTCCCGGTGCGCCTTGTAGAATCCGGCCCTGCCGGTGGTGCGGTATTCGCTGCCAACATTGCAGCACGCTACGGGCTTGAGAAAGTACTATCGTTTGATATGGGTGGCACGACTGCAAAGATCTGTTTAATTAAAAACCATACACCGAAGACCAGTCGTGTGTTTGAAGTAGCTCGCACCTACCGATTCAAAAAAGGCTCGGGTATGCCAATATCAATACCGGTCATTGATATGGTTGAAATCGGCGCCGGCGGTGGCTCGCTTGCACATGTCGATTCGTTGCAACAGATTCGCGTTGGGCCAAAGTCTGCCGGCTCCGAACCAGGCCCCGCCTGTTATGGACGTGGTGGTGAAAACCCTGCAGTCACTGATGCTGACCTGGTACTCGGTAAACTCGACGCTGATAATTTTGCCGGAGGGTCAATCACGCTTGATCTGCAAGCCTCACAGAACGCGTTAAACAATAACATTGGCAGTCAGTTATCGATGGAGGTAGAAAACGCTGCGTTTGGCGTTGCCGAAATGGTCGATGAAAACATGGCAAACGCTGCTCGTGTACATGCGGTTGAAAATGGTGAAGACTTATCTGAATACACGATGATCGCCTTCGGTGGTGCAGCACCGCTGCACGCAGGCAGGCTATGCGAAAAGTTGGGTGTTGATCGGTTACTGGTGCCACCTGGTGCCGGTGTCGGTTCTGCGATTGGTTTTTTACGCGCTCCATTCAGCTTTGAAGCCACTCGCAGTGTGTTTATGCGCCTCAATGAGTTTGACAGCGAAGCCATAAAGCAACTGTTATCTGAACTTAGTGATGAAGCCACGCGTTTTGTTAGAGGCTGTGCGCCGGATGAGCCCGTCACGTCACAGTACAAAGTGTATATGCGCTACTCGGGGCAAGGCTGGGAAATTCCGATCACGCTGACAGAGGCACAGGCGACAGCGCCGGATGCAGAAACCTTTAAAACACTATTTGAAAAAGACTATATCGCTTTGTTTGGCAGAGCAGTAGAAGGGCTTGAAGTAGAAATTACGGTATGGGCGGTTAATGCCACAACTAAAGCGCAGCCTGCAGGTGATTCACAGTCGTTCAGCACGCAGACTGCCGCTCCGGTAAGTGGCGCACGTGATGTGTTTGATCCTGCTGTCGGTGAAACGGTACAGTCGAGTATTGTGCTGCGAGATGAGATGAATACCGGTGCTACCGTCAACGGCCCTGCAGTGATCACTGAAGATCAAACTACAATCATTGTACCGTCTTCACGTTCTGCGGTTCGCCAATCTGATGGTTGTATTGATGTAAAGAAGGAGTATATGGCATGAACACGCAAGCCGATAAAGTCCGTCAGCAGGTGATGTGGAACCGTCTGATCTCTGTGGTAGAAGAGCAGGCAATGGCGCTGGTGCGAACGGCTTTTTCTACCTCTGTCCGTGAAGCCGGTGATCTTTCAGCAGGGGTCTACAACGTTGAAGGGTTGATGATGGCGCAGGCCGTGACCGGCACCCCCGGCCATGTGAATGCAATGGCAGATGCGGTAGCGCACTTTATCAGGCGCATAGGTCGGGACAATATTCTGGAAGGTGATGTGTATATCACCAACGATCCATGGGAAGGTACCGGTCACCTGCACGACATTACCGTGGTAACACCTTCTTTTCATTGTGGAGTGCATGTCGGGTTTTTTGCCTGTACTGCACATATTGTTGACATTGGCGGGCGTGGTTTTGGTGCAGATGCCAACTCGGTTTATGAAGAAGGGCTGTACATACCGATTATGAAATTTGCTGATCAGGGGCAGGTCGATAAAACCCTGATGCACATTGTAAGAGGAAACGTGCGAGAGCCTGATCAGCTGGTCGGAGACATCTACGCACTGGCAACGTGTAACGAGATCGGTCATCGTCGGCTGATAGATATGATGTCGGAATTTGATCTCAAAGACCTAAGCGGCATAGCAGCGTTTATATTTGAAAATTCAAAGGCGGCTACCGAGGCATGCATAGCAGCGTTGCCAACCGGTGCGTGTGCCGCAGGTGAGATGGTGATCGACGGTTACAGTGCGCCGGTGACTTTAAAAGCAAAGCTTGATATTTACAGTGATAAAATTACTTGTGATTTTGCAGGTACATCGGGTCTTGATAAAAAAGGTATTAATGTGCCTTTGGTGTATACCAAAGCCTATGCCTGCTATGCATTGAAGTGTGCTATCGCCCCTGAAATACCAAACAATGCCGCATCCCTTGCGCCGTTTGAAATTACTGCACCTGAAAATTCTATTGTTAACGCACTACACCCGGCACCGGTGGCGTTGCGGCATGTGATTGGCCACATGATTCCGGATACGGTATACAACGCGCTCGATCAGATATTGCCAGATACCGTCCCTGCAGAAGGTGCCGGGACACTATGTAACTTTCAGGTGTCATTACGCCCGCGTACCGACATTGATTTAAATGCAGAACCAGACCCGTCTGACAACCAGGCCATGCACGACATTGCAATGGCTAAACAGGCAGTGCGTTCTGAAGTGCTAACGTTTAACTCGGGCGGTTCCGGTGCAAGACCACAGCTTGACGGACTCAACGCTACGGCCTTTCCGTCCGGTGTAATGACCATGCCGGTCGAAGCCACCGAGCATACCGGGCCTGTGATTATCTGGCGTAAGGAATTGCGCCCGGGTAGTGGTGGTGCCGGTAAGTATCGTGGTGGACTCGGACAGTATATGGAGGTGGGTGCGGTTGAAGGGCAGGAGTTTGATATATCCGCCATGTTTGATCGAGTTGATCATCCGGCGCTTGGCCGGCAGGGCGGGCAGCCCGGTGCACCAACCAGTATAGCGCTTGATGATGGTACTGCTATGCAAGGCAAAGGCAGACAGTTTGTGCCACACGGTAAAAAAGTGATGATGGCCTTTCCCGGTGGTGCCGGTTACGGCAAGCCTGCAGCACGAGATCCGGAACTGGTCAAGCGGGACCTCGCCCGCGGCTATATAACAGAGTCCTCTGCCAGATCTGATTATGGTTTGTCAGACAGCGAGATTAATCAGGTTAACACTGACGTGAAGAACGGGAGCGCCGAGTAATGAACGACAAAGCTATCACTAACAAGCCGGCATTGGACAGTTATGATGTAGTGATTGTAGGCGGCGCCATGTATGGGTCGTCTGTTGCGTGGTTTCTTGCCAACAACGATGACTTTACCGGTTCTATTCTGGTTGTTGAAAAAGATCCGACCTACGAATTTACCTCAACAGCGCATACCAACAGTTGTATGCGCCAGCAGTTTTCCAACGAAATAAATGTGCGCATCTCTCAGTTTGCCGCAGAATTTGTCAAAAACTTCCGCCACTACATGGGAGACGACCCCAGAGTGCCGGAACTGGTACTACAAAGCTATGGCTATATGTATCTGGCCGATAACGATGCTTTTGCCGATGTACTGCGTGCCAATCAGAAACTGCAGCAAGCCTGCGGTGCCGGTACAAAGATCATGAGCGCTGATGAGATTAAGCGTGACTATCCGTTTTATAAAGTTGACGATATTGTTGCAGGCAGCCATAACCTGATTGATGAGGGTTACTTTGATGGCAACACACTGTTCGACTGGTGGAAACGCTCTGCACGTGAAAAGGGTGCTGAATATGTGACTAACGAAGTGGTCGAAATGAAGCTCAATGGTGACGGCAGTGCAGTCAACAGTGTGGTGTTGAAGTCTGGCGAATCAATCAATTGCGGCAAAGTCATTAACGCATCCGGCCCGCGCGCGGTATTGACTTCTCGAATGGCAGGTATTGAGCTGCCGGTTGAGCCACGCAAACGTTACACTTTTATTTTCTCTGCAGAGCAGCCGCTTGATCGTGACCTGCCATTAACCATCGACCCGACTGGTGTTCATATGCGTACCGATGGTACCTATTACCTTGCCGGTTGCCCGCCGGACGTTGACCCGGCGGTCGACTATGATGACTTTGTTCAGGACCACAGCATTTGGGAAAACAAAGTCTGGCCGATCATTGCCAATCGTATTCCGCAGTTTGAAGCGATAAAACTAACTAACTCGTGGGCAGGGCACTACGCTTTTAATACGTTTGATCAGAATGCAATTCTCGGTTATCACACTGAGGTGAAAAACTTTATTTTCGTCAATGGTTTTTCAGGACATGGTTTTCAGCAATCACCCGCTATGGGACGTGGTGTTATGGAGCTGATTTGCCATGGCGAATTCCGCAGCCTCGACCTCTCGCCGTTCGGTCTGGATCGCATCATTGAAAACCGTCCTTTCCTGGAAAAGGCGGTTATTTAGGTTATC
>CALHCI010000072.1 GCA_937931165.1 uncultured Granulosicoccaceae bacterium
CTTGCCACTTCACTGCAGCAATCGTCTGGAGAACAATGACGTGACGTATACGAACCACCAGGTGGAAACCGCACATGACAACTGATTGGCAAATACCCTTAGTGGTTGCGATTTCACTGGTCGCTTTTACCGGATGCAGTACCCGAAGTATCTCTCAGACATCCGACCGTGTAGCCGTGGAGACCACTGAAATTAAATCGGCACTTATCGACGCCCCTTCCATAGACGCCGCGTCGATCCTGGTTGAGATCATTGATAATAATCTGGTGTTAAGCGGATTTGTAGACAGTGAACAAAGTCGAGCGGAGGCTCTGAACATAGCTGACCGGGTGAGTGATCTCGTTGTCGTAGATAAACTGAAGGTGAAGTGAGGAATATTATGTCTGCCGCATCGAGTGATAATAAGAGCTGGCTGTCGGGAAGACAGTTTGGCACGGCAGCGATAAGCTTACAGCGTATATGCCAGTGCTGAACAACAACAATACAAGTTCATCGACTGATGCCACGCGGCGACGTATCAACAGGCTCGCCTACTGGCTGGACAGCGCGATTCCCCTGCCCGGTGGGAAGAGCATTGGACTCGAGTCAATTATCGGCTTAATTCCGGGTGTTGGCGATTTGCTCGGAGCGCTGGCATCCGGCTACATCATTGTCGAAGGTATTAAACTGGGTGCTCCACGCAATGTAGTACTGAAAATGGTGCTGAATGTTGCGCTCGAATCAACTATCGGTATGGTGCCGATTATCGGCGATGTGTTTGACATATTCTATAAATCCAATCAACGTAACGTGGATCTGTTAAGGAGTATGGACGAAACTTCTACGCCACCTGATCAGAACAAACGATGGCTTCGAGCTGCAAAAATCATCGCGATTCTTATCCTGCTTGCAGGTCTCGCGTGGCTTGCCTACAGAATCACAATGTGGGTAGCAAGCACAGCGTTATCCCTGTTTTAACCAAAACTATGTCCAAACCACTATGACTAAAAAGCAGCAAACTGCGCCCGTTGTATCGGAACCGGAGAAACACCAATGGCGGGAGCTGTTACTCCAGGTCGGTGACAACGCTGACAATATACTCGACCGACTGAAGCACAATTACAATCGTCGTTTTCGACCTGATCAGCCGTTGCAGATAATCCCTTATCGTGGCTTTGCCAATGACGAGCATGCCTATTTTACGGGACGTGTTGTTGAGTACAAAAAGCCCCGGAGTATTGAAACAGATTCCCTATGGAATACGATTGTGACCAGTTACCAGCGCTTCGAAAGTGACGAGGTGCCTGACATCCGGGTGCAGGCCGAAATACGTGATGCCCGGTATGAGACCCTGACCGATAATGAGGGGTACTATCAATTCAAGGTGCCCGTCACCCCGGAGATGACCGGTGATTTTACGTTTAATATCAGTCTACCGGATGACACTGACCGCGCACCGGGAGTGACGGCGCATATCACCTGCCCGGCGCCAGATGCAGCTTTCGGGGTGATTAGCGATATTGACGATACCATACTCCTGACAAAGGCAACTTCAGTAGTACAAATGATGCGCTTAACGCTGTTAAGTTCCGGTAAATCCAGGGTGGCTTTTGAAGGGGTCAGTGCTTTTTATCGGGCGCTTCACAATAACCGTAACCCGTTTTTTTATGTCTCCAGCAGTCCCTGGAATCTTTACGAGTTTTTATGCGATTTTATGGAGTGCAAAGATATTGTAGCCGGGCCATTGCTACTGCGGGACTTTGGCATTGATCGACACCAGTTTATTGCCGGCCCCCATAAAACACACAAGATTGCACAGATAACACGGGTGCTCGACAGTTATCCTCAGTTGCGCTTTATCCTTATCGGTGACAGTGGCCAGCACGATCCGGAAATATACAGCCAGTGTGTCAGGGATTACCCGGGCAGAATTCTGGCAATCTACATACGCAATGTGAATGACCAGCACGATCATCACAAACAACAACAACGCATGGAATCTTTGCGCGTCGACGACGTACCCCTATTGTTGGTAGCCGATACCGAGGCGGCCGCACAACACGCTGCTCAGGCCGGGTACATCGCCAAAACATCGATCGCAGAAATAACCGCTAAAAAGAAACTTGATGAACACCTTACAGACCAGGCAGATTCCGGGTAACCTGCAGCATGAGCACTGAATTGCTAATTGAATTACCGCCGTCAGTGGCCGATGCCCGGCAACATTTTGCCCAACGTTGCCTGCAGATTGCTCACCAACACAATGAATTTGATATCCGATCGTTTTTTCGAGAGGTTGACTGGCAGTCTATTGAGAACGAAGACCAGCCGTCGGTAGCAAAGTATTCATCGACCCCGGATCAGGCCTCTCCAACTCTGATTGTTCCGGGTCTGTCGGGCGATACTGTGTCTGCCATCGTTGGTCCGTTCATGTGTGCTCGAAACGAAATGGCTGTACGCGGTTATCACACAGAAGTTGTCTGGCTGAATGGCCGAACCGGTTGTGACACGAATGCCGACACACTACAGCGCGAGGTGCGTAAGTTTGCTGATAAGCATGCATCGCAAATTAACATCATCGGGTATTCAAAAGGTTGTACGGATGTGCTGCATATGCTGGCTAACCACCCGGACACTCACTCGCATATCAAAGCGGTGGTCAGTCTGGGAGGCATTGTCGCCGGCTCTCCGCTGGCTGATACCACACCGAATTGGTTGCGAAAGATCGTACAGTATTTTCCACTGCCAACAAGCACCTTTGGCGATGGGCGTGCCATTCAAGACCTGACATGTCAGTATCGGGAGCAATGGTTGCAGCAGCATACACTACCGTCGACTATCCGTTACGCCAGTATTGCCGCTGTGCCTACACCTGAGCGCGTGTCGCGAATTCTTCGCAGTCCGTACCGTCAACTGTCCCGCTATAGTCGTTATAATGACAGTCAAGTGGTCGCACAAAATACCCTGCTACCTGTTGGCGAAGTGCTGGCTACTGTTAACGCTGATCATTGGGCGATTGTATTGCCATTCTCAAAACGGTGGTCCGCGCTGTTCACCCGCTGGTTGATTGACCAGAACCGTTTTCCGAGAACATTGTTATTACAGGCAATCATCGATCACCTGTCGCAAGATGCGGCAACCTCCTAACTCTGCTTTAGTAGCATCCGGTTACCTGCACTAATCGTCTGCAGTTTCCCGCGACGGTGTCTGCCCGTAAGTATCCAGCATGGCAAAGTTGTTACTGTTGTCTTGTCAGAAGAGCAAACTAACCTGTGGGGCCAAGGAAAAACCATGCGATAGCGCCCACCAGCGGCAGTAATAAAATGGCCACTATCCAGATGACTTTGCGGGCTGTCCCGGCGGTGCTTTGAACAATGCGAACGATGATCCATACGTTGATCACCAACAATACCAATCCCAGAATCCCGGATACTTCAAGTCCCATCAGTGCCTCTTTATCCACATAAAAACAAGGAGCAAAGCATACCGCGCAACAATCCTTTCGGGCGAGCAGTGTAAATACTACAAATACACGGCCGGTTAAACCGGTTCTGGCGGTAGTAGTTACTGATAACATGAACCGGTTGTTTTACATCCTCCACAGTGATTCGGAAATTTTTGGTATGAGTAAGCTAAGCGATGAGTTCAC
>CALHCI010000073.1 GCA_937931165.1 uncultured Granulosicoccaceae bacterium
ACACTCGACGCCGCAACGGCGGTTCCGGCGAGCACAAGCCCCCTGATCATAGTTCTTCGGCCGCTATCAACGTTTTCCAGTTTCTCTTTATCTTTCTTGTCAGTCATAGCATTTCCTTTCAGTTATTGACATTCAGAATCAGCGAGAAGCTAATACTACTTCTCTCCCATACGTTAGAAGAACACAACCTCGGTCGCTATCCTCCTTTTGTAGTAAAAATAATCAAAGACCTCGAAATTGTGATTATTACCGGATTTTAGCCAACGGACAGCGATTTCCCATACTTTTCAATCAGGCTCCTAAGGTGGCTACATACAAGTTCCGGATGCGTTTGAATCACCGGAAATCCGGCATCCCGCACTTCGATCATTGTTGTCTTTAATGAAAACGAAGCGGCAAAATCGCGCACGTTTTGTATGGTGTACAGACTATCTTCTACACCCTGGACGATGGTAATTCTTACAGGCAGGTTTTCGACCTCTGCCGTCCAGTCGTCAAAAGACTGGGCTATATCCTCTGCAGCGTTTGCCACTCCGGACTGCGCGACCACGGAAATCGCGTGGTCATATTCCACGAGATTTTCAGGCTTAAAAACTATATCAGCCTCTACAGGGTTGGAAGATAGCTGCAACTTGAAGTATTTCTCTGCGCCCAGAGTGACTAATGCTTTCATTGCCCCTTTAAACAACAGTGCTTTCATTGCAGGGTTTGCCGTGCCTGCTTTTAGAATGCCATTAACCCAACTCGACTGCGTATCAATCTTTTTGATAAAACCAACCGGTACAGGTGCCGATACATGTGCCAGATGGTAGAACCGCTCTGGAATGTGGTTTACGATCTTGTAGCACATCGGTGAGTTAGCGTTGTAGGCAAGCATCATCGCGCTGTCTACATTCAGCTGATCGAGCACAGTTTCTACATCTGCCGCGAGGCATTCATTGCGACTTTGCCCCTCTGGTGGCAGATCTGTCTTTCCACAACCGGGGGTGCAGATGCTGACAATACACATTCCCTGATCGTAGAGTGCCTTTTCGATCTCTGCATTAAACGTATAGTTTGTGGCGTTGGCGATTGTCACCAGCGGAACACCGGCATGATCACCCATTAAGGTCAGTTCAACCCGCCTGCGCCCGTGGCTAAGCACCTCGATCTGCCGACGATAAGGGTGTTTAATTGCGTACCTTAGCTCCTGCAGGTTACTTTCAAAATCTGACAACGACAATGTCGTACGTATTAACTCTGTCTGGTTTTTTGCACCTGCCTTTTCCCGGATAGACTGAAGCTGAGCTCTGATAGTTTCATGTGATCGACTTCTTTGTTGTGCGATTTCTTTGGTTGTAAAACCTTCAACCAGGCTCATCAACACATCCGCTTCGGCTCTTGTCAGTTTGTACTGCTTTACCAGCATTCCCCTGGATTTAACCTTCCATTTTGATGGAATTAAAAAAACCAGCAATGGAGTCTGTTTCTCAAGTGCGCCGGTGACAGCAAGTGTGGCTTGTTGCGTCTTGTCTGTAGTAGCAACTCGCTTAAGCAGTATTTCCGCAGCATCGGAGGAGCGTCTGCCTGCAACAGATCTGATCACATCGCCGACCGTCTCACCGCCTTCAGTTTTGTACGGCAACCTGTCAACAGATGCCTGTGCAGTTAGACCATATTCTTTCCAGGCACTGATATTACTGGTGGTAATCTCTCCGGCAGGATCAACCATGAACGCAGGATAAACAAATGCGTTCAGTATGCGCCCGGTCTGGTACCCGACTTTACCATCCGTTCCGGCAATTCTCGTTTCAGAAAGCGCAGCTAGAGCGGCACTTTCAACATCGCTGAAAGATGCCTCACCGTCAGGCTCGTGCATAGCCTGCTCGCACAACTGGCTCCAGGCATTGACCAACTCGTCATACTCGTTAAAGTCGGTGTAGTTACTTTTTATTTTACTGGCAACTGCTTTTGTACTGGTGGTCAACCACAACACTCCCTGTCGACGCAGCTGATTATCCGGCCGCAACAATCATAGCCACACCAACTACTCTAACTAAACATCTATAACTTTCCCGACCAGCTTATCTAATTCCCTCGACGCTTTGTATAGTACAGTATTACGATTGACAGTGAACCGCACTTCTGTTAAGGCCGAGGCAATCTGCCCATATTTACTCATTAAAGCCGGCCTTGGCATTGTCAATACTGCAGCTGCACCGGCCGGGCCTTATATCTTGTCAGTTGAAATCGACAATAAAGATACAGTCAAAAAAGATCTGGCCATCACTGTCAAGCCTCGACATATCTACCTGACCTGACAATCTCACCTTACCCGTCGCACCTTTAAACCTGCCGGTACCGTACAACACTCCCCCGTCACCATTGGCACCGGTGATATGGGTAAATTCAACACCGTCACGGGTGGTCGGCTGCAGCACAGGTCTGACGGTCGTTAAGCCCTGCACAACCAATGTGCCATGCTCCAGATGAAAAAAGCCGGTACCGGTGAGTCGAATGTTGCCCGCATCGTTCGACTGAACATCAAGACAGTCTGATCCAGTGCCAATTGGTTTGCCGGTTGCCGGGTTATAGATAAGTGCGTCAAAACAAGGCGCTGTGGTATCAGGTACACCGTCACCATCGGTATCATAGGTTGTTTCCCGAGCCGTACCAGTGCCCTTTAGCTGTATAACGATATGATCCATTCCATGAGAAGGTTTTGGTGGACAACTGAGCCCCGTAGAGTGGTTAAAGCCCCATCCACCATTGACATCTGCGTCACGGTAACTGCAGTCACCGCCATACACATCACCATCACTGGCACTCACCTGGCCGCCTGTAAACAGAGCAGAAGCCAACAATACCGCCACAGAAATGCCACTCGCACTTTTGATTTGAGATTTCACATTAAGATCCTTTTATTTAAGTGTTTTTCTTTCAAAACAACCGACCCGATATGCCTGTAAACAAACGAGTGCTGAGGAACATCCTTTCCTCAGATTTAATCATGATATAAACCTCTGACTGGCGTGCGGTTTTACCACCGGTCAGGAGCGGTAATATGACCTTCTGGAGTTGCACGAATACAACGCGCTTTGCACAGCCATTAACGGCTGAGAACAGAGCCCCGGGGCATTCTAAACAACACGTTAATCGCTGTTACAACTTGTTACAACCTGTTGCGAGCGTGAGATGTTTATTGTTGACCAGTTGTCGATACTACATGGTAAACGCTAAAGGATAAAAACGAATGCTCAACAAACTCAAAAACTACGCTGGCAAAGGGTTTTCCTCAATAGCCGCTGCAATCATGTTTGTCGTGATGCTGCCCATCACATTAGGGGTAATGCTGGTGATGGTGTTTGCAGGGATGATAACGCTTGCCACAGTGCGCCACCGCATGCGTAAAGCCGGCGTCCGTATGAATTGGCCAACAGAGGGTAACCGCCAAGGCTCAGAACCAGTGCAGGAAAATCAACGAGAACCGATTGAAGGCAGCTATACCGTCGTTCAGAAGTAAGTTAAACGACTTACTCTATTTTTGCTTTACCAGTGAAATATACTGCCAGCTCATTCGCCTGAACAAGTTCAATATCATTTGCTTTCGCAAATTTTCGGGCATTGGCAGATACCTCACCCAGAGTGACATACAAGTACCCGGTTGCCTCAACCCGCTCACCAGCAGCGACCAGTTGTTTTAACGGCTCAATACCGGTATTGGCAGCCTTGAATCGTTTACTGCTCAACAGCAGTTTCCGGTAACCACGTGTTAATTCAAGATCAGCAGCATTTCCCTTGAAAGCTTCTGACTCAAAACGCTCCTTTGTGTAGTTAACAGCGATCTTTTCTGCTACCTGCGACGCCGACATTTGGCGAGCCTGCGCCGCAACCTCGGAAACCTGCTTTGCATTTGGCCGCTGAAGCTGTTTAAACGCAGAGTACACAGCAATACCGAAAAACGGCAGTGACAGTGAAATACCCAGCACCAGAAACTGCCCCCGGGCGATTGCAGTGGCCAGTGCTACCACAATTAATCCGACCGCCGCGCTGTACCACCACGCGGACCGCAACAGAATCGCGAACAGAGAATTCTCTGCCATTCTTATCGCCATTCGTCACGTATCCTTATAAATTAATAGCTGCTGATTATACCGCGCAACGCACTGCCAGCGGGAAATTTTGACGCTGTGTTAAGGTAACTCCCATAGATGAGCTTTTTTGATTACCCATGCGCAGTTAACCCGATGGCAAACCGGAGTTTAACCGAATCTCTGTTCAGAACGCTGTTTCTGTTTCAGCGCTTCCTGCTCACGGTTGCGGGGCGATGCATTGGTTGTTAGCGACTGCAATAACCGATTGGAGGCGGCAGCAATCTCCTCAACAGCCGCATTAAATGCCTGCTCATTCGCTATAGAAGGCCTGGAGTAACCACTCAGCTTACGCACATATTGCAACGAAGCGTCCCGTACCTCTTGCTCTGTTGCCGGCGGTTCAAAATTGAACAATCGCTTGATGTTTCTGCACATGGAATGCCCTCCGGTGATGTTTACCGGAGTCTACCAAAAGGACAGCAGAACATCTCTGCGTAATGACCACTTAACGCTGTAAATCGTGCCTCCGTTTATGACACAGAGACACTGCGATAAAGCCCCCGGATAAGCAAACCTGGCTAGCCTGGACTATTCACAAGTCGACAAGTTCATGATAGCGATTATCTATGCATATAGTTCCAGACAATCGTTTAGACAATATTTTTAAGTTAGCACTGTGTCTATTCACCATCAGACGTAAATATCGCTGCACATCTCGCATGATCCAGCTCGGCGCGTGGCGGGCCACGCTTCTCGCTCGATCAAGCGACCTGTTTTGCGCTATTTTCGCTGAATGGCGAATCCTCATGAATAATCCAGGCTAGGAGGAAATCCCCACAAGATCCCATCCGCTGTTTTTCTGAGGCTCGGTTTTATGGATATTTCTATGCAACACAATATCGTTAATCTCTGGTGCAAAGTAAAATATACGCTGTCGCCATTCGCTATTGCAAATCACTTTAAAGGTATCAAACTCACCCGCCTCTGTGGTTACCCGCTCCTGAGACTTGACTTCACATTTGCGTGTTTCATTCCAGCCATCAGGCCATTTAGTACTTTCACCTTTGACCGTATAAGACATTTTGTTTCCGACGACCAGTGGGAACATAGCACCTTTAACTTTACTCATCTCCTGGGTGCCTGTTCCCCAGTCTTCGCCAGAGAATGTCGGGCTTGGCAACATGGGATTTAGATAGTTTGCCCACGCATAGCCATCTGATGTTTTATAGTGGTACAAATCATTCTCGATTGAGTGCAGCTCGGCACTTCGTACCTTGCCTTTGAGATCTTTAGTGGTTCGCACATAATTCAGCGCTTGCGGGCTTACAGAATAAGCCGCCAACTCTTTGCCTACCGGGGTTGTTTTTATGTTGGATGCTTTACATCCGGAAAGCACCGCTGAACTAACTACCAGACTGAAAACGACAGACTTCTTTATGATTTGCATTGATTAATATCCTCAAAATAGACCGATCCCTAAAATTCACCTGCCAGACTTCACCCGTGCATCGCGGCGACAAACCCTGTTACAAGTGAAGCAGGAGCATAGGAGAGAGGACAATTTTTTCTATCCCCCAAATGGGGTGCGAATTGCCAGAAAAGCGAGTAGCCGGTTCAAATCTTTTCCATCCAAATTTTTTTCTGTCTGTCAACACCACAGATCAATCTGTAATCCAGTTAGATTATTGAGAAACTGACGTTTTTCATCAATACTGGTAAGTTTGATTTTAAACGAGAAGTACGAATTAGCAGGAACACACTATGAGCACGGCAGGGAAACAGGCAACAGCGCTTATCTCAATCTATGATGCTGCCAACAACTCGGACGGCTGGAATACCGCGCTCGATGCATGCGTTGACTACGTGCAGGCGCACAGTGCGAACATCATGTTCCATGAAAACGATAAAAATTCCCGGTGGAAGTACGCACTGGGCAGTGCGCGCTGGAGAGCCTGTAGTCCCGAGCAGATGGCGCGCTCGATCTCAATGTTCGAGAAGTATGATTCCCGGGCCTGGGCCTTTGTTCACAAACATCGCAAGCAAACCATACTCACTGACACTGACTTCTGGACCGACGCTTCAGAACTTGAACAGCGTGAGGACTACAAGTTTTTTCGTGATGAGTTAGGTTTTTCAAGGAAAGTCGGTTGCAAGCTCAATGACAACTTGTGCTGGACCGACAATATCGCGTTTCAGTTTCCTGCAAAACTCAGGCAAATACCGGATAACTACACCAGTAATATCCGGCACTTGTTACCGCACGCAGCAAAGTCGGTAGAATTGTGGCGAACATTCTCAATACTGAAATCACAGTACAAAGCAGTGTTGACCGCACTGGATCATGTACGGGTCGGGATGTGTATTGCCGATCCTAACGGCACAATCATTGTTGCCAACGAAGAGGCAAACAGAATTCTGGACCTGAGTGCAGATATAAAACTGGGTAAAGACAAGCTCATTCACTGTCGTTCATCCGAAATGGAGAGTGTTATTCATAGAGCAATCCATGAAGCTTGTGCAACCTCATCAGGAAAAGCCCTTGCCGCCGAGTCATTTCAACTTCTGGGCAAAGCCGAAGATACACAGATATCACTGGAAGTCTCTCCGTTAAGAGACTCAAACGTAGAAATAGAATCGCATTTTAGCGGCGCTCTGATCACGTTGATCGATCTTTCATCAAACCCGCAGGTAGATTGCAATAAACTGGCGGCGGCATACAAACTGACCACCGCAGAAAAAGGGGTTTGCCAGCTGTTAACACAAGGGAAGTCAGCCAGGGATATCGCAGAGATAAGAAACGTCGTTCCCGAAACAGTAAAAACACAACTAAAATCGCTGTACAGAAAAACGCGCAGCAGTAACCGGGTAGATCTTATACGTCTTGCGCTAAAAGCAAACCCACCGGTAGGCACAGCACCTTCAGAAAGTAATCGACAAAATTCCTGACAATACACAACACCACTGGTCGAGGGGCACTGGTTGAGGGGCACTTGGCCTCTCATCATTGGCAGCTCACCTGTGGAACAACGTGATTCGTCTTCTGGAACTATTTAATGGTAGCAGTGCCTGCTGAATTACAAAATTTCCGGTTTTAAAATTAAGCAGACAGACTCCACAACGGGAATTTCGGCGTCAGCCCCCTCAGGCTTGACCACATCAAACCCCGCCCATCTCCACAAGGGCTGCGGGAGCAAGATTTCACGCATGGAGACCACTCACCACAGTGATACAAATAGGCATGTTTTCGCTACTATTTCATCTGGTGACCGATGTGGATGACAGCTATAGTTACCCATTGCCAGACGTGAACTTCCAAAAAGACGGCTACTACTGCCAAATCTGTAGGCTGTGTTTCCGGCAATGGTTTAACTGAATAAGAAACCAGAGCTATGGATCATGAACAATGAAAACCATCTGACACGATGTATCTGACCCCGGAACAATACGGCTCTCCTATTCGCGACACCCTGTGAACACTATGGACATTCTAAAAACATCATCCGACTGGGCAAGAACAGAGATTTTCTCAACCTCGCTCTTTATTCTCATTGGTCTTATTTTTATATTTGCAAGTATCGGCTTCTGGCAGTTTGGAAAAACAGATATCGCAAGAGCGTACATCATCCCTGTGTCAGTAGCTGGAGTTTTACTTTTGATCATTGGAGTTGGCCTGACCTACACCAATATTTCCAGAGTTACTGCATTCGAAACTGCTTACAACACTGACTCCACAACATTTGTGGAAACAGAAATCACACGTGCAGAGAAAACACTCAAAGAATATAAAAACATCGTTTTCACAGCGATTCCAATTATTATCATTGCCTGTGCGCTTATTATTCTCTTTATCAGCAGCCCGATATGGCGGGCAAGTGCTATAACAACCATTGCAATGATGACCGTAATTTTGCTCATTGACGGTACAGCCCACGCCAGAATTGAAGCTTACTATGAGCAATTGGTGCTAGCTGGTAAGCAGGAATAATTTTTTATATACCTGCTTACACAATGGCAGAACTACCTCACCAACGCATTAGTACTGAAATCTTTGCTCACATCACGGGTCCGAACAATCCCCAAAGTACAAATAACCCCGTCAAAGCGCCGAATATACAGGGAAGACTGATAGCCCATGACGGCAATCCCACTAACACACGCCTGAATTTCGCAAGCATGTTCCGCCCGACTGCTAAATGGGTAAAAGCCGATACTAACAGCACAATGGACAGCACATTGAAAGCAGTCGGGTTGTTCGAGTGTTGGGCATTCATCCACAGTAACGCAGAGAATGCCAGCCGAACCACCACCGCACACCATAACCCGAAGACACTGGAACCGTTGCTGTCTACCAGCACTAACAGACTGGCCGGCTGAAACGCACCGTAAAGGGAAAACACAATCAATAGAATGGAAAAAAGTGCTAACAACATTTCCAATTTTCAGTCTCCCTGCCGGGCTGTTAGAACAATAAAGCGATTCACTATTCAGTCATGCGCATTGCCAGCGAGCTAAGAATACTGGTCTTACTAATTAGATACGCTAAACCAGGCCCCGGATTCTGGCAAACGGATCCCACTCGGGATCCTGATGCCACTCGTATTCTGCCCATAGTGCCACCTGTTTTGCTTTTTCTTCACCGAGGATTTTTTTTATCACTGCAAGTGACATATCTATTCCCGCCGAGACTCCCGACGATGTAAATACATTGCGATCTTCAACCCAGCGCGCCTCCTTTACCCACGTGACATGGTTGCTTTGCGAGGTAGCCCAGTTAAAAGCACCTTTATTAGAGGTTGCCCGATAACCATCCAGTACACCACCTTTAGCAAGCAGCGCACTCCCGGTACAGACAGAACAGGTAAACTTTGCTTCTTTGGATTTTTTCACCAACCAGCTGAGCAGCGTATCGTTATCAATTTCTTTTCTGGTCCCGATACCACCAGGTACCAGCAGAAGGTCGAAGCTTGTATCGTCGCTAAAACTTTCAGTGGCAATACTTTGCGGGCCCTGACCGCTGTATACAGGCCCTGCTTCTTGTGCAACCATTGTTATTGAGAAGTGCTCTGGCAGTAAACCAAACATTTCCAGCGGGCCGAATACGTCCAGAAGTTCGAATCCGTCAAATATCACCGCCCCTATAGAAAGTTTGTCAGGCATTAATGCTCCCTTATTTTATCTATTCTGTGCAGTACAATGTGACGCATTCCTTAGCCGTTTGACAGGGCCAAAACACGCACGCTGGCATGTACCGCAAGCTGAAAAACCAGATCTGCAGATATTCGTAACCTACATAGTTATACAACAATAGAACTAAGGCAAACGGATAATATTTCCACGCTACCACCCAAACAGCCTGGTACATATATCTCCGTTTCGTATCAACAGGAATTCTCTTAAAGTTTATAGTCGGTTCGGTACCATGGCAAAGCTCTCCATCGCGGATTCCTGCTATTGTTGGTTGATCGGACACTTCGTACGTTAAGTATCTGGTCGCAAAACGAGTTAAATTTACAAGCCAGGCCATAAGTAATGAAAACGGTACTCCCCGAGTATTCGATCAACAAGCTGCTTAGCAACATCCCCCTGTTTCAGGGATTCGATCCAGAGACCATTGAGATAATCAAGGACGCTGCTCGTCGCGAGAACTACCAGAAAAATACGCTTCTTGTGCGAGAGGGTGAAAAGGGAGATTCGCTTTTTGTGATTCTTTCCGGAATGGTAAGGATATACATCCAGGACGAGGACGGTAACGAGCACACGCTTCACATGAGTGGCCCTCAGCAATACTTTGGCGAGGTTGCGCTACTGGATGGAAAATCCAGAACCGCATCGGCTGTAACCACCGAGGCAACAACTGTTCTGAGAATTCCAAGGTCTGCATTCATCAGCAGCGTACGTCAAAATCCGGATATTGCGCTACATATTATCTCTTCAACAACGCAACGTTTACGAAAAGCGACGGCGGACATTCGGGCACTGGCCCTGAAGAGCACGTATCAGCGTCTTGCGCTGAAACTGATGGAACTGTCGCAAGAACAGAATGGAACGCAGTCGCTTGAGCGAGATTACACACACTCTGATCTTGCCACTATGATTGGTGCATCCCGCGAGGCGGTTAGCAAGATTCTTGTAGATCTCGAAAAGCAGGGATACATTGAAAGATCGGGAAAGCAAATAGTGATCAAAAAAACGCTGCCATACAAACTCTGAACGCATTCCCCTCCGCTACTTTCTCGCAGCCGAGCTTGCGAATGTCGTATTTTTGTTGAGGTACTTATCTCCGTCACTAACATCAGGCAACCAGCGTTCACCATCCCACAGAGCGATTGTATTCGCCACCTCTCCACCAGCCACTGTAAAGTCCCCAACAACCAACAGATCACCGGCAATGTAAACATGCCCATCATCACTAACTTCAATGTCACGAACAATTCCGTCAGTCCCGGTACCGAGGTTACGCCAGATTCCCTCTTCCCACACAGTTATGTTACTCACTGACTGATCATTAACGCGGGTAAAATCGCCACCCATAAACGCACGACCGAATTTATCTGTATAAAACCGTTCAACTACACCATCTACCTCAGACACACCCCGGGCAGCAGCCGCCGTCTTTAAGTTTAACCACGGTACTATCAGAAGTACCATCAACACCATCATTGCGATAGAAGCCGCTGCCCCGGAAGGTACCCGTAAAGTTCCCTTTGCCATCGCTATATCCTTACTAGATAGCTACGAGGACAGCGATAATATTCAAAGGTCTCCTGTTACTCAGGTATTTTTACCTTTTGGAATAAAAAAGCTGATATTTTGCGAAAAGTATTGCCTCCCCGGTAATTCCTTTGCCCATTCAACCCCTCCGTCGCAATATTCAGCTAAACGAAATTACGATATATCACCAAAGCACCCACCGCGCCGAACACAGCTGCCGCAAAAGGAACCCGCAGGCACAATACCATAGCGATCACCAGACAAAGTCGTTCCAGCCAGCCGCCAGTAACGACCGCAGGCATTACCAGAGTCGTCATAACTGCGACTGGTACAGCCTCCAGTGCCGCCTCTACCCGATAGTTAATCGGTTCAAAACGCGCCAGTATGTAATGGCCTGCGAGCCGGTTGATCAGGGTAACTAACGCACCAACAATAATGAGTTGAAGCAGCAATGGATCGAAAAGTTCAGACAACATTATTACTCGCTTTGTTTGCAGGAGGGGTGGCGAGCATTGCAGCCACCAACATACCTGCCACACCACCCGCACCTATATGGTAGGGTGATCCAATGTAGACAAAAACAATAGCCGCAATACCCGCGCTTACTGCAAAAATAGTAGCCGCGTTCGGCTTTGCGCGAAAACCCATCACCAGACAGAGAAAATAAACAGGCACCAGCATGTCGAGGCCAACCAACTGCGGATCTGAAATAAAAACACCAAAAATTGCACCCAACACTACCGAGATGATCCAGGTAACGTAGAGCATAAGGCTCAACCCCATATAGTAATGCCAGGTGAGGCCAGACGGAGAATCAGCCCGCTGAATCCCAACCGCCAGTGAAATGTCCTGCAAAAGAAAAAGTGCTGCCAACATCCGCGGTTTCGTGAGAGGTTCGAGGCGCCGACCAATAGCGGCTGAATACAACACCAGTCTGAAATTCACCGCAAAAATGGCCACCGCTATCACCCATAGTGAAAGCCCCTGAGGATAAAGCTCCCACATCACTGTCTGGCTTGCACCTGCGAAAAAAAGCAGACTTTGCAGCAACACATCCGGCAACCCTGCACCACTGTTTACACCCAACGTACCTACCACCATACCGAACGGGAAAACGGAAAAGATAAAAGGCATACTGACTCTAACACCCTCTAGAATATCTGCTTTGGGTGGATTCATTGGTGGACCGGTGATAACTACTCCCCGTGAAAGACAGCAAAAAACAAGTGTAGTTTAAGCGAATGCATTAGAAGAAGGGTAGCAAGAATTTGCCTGGACCAATTTAACTCCCCTCATCGCACCTACCGACAACCGTTTAACGCATTCACAAAATCAAGGGCATCACCCATGCTGCCCCGTGTACGACGCATATGTAGCTCTCCATCAATCCACACAAACACACTAAACTCGGTATAGCCGCCAAACAAACCCTTCGATTTTACCCAGCCGCACAGCTGTCGTACACCATCATTTCTTTTAACCTCTACATCCCGAAAACTCGCAGATTTAGCAATCGTGAGAATGTGCTGCTTACCTGCCTCGATATATTCTGCATCCGTGTAGTCTTTGTACTGCAATAGATTTTCCGCACGACGAGCAGCT
>CALHCI010000074.1 GCA_937931165.1 uncultured Granulosicoccaceae bacterium
TCCTTCAGCCACAACTCAACAATGGCAGAGCCGACAATATGACCGGCATCTGAAAGCCTGATGGTGACGCCTGGCAGAATTTCTTTTTTCTCGCTGTACTCAAGCGTTGAGAATTGCTTGAGCACTTTCTCGGCGTCTGACTTCGCGTACAGAGGCTGTAAGGGTTTCTTACCGCGCCGCTGCCGTCGTTTGTTCTCCCACTGTGTGTTTTTTTCGTTCAGGTAGGCGGAGTCTTTGAGTAACGTGTTGCAAAGATCGGCACTGGCCTGGTGGGTGAAGATAGGCCCTGTAAAACCGGATTTCACGAGCAGTGGCAGACGGCCGCTGTGGTCAATATGGGCGTGACTCAACACAACTGCATCGAGTTTGGATGCATCGAACGGAAACGGGTCACGGTTGCGGGCTTCGTCTTTTGCGCGACCCTGAATCAGGCCGCAGTCCAGAAGTACTGTCTGCCCGTTGACTTTGATTAAATGACACGATCCTGTGACCTCCTGTGCTGCACCACATGACTGAATTTCCAAGGCAGGCTCCCGATATAAGCTGGTAAATTATTATTGACGCTTAGGCGCTTTTAGTGACAGCGATGATAGCCTCTGCGGTTCATATCAAACAATACAGTCGATCCATTGAATAAAACAAGCAACACCGGTGTTTTGCTACTTGGCCATCGAGGCACTTCCACGATGGCGCCGGAGAACACCGTTCCGGCTTTCGAGTTTGCGTGTAAACACAACGCCGATATTCTCGAGCTTGATGTCCGTCTGAGTCGCGATGGTGAGCTAATGGTGATTCACGATGCAACTGTCGATCGAACTACCGATGGTTCCGGGCTGGTTGCGGATATGACGGCCATAGAGCTCGGTAAACTGGATGCCGGTTATCGGTTTTGCTTTGAGGGTGAGCATCAGTGCTCGTTTCGGGGTAAAAATGTTTCCATTAATCGGCTCACGGAAGTGTTAACTTTGTTTCCAGATATGCACTTCAATGTTGATATCAAGGATAATACCGGGCGTGCAGCGGACGAACTCGCAAAAGTCTTGCGGCAGTGTGATGCACAGGACAAAGTCGTGCTCGCGAGTTTTCACCATCGGGTGCTGCAGTACAGCCGGGAGCGTTTTCCGTGGCTGAAAACCAGTGCCTCGAAAGGTGATGTCCGGCGGTTTTACTGGCACTACCTGCGCGGCAGACATGCCAGTGCGGAGATTTCCACAGCGGTGTTTCAGTTGCCAGTAAAGTATTTCGTGCTTTCTTTCAGCAGCAAGCGGTTTATTGACGCAGTTCACGAAGCGGGAATCAGGCTGGACTTCTGGACCATCAATAATCCGGAATTAATTGCTCAGCTTATTTCCAATGGCGCCGACGGTATAGTTACGGACAGACCCGATATTGCGTCCAAAGTGATTCGGGGCAAGTGAGTGTCACGGATGGTGAATGATCCAGTGAACCTGCTTGTGCTGTACGTGCCAATCGGGTTGAGCCATCAATACACAAATTCTACGAGGTTGAGTTGCATTGGACCGGCGAGTGTCTCCCGGCTTTGACGGAATAGGGGGCAGTTCTTCCATCGCAGTGATTGGGCTGGGGTATGTCGGATTACCTCTTGCGGTTGCGCTCGGCCAGAAAAACCGCACCATCGGTTTCGATATCAACCAGCAGCGCATCAGTGAACTACAATCGGGAATCGATATCACCCGAGAGGTAGATGCAACCGAACTTACCGCCGCCAGTCAACTGCAATTCAGCGGCCTTGAATCCGATATTGCAGATTGTCGCGTATACATTGCCACCGTACCCACACCAGTCACTTCACATAAACAACCTGATTTAAGTCCGCTGATCTCTGCATCCAAAATGATCGGCAGTCTGCTCAAGCAGGGTGATTTGGTAATTTACGAGTCTACGGTCTATCCCGGTGCAACCGAAGAGGTTTGTGTGCCGGTATTGGAAGCGCAATCCGGCCTGACGTTCAACGTTGATTTTTTTGTCGGTTACAGTCCGGAGCGTATTAACCCGGGCGATCGCAATCATCGCTTGCAGAACATTAAAAAAGTAACCTCTGGCTCCACACCTGAAGTCGCCCGGCTTGTCGATGAGCTCTACAGCAGTTTTGTGGATGCCGGTACCCATCTCGCGAGCAGTATTCGGGTTGCCGAAGCTGCCAAGGTCATTGAAAACACTCAGCGCGATGTCAACATTGCACTGGTCAATGAGCTTGCGCTGATTTTTAACCGGCTCGACATAGACACCCGTGAAGTACTGCAGGCGGCTGGCAGCAAGTGGAACTTTCTACCGTTTGAACCCGGACTCGTAGGCGGGCATTGTATTGGTGTCGATCCGTACTACCTGACGCATAAGGCCGACGAGATCGGCTATCACCCACGGGTAATATTGTCAGGCCGTGAGATTAACGATGGTATGGGCCAATATGTTGCCGAACAGGTCATTAAATTGATGACCATGAAACGAATTCATGTGGTAGGCGCAAAAATATTAGTGATGGGATTTACCTTTAAGGAAAATTGTCCTGATATTCGTAATTCCCGGGTTATCGACATTGTCGATACCCTGAAACAGTACAACGCCTCTGTCGAGGTCTGTGACCCATGGATAGATATGGATCTGGCCAGTGAACAGCACAACGTTGCGTTTGTGAAATATCCGCCGGAAGGGTTTTATGATGCGGTGATTCTAGCGGTCTCGCACCAGCAGTTTATCGATGCAGGGATTGATTCAATCAAGCGGGTTACCAAACCCCTGCACGTGATCTATGACGTGAAAGGGATACTGCCGAAAGCAGATACTGACGGCAGATTGTAACGCTAGCGTGGTTACCGGAAGGATGCAGGTTCGCCTGATAATTGACAGCAGGCCGGCGACTACAACCTGTTTAGTATGTGCGTGAAAATCAGCCTGCTAACTTCTTTTAAAGATAGCGACAATAAGCGTCAGCAAAATAGCGCCGGCTGCGGCAGCCATTGCATTCATACTGATGTTATTGTCCACCACAATATTGCCGAAGGTTGCGATCAACCCGCCGGCAAATGCCCCCAAAACACCCAGACACAGATTGCCAAACCAGCCGAAACCACCACGCTTTAGCATGGGCCCAAGTAGCAGCCCGAGAATCGCGCCAATGCCAATGTAGATGAGAAGAGTCTGGAGTGTTACGTCCGCCATCGATATGCTCCGATGTTAAAAACATGCAAGTGACAGAGTGTAGCAGGCAATTCAAAAACTACCGGCTATTCTTTGGTCGAAATGTCGGGTAGTCACGGTATCTGTTGTTAAGCATCCGGCTATTCGCTCGCCGTGTACTGCTGCTGGCGTATCTGCCGTTTGGCGTGACGTGACTTTTTAGCCTCAGACCTATCGATACGATGCCGCCAGACCGGTGGCTTTTTCTCACCGGAGTGTTGATGATCCCGGTCAATCGCTGCGGTAAATTCATCCCTGTTATGGAGTGCCAGCGCCTCAACGCCGTCGTACAAAAAGCCGAACAACCGCGCCAGTGAGATTCTATGTGTCTGACCCGACTCCCGATATAGCCAGTCACAAAAAAGCCAGAAGCGATTGAACGGGTCCTCACCAAGTATGAGCGGCAGGCTGTGATGAAATCGCGATGAGTTGGCTATCATGTCCCAGTATCGTGCAAATCGTTGCAGGCGTTGCATGGTTTGAAAATCGAGATCACGGTTTTGCAGCAACTGGTACGGGGGTAGATGTGCGTAACACATCGCGTAGTCTTCGGTGTGGCGAATAATATTCGTGCCGCGCAGGCGTTTTAAAATACCGACCTGAATTTCATGAGGTTCTAGTGCAACCAGCTGATTAAATCCTGCGGCAAAGCTTGCGAGGGTTTCACCCGGTAAACCGACAATCAGATCTGCGTGAATATAAGCTTGGGTTTCTTTACGTAACCATTGCAGGTTCTCAAGTGTTTTGACTTCATTTTGTTTGCGGCTAATCGTTTGTTGCACCGTAAGATTAAACGATTGAATGCCTACCTCAAATTGCAGTGCGCCTTTAGGGAAGCGCTTTAATACTGTCTTTAGTTCTGCAGGGAGCTTGTCCGGAATGACTTCAAAGTGAACAAAGAGGTCGTTGTCCAGACGGTCGAGAAAAAACTCCAGTATGGCAATGCAATTCTGTACTTTGAGATTAAAGGTGCGATCGACAAATTTGAATTGCCTGGCACCGCGAAGGTATAGGTTTTCCATTTGCGCCAGAAATCCGTTTAACTCAAATGGCTTTGCGGTTTTGTCCAGCGCCGAAAGACAGAATTCACACTTAAACGGACAACCGCGGGAAGCTTCTACATAGAGCACGCGGTTTGCAATGTCTTCATCGTTATAGTGATGGTAAGGATAGCTAAGCGACTTGATCAGCGGGGTGGTCGCCTCCGTAACCTTTGCGGGTGCTGCATCATTACGGATCAGATCTTTGCAAAGATCGCGGAAAGCAAAGTCTGCCTGGCCGGTGATTAAATGATCACAATGGTTGAATATCTCTGTTTTATAATACTCGTAGCTGACTTCCGGTCCGCCGATAACAATGGTTATCTCTGGTTGAATATTCTTGATTAAACCTATTACTTCGGTGGTTTGCGAGATATTCCAGATGTATACGCCAAAGCCGAGTATCTTCGGGTTTAGCGACAGTAGTTGTTCGGCAATATCGATTGGCCGTTGATTGATGGTGAATTCTTTTAGTGTGGCGACCTGAGTGAGCTCTTCAAGGTTTGCATAGAGATAGCGCAAACCCAGTGATGCATGAATGTATTTGGCATTCAGTGTACTGAGTACGATATGGCTTTCAGTCAGGTTCCCGATTGCAACAGGTTCATGAATCTTGAAAACAACCGGGGCGACATGGCTGGTATCCATGGGGATATTAATGGTTCGCGTTAACTGGTCGCCGCCCAGTCCCAGTATAGTTCACGAGCCTGTCTGGCAACTGGTCCGGCCTGCAAATGTCTGTCTTCGATTTGCGTTACCGGTGTGACTTTAGATAGATTGCCGGTCGCGAATATTTCATCTGCGCTTCTGAAATCATCGAGTGACAGTGTGCATTCGTGAACGGTGGTGCCATCCTCCTGTAAAAGCTTTGCCACTCTCTTGCGGGTAATGCCGTTTAAAAAAGTACCGTTCGGTACCGGTGTAAACACCTCGCCATCTTTGACCATCATGATGTTGGAGGTAGCGGTTTCCGCAACATTACCCAGCGCATCGCAAACAAGTGCATTTTTAAATCCTTTGCCGTTGGCCTCGCGCAGCATGCGTGCATTGTGTGGATACAGGCACGCCGCTTTGGCATTGACCAGTTGCATGGAAAGCAGTGGCCGGCAGAAAGTGGTCGTTGTCAATGTCATGCTGGCTTCTGCATCCGGCATCGGTATGCTTTCAAGGCACAGTGCAAACTGTGTGGAATCGGGATCTCCACTGACGACGGTAGCATCCGATTCTTTTGACCAGTACATGGGGCGAATGTAGATAGCGTCGTCAGCGCTGTAATTCGCAAGTCCCTCATGGGTAATCTCCATCATTGCCGCAGTCGACACAGTCGGCTTCAAGCCCATGGCAATGGCAGACTGATTAACTCGCTCGCAATGCGCTTCCAGATCAGGCGATACACCGTTGAATTTTCTGGCACCGTCAAACACCAGCGTACCCAGCCAGGTGGCATGGTCGGCGGCACCCATAATAGGGGTGTTACCTTTCTCCCATTTTTCATTGAAGAAGGTGAAGATTTTTTCGCCAACAGCCATTGGTTTGTCCAGAAGAAAGCGGTCGGCAATATTAACAGCGCTGGACACTGCGAAAAACCATTGCCTGCGCAGATTTTAAAAGTTTGACCAAATGGATAAAAATTGATCTAATCGAGGTGAAACATCGCACAGGGGAAGAATATGCGCGGTACAGACCCGTTGGTTGAATTGCAAACTGATTTGCACCCGCCGCTTTCGGCGCACGAGGCGGCTGTTGAGGCAGATCGGTGTTACTTCTGTTACGACGCACCTTGCGTGACTGCCTGCCCCACCGGCATCGATGTGCCCTTGTTTATCCGTCAGATCCAGTCCGGCAACCCGCATGGCTCGGGCAAAACCATCCTCGATGAAAATATTCTGGTCGGCATGTGTGCCCGCGTTTGCCCCACCGAAACCCTGTGTGAGCAGGCCTGCGTCCGGCAAACCGCTGAGAATTCACCGGTAAAAATTGGCGCGCTGCAGCGATACGCCACCGATGTACTGCAGGCTGAAAGCACTCATCCGTATCAGCGCGCGGCAGCCACCGGGCGCAGCGTTGCGGTGGTCGGTGCCGGGCCAGCCGGACTTGCCTGTGCGCATCGACTGGCCATGTATGGTCATTCGGTGACTATATTCGACGCCAACCAAAAGCCGGGCGGCCTGAACGAGTACGGCATTGCGGCGTATAAAACGGTTAATAACTTTGCGCAAGCTGAAGTGGAGTTTGTGCTTGACATTGGCGGTATCGAAATCAAAAGCGGCGTAGCACTTGGCGTTGATATGAAGTTGTCAGAGCTCGCCAGCCAGCACGACGCGGTATTCCTGGGTATTGGCCTGGGTGATGTTAATGCGCCGGGTATTGACGGTGAATCACTTAAAGGCGTTGAGAATGCGGTGGGCTTTATTGCACGTCTCCGACAAACACAGGATTATAAATCGCTCGACACAGGCAATCACGTGCTGGTGATTGGCGGAGGCATGACTGCCATTGATGCCGCGGTGCAGTCAAAGATGCTTGGGGCATCTGAAGTTACCATTGCCTATCGACGCGGGCCTGAGCAAATGAATGCCAGTGAGTATGAGCAGCATCTTGCGCAAACGCATGGCGTGGTTATCCGGCATTATCTACAGCCGTTGCGATACATTGATAACGGCAGTGGTTATGTCGCATCGGTAGAGCTTGAACAAATGTCCGTCAGTGACGGTGTGTTGACCGGTACTGGTAATACCACCATATTACAGGCAGACCAGGTGCTTACCGCGATTGGTCAAAAACTACAGTCAGCACCACTTGAAGGCGCCTCACTTGAGTTAAAGGGCAATCGTATCGTGGTTAATGCCGACCGGCAAACCAGTGACAAAAAAATCTATGCCGGTGGTGATTGCATTGCCGGTGGTGATGATCTTACTGTCAGTGCTGTGCAGGACGGCAAGCTTGCAGCTGAAGCGATAAACCGGCAACTGGCATAAACGGAGAATAAACATGGCTGACCTTACTTCAACTTTTGCCGGTATAAAATCTCCCAATCCGTTCTGGCTGGCTTCTGCGCCGCCTACCGACAAAGCCTATAACGTTAACCGCGCGTTTGAAGCAGGCTGGGGAGGTGTCGTGTGGAAAACACTGGGTGAAGACCCGCATATTGTCAATGTGAACGGGCCGCGTTATGGCGTGGTGTACAGCGCAGACCGGCGTGTGATGGGTATTAACAATATAGAGTTAATCACTGATCGACCTTTGCAGGTGAATCTAGATGAAATAAAGCAGGTTAAAAAAGACTGGCCGGACCGCGCCATGGTGGTGTCGTTAATGGTGCCTTGCGAAGAAAAAAACTGGAAAGAGATACTTAAAAAGGTAGAAGATACTGGCGCAGACGGCGTGGAACTCAATTTCGGTTGTCCTCATGGCATGTCAGAGCGTGGTATGGGCTCGGCAGTCGGACAGGTACCAGAGTACATAGAAATGGTCACCCGGTGGTGTAAGGAAACCACCGCAATGCCGGTGATCGTTAAGCTCACACCCAATATAACCGATGTTCGCTACCCGGCACGTGCAGCCCTTGCCGGAGGTGCAGATGCGGTATCACTGATTAATACCGTCAGTTCAATAGTCAGCGTTAACCTCGATACTATGTCGCCGGAACCTTCTATTGATGGCAAAGGCTCGCATGGTGGTTACTGCGGACCGGCAGTAAAGCCGATTGCACTCAATATGGTTGCGCAAATTGCGCGGGATACAGAAACGGCGAGGCTGCCAATTTCAGGGATAGGCGGTGTGACCACATGGCGGGATGCTGCAGAGTTTTTAACGCTAGGTGCTGGCAATGTACAGGTTTGTACTGCTGCAATGACTTACGGATTTCGCATCGTCGAAGAGCTCACAACCGGACTAAGCCGCTGGATGGATGAAAAAAACTACAGCAGCGTTGAAAGTTTTGTTGGGCTTGCCACGCCTAATGTTACCGACTGGCAGTATCTGAACTTAAATTATGTGACTAAAGCGCGTATTGATCAGGATAAATGTATTCAGTGCGGCAGGTGTCATGTGGTATGTGAAGATACTTCTCATCAGGCAATCACACAGCAGAAAAATGGCCAACGTTATTTTGAAGTGATTGATAAAGAGTGTGTCGGGTGTAACCTTTGTGTGAATGTATGTCCGGTTGAAAATTGCATCACTATGGAACAGTTAACTACTGGAGCCGATCCGAGAACCAACAACAACATTTCTGCAGAATATCAGAACTGGACAACCCATCCGAATAACCCGATGGCAACGAGTTAGGCAATGCCTGGTCAGCGTGGTGTAAGTCCGTTAAGTATGATGGTTTTTAATGTGTGTTCGGCATTGCTGTGTAGCGTGTTGTTATCGTTGCTCAGGATTTCTGCCTGTGCGCTGAAATCGGCATAGTGTTGCGTGGCAGCCCAGATGAGAAACAACAGATTCAACGGACAAACTGCAGCAATACGACCGGTATCTATCCAGTGCTGGATTACCGCGCATTTTTCATCGACCAGTTGTTTAAGATCAGTGTGTAGAAATTCTTTAATCATGGGGGCGCCTTGAAGAATCTCGTTGGCAAACAGCCTGGATGCTTCTGGCTTGTCAATACTCAGTTGCAACTTGGTTTGCGTGTAAGCCCAGATCTGTTCGAAAGGGTCACCGTCAGCCTCAAGGCTGATTAACGGAGCCAGCCATGCAGACAATGTATTTTCCAGTACTTTTACATAAATGTCGTTCTTGCTTTTGTAGTAATAAAGCAGATTTGCCTTCGACATCTCAGCGCGCTCGGCAATTTGTGCCACAGTACTGCCGCGATACCCGTAGCGGGAAAATACATCGAGCGCTGCATCGAGAATTTTCTGTCGGTTGCGTACCTGAATGCGTGAGGGTTTGTCTGTCGGTGATTTTTTATTTAAATTGGACATGCATTTTCCGACGACAATCCTGTTTATCCGTGTTACGACCGTTGACCAATACTTCAAGCTGGGATACGTTGATCAACATGGTCAAGTATAGTGCTGAGGCCGCTATGGAGGGAAGGGCGATTTCTACGCGGGTATTTCCAGACAAGTATCAAATTCCAATTTTCACTGTTACGCACTCGCTCCGAAACACAGATAACCGTTATGTCTAAATCCGTTAGCCGACCCAATAACCTCGAATCTTTCTGGATGCCGTTTACCGCTAACCGGCAGTTTAAACAGGCACCCAGGATGATGGTGTCAGCGAAAGACATGCACTACACCACGGACGACGGACGCCAGGTGCTCGATGGCACTGCCGGTCTCTGGTGCTGCAATGCCGGTCACGGGCGCCCGAAGATCATAGAAGCGGTACAACAACAGGTTGCCGAACTTGATTACGCACCGGCGTTTCAGCTTGGACACCCGAAAGTTTTTGAGCTCGCGACCGAGCTTACTGATATTGCACCGGCATCAATGAATCATGTGTTTTTTACTAACTCGGGCTCTGAGTCGGTAGAAACCGCACTAAAGATGGCCATTGCGTATCATCGCGTTCGTGGTGACGGCAGTCGAACCCGGCTGATTGGTCGTGAGCGCGGTTATCACGGTGTGAATTTTGGCGGTATCTCTGTTGGTGGCATCGTCTCGAACCGCAAAATGTTTGGTACTTTGCTTGGTGGCGTTGACCATATCAGACATACGCACGACATTAGCCGAAATGCGTTTACACGTGGGCTGCCAGAACACGGTGCAGAGTTTGCCGACGATCTGGAGCGCATTATCGCGCTTCATGATGCATCGACTATTGCTGCAGTTATTGTGGAACCCATGGCGGGTTCAACCGGCGTGCTTATGCCGCCTGTCGGCTATTTGCAGCGGCTTCGTGATATTTGTGATCAGCACGGCATCTTGCTTATCTTTGATGAAGTCATTACCGGCTTCGGTCGCATGGGGGGTGCGTTTTCAGCAGATGTATTTGGTGTCGTGCCAGACATCATGACCACAGCCAAGGGCTTAACCAGTGGTGTCATCCCGATGGGGGCAGTGTTTGTGCGTGATGACATACACGATGCATTCATGACCGGCCCCGAGCACCTGATCGAGTTTTTTCACGGTTATACCTATTCCGGTAATCCGGTGGCCTGTGCAGCGGCGTTGGGTACGTTGCAAACCTACCGCGAAGAAGGTCTGTTAACAAGGGCTGCCGAACTGGCACCGTACTGGGAAGACAAACTGCATTCGCTGCGCGGTCTGCCACATGTTATTGATATCCGCAACTATGGTTTGATTGGTGCGATCGAACTCGAACCTATCGCCGGTGAGCCAACCAAACGCGCATTTACCGCGTTCTTAAATGCGTTTGAGAATGATCTGCTTATTCGAACCACCGGGGATATTATTGCCTTATCTCCACCACTTATTATCAGCAAAGACCAGATAGACTTTCTGTTCGACACACTTGCCGGTGTAATAAAGAATCTCGACTGAATTGACCAACACGACACAGCGCCTACCACCTCAGGGGGAACCATGACCATTTCCAGCAACATGAAAATCAACAGCGAGCGTCTGTGGGATTCGATTATGGAGATGGCGAAAATCGGACCCGGTATCGCGGGCGGCAACAATCGCCAGACGCTTACCGACGATGATGCCAAAGGACGCGAGCTGTTCCAAAGCTGGTGCGATGCTGCCGGCCTGACGATGGGGGTTGACGAGATGGGGACTATGTTTGCACGCCGTGAAGGAGCAGACCCGCAAGCGCTGCCGGTGTATGTAGGCAGTCACCTCGACACCCAGCCTACCGGCGGCAAATATGATGGTGTGTTGGGCGTGTTGGGCGGGCTTGAAATTATTCGCCAGCTCAACGACATGAATATCAAAACCAAACACCCGATTGTGGTTGTTAACTGGACCAACGAAGAGGGAACCCGCTTTGCACCGGCAATGGTGGCCTCCGGGGTTTTTGCCGGTGTGCATACGCTCGAGTGGGCTTACGATCGAGAAGATGCCGATGGACTAAAACTCGGTGACGAACTTAAACGGGTCGGCTGGTGTGGTGATGAAAAGGTTGGTGATCGAAAAATGAAAGCCTTTTTCGAGTTGCATATTGAACAGGGGCCGATACTCGAAAATGAAAGCACTGACATCGGCGTTGTTACGCACGGGCAGGGGCTGTGCTGGTTACAGGTGACTGTTACGGGCAAGGAAAGTCACACCGGTTCAACACCGATGCCAATGCGGGTGAACGCCGGTCTGGGTATGGCGAAAATTACGCAACTGGTTGACGACATTGCGTGGTCTCACAAGCCTGATGCGGTCGGCGCGATCGGGCACTGCGATGTGTATCCGAATTCACGCAATATCATTCCCGGTAAATGTGTTTTTACCGTGGACTTCAGGCATCCGGATAAAGCCATCATTGCAGATATGGAAGCAAATCTTCGTGAAGGTGCAAAGAAAATCTGTGATGAGGCAGGTCTTGGTCTTGAGATAGAACAGGTCGGCGGTTTTGATCCGGTCGCCTTTGATGAACAATGCGTGACTGCCGTACGAAGTGCTGCAGAGCGGCTTGGCTACAGCCACCGGAATATTGTTTCCGGTGCCGGACACGATGCGTGCTGGATAAATCGCGTCGCACCTACAGCGATGGTGATGTGCCCGTGTGTTGATGGCTTGTCGCATAACGAAGCAGAAGAAATCACACCGGCATGGGCTGCCGCCGGTACCAATGTACTTTTTCATGCGGTGGTTGAAACCGCGGAAGTGGTCGAATAGGGGAAACATATGTGTGCTGCTAAATCGAAGAGCAAGGTAATCGCCGGTGGTACGGTAGTTACTGCAGATTTAAGTTATGAAGCAGATGTACTGGTAGAAAACGGTCGAATCACCGCCATTGGTCAGAACCTGCAGGGTGACGAAAAGCTCGACGCGACCGGTTGTTATGTGATGCCGGGTGGCATCGATCCGCATACGCATCTCGAGATGCCGTTTATGGGGACTTATTCTACCGATGATTTTGAATCCGGTACCCGCGCTGCACTCTCCGGCGGCACAACTATGGTGGTCGATTTTTGCCTGCCTTCACCGGGTCAGTCATTGCTTGAAGCACGGCAGATGTGGGACAACAAAACTTCCAAGGCGTCGTGTGATTATTCCTTTCATATGGCCATCACCTGGTGGGGTGAGCAGGTCTTCAATGAAATGGCCACCGTGGTAGACAGTGGCATTAACACGTTTAAACACTTTCTTGCCTACAAGGGCGCGCTAATGGTCGACGATGATGAAATGTTTTCATCGTTTCAGCGCTGCGCTGCGATTGGTGCGATGCCGCTGGTGCATGCAGAGAATGGTGATGTTGTCGCGCAGATGCAGGCAAAGTTACTTGAGGAAGGTAATAACGGCCCGGAAGGGCATGCCTACTCACGACCGCCTGAAGTCGAAGGCGAAGCTGCCAACAGAGCGATTATGATTGCCGACATGGCAGGCGTGCCGCTGTACATTGTTCATGTTTCCTGTGAGCAGGCGCACGAAGCCATTCGTCGCGCGCGGCAGAAAGGCATGCGTGTCTACGGTGAGCCGCTGGTACAGCATTTAACACTGGATGAGTCTGAATATTTTAATAAAGACTGGGATCATGCAGCGCGTCGAGTCATGTCGCCGCCATTTAGAAGTATGGATCACCAGGATGGTCTGTGGGCCGGACTACAGGCCGGAAGTCTGCAGGTAGTCGCTACTGATCACTGTTCTTTTACCACAGAACAAAAGCGTTTTGGGCTGGGAGACTTTACTAAAATTCCTAATGGTACAGGCGGGCTTGAAGACAGATTGCCGGTACTGTGGACCAAAGGTGTCAATACGGGACGCCTTACGCCTAATGAGTTTGTGGCCGTAACGTCCACCAATATTGCCAAGATTCTCAATATGTATCCGAAGAAGGGGGCCATTATGGAGGGTGCGGATGCAGACATTATTGTCTGGGATCCGAAGCGCAGTAAAACCATTGCCGCAGACAAACAACAATCAGCTATTGATTACAATGTGTTTGAAGGTATTGAAGTCACCGGGCTGCCACGCTTTACCATGACGCGCGGCGTGGTCTCTGTCACTGAAGATGACGTTAAAGCACAGGAAGGCCATGGTGAATTTGTAGCTCGTGATTCGTACCCGGCGGTTAACAAGGCGTTGTCTCAGTGGAAAGAACTGACTTCACCACGCCCGGTGGTTCGTGATCCGGCCAATATGCCGGCCGGAGTCTGATGACAGCCACGGATACCATTAGCGCTCGCGATCTTTCTCTAACGTTTAACACCAACGATGGGCCGGTGCATGCGCTGGCCAACGTTGATTTGTCGGTACGGCAGGGCGACTTTGTTTCACTGATCGGTCCATCAGGCTGCGGTAAAACGACGCTGCTTAGAGTCATTGCTGATCTCGAACAACCCACTGGTGGAAACATTGTTGTTAATGGCGTTAGCCCGCATGAAGCCAGACTGGCGAGAGCTTACGGTTATGTATTTCAGGCTGCATCGCTGTATCCGTGGCGAACCATCGCCAGAAATATTGCACTGCCGCTTGAGATTATGGGGTTGTCAAAAAAAGAACAAAAAGCGCGGGTTCAGCACAATCTGGCGCTGGTAAATTTATCCGGCTTTGAGAAAAAATATCCGTGGCAGTTGTCCGGTGGTATGCAGCAACGCGCATCTATTGCCAGAGCATTGGCAGTAGAGCCGGATCTTTTGTTGATGGATGAGCCGTTTGGAGCCCTCGATGAAATTGTTCGTGACCATCTTAACGAACAGTTGCTCAAACTGTGGGATAAAACCAGTAAAACCGTCGTGTTTGTTACGCACTCCATTCCGGAGGCGGTTTTTCTTTCTACGCATATTGTTGTTATGTCGCCACGGCCCGGTCGGATTATTGATGTGATAGAAAGTCCGTTGCCGCGTTTGCGTGATCTTGATATTCGTGAAACCCCCGAGTTTCTGGAGATTGCACATCGGGTCAGGGAAGGCTTGCGACAAGGGCATAGCTATGAAGATTAGCGCTCGCCTGACTCCCGTTCTGAATCAAACTACCTGCCGGTTACTGCATTGAGCGCTGGTCACGCCATAGTATCGCGTGTCTGGCCGGTGGTGGTTGTGGTGATGGCGATCTTTGTGGTGTGGATAGTCGCTGCTGTTTTTTTAAATACTCCGTTTCAAAATGATACGTATGCACGCGGTAAGCTTGAAAATGTGCCATTCAGTCAGTTAGTCACCGATACTCTGAATCAGGAACGACCGGTGCTGCCGGCACCCCATCAGGTCGGCGCTGAGCTTTATAACACCACCGTCAAAAAGAAAATAACGTCAAAACGCAGTTTGATTTTCCACTCATGGATCACCTTATCAACGGCCTTGTTGGGTTTTGTTATCGGAACCGCGCTCGGTGTGTTGCTTGCCGTTGCCATTGTGCATAACCGCGCCCTTGATAAAAGTCTGATGCCGTGGATTATCGCTTCGCAGACCATTCCGATTCTTGCCATCGCACCGATGATTATCGTGGTGTTAAATGCCATGGGTATTCAGGGGCTGCTGCCTAAGGCGTTTATCTCTACCTATCTGAGTTTTTTCCCTGTTGCCGTCGGCATGGTTAAAGGCTTGCGTTCACCGGAGCACAGTCACATTGATTTGATGCACACGTACAGTGCTTCGGCACCGCAAACGCTCTGGAAACTCAGAATCCCGGCTGCGATGCCGTATCTTTTTACCAGTATGAAAGTCGCTATTGCGATCTCGATGGTGGGGGCGATTGTTGGTGAGTTACCTACCGGTGCGGTTGCCGGGCTTGGTGCAAGATTGCTGGCGGGCTCTTACTATGGTCAGACAATACAGATATGGTCGGCGCTGGTCATGGCGTCATTACTGGCAGCGTTGCTGGTAGGGCTGGTGTCACTGGCAAATCATTTTGTGCTTAAGCGCATGGGGATGAGTTAGTGGCAAATACCGCTGGTGTCGTCTCTGTGAGTTTGTTGCAAAAAGGATTGCTTGCACTGGTTGCCGCGGGTTCTCTGTTGCTGTTGTACCTGCCTGTCGCGGACGCTGCTGTCAGTCAGCACAAAGCGATTGGTCTCACCCTTTATGCCGGTGTTGCGTTGCTTGTTGTGACGGCCTGGTATGGCTGGCCACGGGAAATGCAGCGCTTATCTCTTTTTTCGTCTCTGCTGGCATTGGTGGTGTCTTTTGCCGGTGCCTGGTTTCTTATTAGCGTGCTCGATAATGTTGAGGTAGCCAGTGGTTTCTGGGCGGGTTTGATAGCGGCCTGGGCGCTCGGCTGGTTTGCTGTTGAAAGACTGGCAGCAGTCGATTCACGCAATCAAATTATTAGCTGGGGGTTGCGACTACTGATACCCATTGCCTTTGGTGCATGGTTGTTAATTATCTGGGAATCGGTGACTCGTGGCTTGTCTGTCCCCCAGGTACTGCTGCCATCACCCAGTGCAATTGCAGAACGGTTTTCATCTTCTACCGCAATACTTTGGGCAGACTTCAAGCAAACCTTTTTAAAAGCAGTCCTGATTGGCTACGCGCTCGGTTGTGGCAGCGGGTTGCTGGTGGCACTGTTGATTGACCGTTCCGGTTTTTTAAAGCGCGGGCTGCTGCCCATTGGCAATCTGGTGTCGGCACTGCCGGTGGTCGGTATTGCCCCGATTATGGTGATGTGGTTCGGTTTCGACTGGCCGTCAAAGGCGGCCGTGGTCGTTGTGATGACTTTCTTTCCGATGCTGGTTAACACCGTTGCAGGGCTGGCAGCATCTGACTCAATGCAGCGCGACCTGATGAAAACCTATGCAGCGGGTTATGGCCAAACCTTGTTTAAATTGCGTTTGCCATTTGCGTTGCCTTTTATCTTTAATGCGTTGAAGATAAATTCAACACTGGCTTTGATCGGGGCCATTGTCGCAGAATTTTTTGGTACCCCCATCGTTGGTATGGGGTTCAGGATTTCGACCGAGGTGGGTCGGATGAATGTCGATATGGTCTGGGCCGAAATTGCCGTTGCGGCAATTGCCGGATCACTTTTTTATGGTTTGATAGGACTCATTGAGCGGGTGCTTACTTTTTGGCATCCATCTTTTCGCCGCTAGTTGGAGAACAACGCTATGAAAAAAATGCTGGTTACCTCGATTGCCGCCACACTGGGCATACTCAGTTCGGTGGCTCAGGCCGCAGATGACTTTACAGTGCAGTTAAAGTGGGTGACGCAGGCACAGTTTGCCGGTTACTACGTTGCCAAGGACAATGGTTACTACGAAGAAGAAGGGCTGAACGTCACGATAAAACCGGGTGGTCCCGATATCGCTCCACCGCAGGTGATTGCCGGTGGTGGTGCAGACGTCGTTGTTGACTGGATGCCGTCGGCACTTGCCAGTCGCGAAAAAGGCGTGGCGCTGGTCAATATTGCTCAACCATTCAAACGCTCGGGCATGATGCTGACTTGTCGCAAGGAAACCGGTATCAAAGAACCTGCGGACTTTGCCGGCAAGACCCTGGGTGTGTGGTTTTACGGCAACGAATATCCATTTTTAAGCTGGATGTCGAAACTGAGCCTCGCGACCGATGGCAGTGATCAGGGAGTCACCGTGCTCAAGCAGGGTTTTAACGTCGATCCGATTTTGCAAAAGCAGGCAGATTGTGTATCCACGATGACCTACAATGAGTACTGGCAGATTATTGATGCAGGTATTCCTGCCGAGGAACTCGAAGTCTTCAAATATGAAGAACAGGGCGTTTCGACAATGGAAGATGGTCTCTACGTTCTCGAAGAGAACCTGAATGACGCGGCGTTCGTAGATAAAGCAGCCAGATTTGTCAGAGCCTCCATGAAAGGCTGGCAATTTGCTCGTGACAACCCTGACGAGGCGGCTGACATTGTGCTTGAAAACGACGCTTCCGGTGCGCAAACTGAGAAGCACCAGCGGCGGATGATGGGCGAGATTAACAAGCTCACAGAAGGGTCTGACGGCAGGCTTGATCCCGCCGATTATCAGCGTACAGTGGACACTCTGCTGTCTGGTGGTTCTGACCCGGTCATCACCAAAGCACCGGAAGGCGCATGGACACACGTGGTCATTGATAAAGCCATGTAACGTAGACTGCAACACCGGCTGTTTGGCCGGACAATGCAAAAACACTACTGCCCCGGCGAATGCCGGGGCTTTTTACTGTAAAACCTCTGTGTTTGAGATAATTATCGTGCAGAGGCAACAACTCCTGGGTATCAGGCAAACTCTTAAGCTATGAAGCAAGACACACAAGAAATTAACGCACCTCTGCCTGACACGACAGTCCCGGTACAAGACACCTTTGGCATCGACATCGATATGCAGGTGCCCGCTTACCTTGAAGGATCAGAACTGGTACCGGACCTCGACCCTGACTACCTGTTTGATCCGCGTACCACACTGGCGATTCTTTCCGGCTTTGCCGGAGACCGCCGCGTGCTGGTAACCGGGTTCCACGGCACCGGTAAATCAACACACATTGAACAGGTGGCAGCGCGCCTTAACTGGCCTTGCCTGCGTATTAATCTCGATAGCCATGTCAGCCGGATTGATCTGATTGGTAAAGACGCTATCGTGCTTCAGGATGGCAAGCAGGTCACTGAGTTTCAGGACGGTATACTGCCGTGGGCGTATCAGCGCAATGTGGCGCTGGTGTTTGATGAATACGACGCCGGCCGGCCGGATGTCATGTTTGTGATTCAGCGGGTACTGGAATCTTCGGGCCGCCTGACGCTGCTCGACCAGAGCCGCGTAATCAGGCCGCACCCGGGCTTCCGTCTGTTTGCCACCGCCAATACCGTCGGCCTTGGCGATACCACCGGCCTGTACCACGGCACCCAGCAGATTAACCAGGCACAGATGGACCGCTGGTCGATCACCACGGTGCTGAACTACCTGCCGGAAGAAAAAGAAGTGGAGATTGTGCAGGCGAAAGCACCGCACCTGCAAAACGATGAAGGGCGGGCCACTGTTGAAAAAATGGTCGCACTCGCCGGTCTGACGCGATCAGCGTTTCGCAACGGCGATCTGTCTACGGTGATGAGCCCGCGAACTGTACTTACCTGGACACAAAACAGTGAGTTCTTTGAGAACATTGCGCTGGCTTTTGAACTGACCTTCCTGAATAAATGCGATCCGGTAGAGCGGGAGCTTCTCGAAGAACTCTATCAGCGTGTTTTTAATGAAGAAGTGTCGGTAGCTGCTGCTATCTGATCTTTATTCAGTATGGTTGCCAAAGACAATAAATCTGCAGAGGAAGTTGCCAGCGATCCGGACGTGCTTAAGCGTTCACTCGGTGCCTGTGCAAGAGCAGTTTCCGGTGACGAAACACTGCAGGTTAATTTCGAACGTGGACACAGTTCAGTCGAAATCGGTGGTAATCGCCTGCAGGATATAGACACCGGCCTCAACGCCGATGAACTCGCCGTAACGCGCGGACAAACCGATGCGCTCGCACTGTGGCGTGCACACCACGACAACAACGTTCATCAGCGCTCGGCCCCGTTTGATCCGGCAGCACGCTATGCGTTTGATATTGTCGAGCAGGCACGAGTGGAATCAGTCGGCACCCGTAACCTTGATGGTGTGGCTAGTAACCTCGAGGGCTCCCATTCGGCACGTATTGCAAAGCTCGATTTAAAAAACGATGCGGCAGTGCTTGCTGAAGCACTGGGTGTGCTAATGCGACAGGAGCTTAGTGGTCGTGATGCGTCACAGGCGGGTAAGGCACTGCTTGCCAGCCGACGTGAGCAACTAAATAAAATTCCGCCTGAATTACTCAAGCAACTCAACAGCAGCAAGCAGGATCAAAAAACCTTTGCCAACCAGATGAACGATCTTCTGGTCGCGGTCGATTTAATTCCGGAATTTAACCCGGACGGTGAATCCGGAGATCACAACACCGAAGACGCAGAGCCTGAAGAAACACCGGAAAATGAAGCCGAAGGAGAGTCCACAGAGGCTCAGTCGCAAGACGAGTCAATGGCCGACGATGAAGCAGAGCAGGACGGCGAGAGCCCGGAGTCTGCGGAAAATGAAACCGATGCAGAAGACGGAGATCCGGCCGAGACTCCGGGTGCTTCCATGCAATTACCCGGCACAGATCGCTTCGCACAAACACCACAGTACCGGATATTCACCACTGAGTTTGATGAGATAGTTAAACCGCAGGACGTTTGCACTACCACTGAACTGACGCGTCTGCGTGAACGTCTTGATGAGCACGTGGGCGACTTACAGTCATCTGTGGCGCGCTTTGCAAATCGCCTTCAACGCCGGTTGCTGGCACACCAGAACCGTTCATGGGATTTTGATCAGGAAGAGGGCGTTCTCGATACCGCACGTCTAACCCGCGTAGTGACCGATCCGATGCAGCCGTTAACGTTCAAACGCGAACAGGAAGCGAAGTTTCGCGATACCGTCGTCACATTATTAATAGACAACAGCGGGTCTATGCACGGAAGATCAATTGTCGTCGCTGCGGCGTGTGCAGATATACTGGCCAACACCCTTGAAAGATGCGGTGTTGGTGTGGAAATACTTGGCTTTACCACACGTGCATGGAAGGGCGGACAGTCACGTACGCAATGGGTATCTGCTGGACATCCGGCTAATCCGGGTCGACTAAATGATCTCAGGCACATCATATATAAATCTGCAGACACCCCGTGGCGACGTGGTCGCAATAATCTGGGGTTAATGCTTCGCAAAGGGCTGTTAAAAGAAAACATTGACGGTGAAGCGTTAATCTGGGCTTACCAAAGGCTGGTAAACCGACCTGAAAAACGCAAGATACTCATGATGATCTCTGATGGTGCACCGATAGATGACTCAACGCTTTCTGCAAACCCGGGTAAATTTCTGGAGCGTCACCTGCGTGAAATAATTGCATTGGTAGAGGGTGATCCGGCAGTTGAACTTACCGCCATTGGAATCGGGCACGATGTAACACAGTACTACCGACGAGCGGCAACGATTGCCAATGTCAGTGAACTTGCTAACGCCATGACAGAACAACTGGCAGATCTGTTTGATCAAAGTGTCGCTGATCAGAAGGTGTCCGGCAACAAACGCGGCCGGTTGAAACAGATCATCTGATCACTGTCACTGTCTCTGAATTACGACATTCTATAAAAGCTTGGGAGAACCAACACATGTTTACTGAAGATGCTGCTATTGCCGGCTATGACGATGAATTATGGGCCGCCATGCAACAGGAGAGACAACGTCAGGAAGATCATGTTGAATTAATCGCCTCTGAAAACTACACCAGTCGAAGGGTCATGGAAGCACAGGGTTCTGTGCTGACTAACAAATACGCTGAAGGCTACCCGGCAAAACGCTACTACGGCGGCTGTGAGTTTGTTGATGTGGCTGAGCAACTGGCAATAGACCGCGCCAAAAAACTTTTTAATGCGGATTATGCAAACGTACAACCGCACTCCGGTTCACAGGCAAACGCCGCCGTTTACATGGCATTGTGTGAGCCTGGAGATGTAGTCCTGGGTATGTCGCTTGATCATGGTGGCCACCTGACTCACGGCGCTAAAGTTAATTTTTCCGGCAAAATCTACAGCGCTGTGCAATATGGTCTCGATGAAGAAACCGGTGAAATAGATTACGAGCAGGTGGCGTCACTTGCCAGAGAACATAAACCGAAAATGATTGTGGCGGGTTTCTCGGCATATTCCAAAATTATTGATTGGCAGAAGTTTCGTGATGTCTGTGATGAAGTGGGTGCGTACTTACTGGTCGATATGGCGCACATTGCGGGACTGGTTGCAGTAGGTCTTTATCCGAACCCGGTTCCGTTTGCAGATGTGGTAACCAGCACGACACATAAAACCCTGCGTGGTCCGCGTGGAGGGATTATCATCGCGCGTGCCAACGCTGATCTCGAAAAGAAGTTTAATTCAAATATCTTTCCGGGTATGCAGGGTGGGCCGTTGATGCATGTGATTGCAGCAAAGGCCGTAGCCTTTAAAGAAGCGCTTGAGCCGGGCTTTAAGGCCTATCAGCAACAGGTGCTCGATAATGCCCGTGCCATGTGCCAGGTCTTCCTCGATCGCGGATATAGTATCGTTTCCGGTGGTACAGATGATCACTTGTTCCTGCTTGACCTGATCGACAAGGGGTTGACCGGTAAAGAAGCCGATGCGGCACTGGGTCGTGCACATATCACTGTTAACAAAAACACCGTGCCCAAAGATCCACAATCACCGTTTGTTACCAGCGGGTTGCGAATTGGCTCACCTGCCGCCACTACCCGTGGATTCAAAGAGCAGGAAATGTCAGATCTGGCCGGCTGGATGTGTGATGTGCTCGATGACATCAACAACGAATCGGTAGCTGCTGAAGTTCGCGAAAAAGTCACTGCACTTTGTCGTCGATTTCCGGTCTATGGATCGATGGCTTAGTAAATTTCCCGGTAAATTGGTCAGTGAACGGTTATCTGTGCGGTAGCAGGAAGGGCTGCCGCAGCAGACGACTTAACCGGCACGGCCTCGTTGGCGCGCGTGTCGATCCTGTTACCCTTATTGAAACGCGCCCGCACCAGTGTTGCAATGCCGGATTAATCAATTAGAGACTGATTGTGAATAGTAATAAACTGATCGTAAGCGTTTTCTCTTTCTTCTGCGTGTTGTGCCTGTCGGTACCAGCGGCAGCTCAGAAAATCAGCGACCTCGAGCAGGCCGAGACACAGCCGGCTGAGTCGACTGCAGCCGCTCCGACTGATTTACAAGTCACTCAGGTGGGTGACTGGAATGTGGTCTGTGATCCTGACGGAGGTTCGGTGTGTGCGATGACACAGTTAGGTAAGGACCCGCAGGGGTCACCGGCCATTGAGTTTGTGGTACGCAAAATAGATGATCAGAACGCAGAAATAGACGGCATTAAGGTGGAGGCAGTGGCAGACATCGTTACGCCTCTGGGGGTATTGCTGGAAGCTGGCCTACTGTTGAAAATCGATGAAAGTGAAGAGCGTGGCGCGCCGTTTAGAATTTGTCAGAAGCATGGGTGCCTGGTGCGAGAGCCGCTAAGTGCCGAGGTTATTGCAGCGTTGAAAAAAGGGAACACAGCCTTGGTGACTGTTGTTGCAGAAGGGGTAGGGCCTATTGATATTCCAATCTCGCTGCGAGGCTTTACCAAGGCATACGGTTCACTATAAAAGCTAACCATCAGGCTAGCGATAAAGTCAGGCGCTGATTGGTTAGGTGGAATAAATTACCGGAAACTCATCGCCCTCAAATTTTGCCCCGTCAGTAAAAGTTAAGTCAGGAAAGGCCGGAGAGGTGTTGCCCGGTCTCTGGATAAACTTTGCATCATCACCAACCCATCGTAGTGAGATAACCCGGCGTCTGTCGGGGGAGCTGTTTGCCGGTGCACCATGCAATGTGCCAAAGTCGAATGCCACTACATCACCCGGCGTCATCTCCCAGCCAATAATATTGTGATCTGATCTGTTGGCGTCAATGTCAGGGACGGGTTCTGAGGGATCGTTTTCGTAGAGGTCGGTGCCGTCAAAACGCTGTGGCTTGTAAAGTTTGCCACCCTGATGAGAGCCACCGATGTATTCAATCGTGCGTTCTCTTGGAATCGGGTCGAGTGGTATCCAGAAGCTGACCGTTTGATTGCCGTCGACGAGGTAGTACGGTTTATCCTGATGCCACGGTGTCACTACCGAGTTGCCTGGCTCTTTAACCAGAATATGATCATGGAAAATTCTTGCCGTACGTGATCGCATTAGTGTTGCTGCGATTTCAGCCATTGGTGATTCTTCGACCAGAGCACGATAACCGTCGAATTTTGACCAGACACAGTAGTCCTGAAAAAACGGTGCACTGCCATCATCGGGGCGGTAAGTTCTCTCGCGCCAGCTTGGATTAGCTTTGTTTTGTTCGATTGCCTCTCTGGCAGCGGAGACAAATGGTTGAAACAATCCCTTAATAAGCACCGCACCGTTTTCTTGAAATGATGCTATCTGCTCATTACTGATCAGGGTGTTTTGATTGCCCATCGTTACGTTCAACCTGAGTGACTGATGTTGCTCAAGCATATCGCTTCGATGGGGGTTTTCACAGCGAAATTTCTAAAGCTCATTGGCATCAATGAGTATACAAGCTGTTGTCTCAATATGAGATTGAGGCATTTATTTCTTTTGTTTTAAATGCTATTGCATCAACAACCGATTGCTGAAGTTCTGCCAGTAATCCTGAATGGTTTCTTATTACTGCAGAATACTCTGCCAGTTCTGTATTTGTCATGGGGGCGTATTGATCGGTCATGGCGAGCAGCATGTCTGCCCTGAGTCCTGACTCAAGCGATGCCAGATTGGATTTAATCTTCCGGGCCCGATTTAACTCACTTTGCATCTGTTCAACATCGCCGGATACTTCAGCCTTTTGCTTACACCCACTCAGTGACCAGCCGGCGTAGTCCAGTGCAATGGCAATACTGGCGATACCTTTGCCAGTGATTGTGTTGTCGTAAATCTGTTCGATCTGAGCCGCCCGTGCTTTTCCGTTTGAATTATTGTTAGCTACCTGTGAAACACTGGTGCCTTGTTCGAGCTGTAGCGCTTTTATTCCAGTTGGAGATTCATACCAATTAACCAGGTTGCGAATAATCGGCGCTGGTGCTTTTTGTTGCAGGTTGCTGACAACCTTGTGGTGTAGCTGCTGTGCTTCGGGGGCTGTCCGGCTTGGGACACTCTCGCAGCGTGCGGCATGTCGTTGGGCAGCACTTTCAATGTCTGCCGGAAAGTTCTGCAGCATGGCGGCCACCCCGGATTGCGCTAAAAGCTTTTTATAGATCTTTGTGTCGGGAGATGCATCGATACTTCTCTGGGCGACGGTAACATCAGTGTCAAAGGTTGCCGATCGAGTTTCTCCGATGGCCGATTTAGAGACCATCGCTTCAGGTGTTTCTTTATTTGCAGGTGCCGCAGCGGTTGCAAGAGAACTGGTCCCGGGAGATGCGAGTGAAGTTGCCAGTTGAATATCCTTTGGCAGGTGAGCGATTGATCGTGACACGTGATCAAAGATAGTTTCAAGCTTATTGCCTGCGAGTATTTCAAATCCTTCAGCGGTGGTGATACCGCTGACTTCAAGTTGGTCATGTTGCAGAGGGTTCTCGAGAATTGCGAGCACTGCTTTGTTGTCATTGATCAGTTCATAGCCAATGTAGTCCGCAAGCTTGTCTAGCGCGATGCCAACCTGCGTATGTTCATTGAAAGCCCATTCGATGGTGTAACTTAGCGGGTCGGATGGGTTGTCTGTGCCTGCAGCAGCTGGTGTATTGCGGGGAGGCCCCAGATAATCTGTGTCGCTTGTATCTATAGCAATTTTGGTTGCCAGAGGAGTTACGTTGTTTTCTGCTGTTACGGTTGCAGTCTGTGGTTCTGTGGCATGCGTTGTGGTGTTTGTAGTCGTCGTGTTCTGGTCCGCGTTTGCGGCGGTTTTGCTATCCAAGGCTGCTGCAAGTGGGGGCTCGTCGTTCTTCACGGTATTCGTTGCAACAGAAATAGTCTCAGCCCTGGCTGAGGGGCTGGTGTTTTTCTTACGGGGTTTTTCACCGCCCAGACCGTCGAGTTGATAGTCGGTAAGTGTGGCGATTTGACTTTCACTTCCCGCCTGTACACCGGGTTCTTTCAGAACGAGTGCTTTTCCAAACGGCCAGCGCAGTGCGGCATGCATCTGGTTGACCGGGTTATTGAAGTCAACTGTGTTGCCGGACACTTTGAGTTTTTCGTAGCGATCCTGCGCAAAGATCAGGTCGCCGATATTAGGCAGGTTAATGCGGGCACCTACTGGCAACCTGGCGGCGTCTCCGTCAGTAAAGGCATGTAGGTTTACTTCGTAAATCGCTGCGGCGAGATGATATGAGTCTAGCTCCTTTATACGATGCTCTTTAGCAATTTTGAGTAGTGAATCACCGTGTTGAACGGTAACTTTGTTTTGTGTAAACGGTATATCAGTGATGTCAAAAACTGACAAACGGTTATACAGATCGCTGTAGTAAATACGCAGAGCGTCACTACCGGGTTGCCTGACATTCTGTGCGCTGACGTAATTGGCGCATACCAATACGCAGAGCAGAGCAACTACGTTTTTTGCGATTTTCAAGTTCAATTCATTCACCTATGAGCAGTCTGCTCAATGTGAGACAGCATTATGTTGTGATAGCAGGACTCATCAGTATTGTCTGCCGTTCTTGATTCGATCCGGATCGCAGCGGTGATTTGTACACTGGCATTCCATTGATCGCTCAAACAAAGCGCGTTGCAGCCGCGATGCGATTTTTTGGCAGATAACAAGCTTTTGCAGATACCAGGCCGGTACTTCGCGAATGGGTGCTCCGGGCTGGTGGACCGCACAAATTGATCATCCGGTCTCATTTTTAAAATTCAGGATGTCATGGAAATTTTAGACGCAAACGTCAGACATACAAGGATGTTTTCAGCGCGGGAGTCAGAAGTCTGGGGCAAGCGTGATCAGTTTGGTATTTCGAGCGCTAAATTTGTCGTTTCGGTTCGTCAAAGGCGTAGACGGGAATGAAAGTTGAACTGTTCCGGTTACGACACGAACTTCATAGCGTTTATGCGACGTCCGTAGTCGGAAGTACTTGAGGTTGCCATTGCACGTCGGCCAATCATCACAATAACGTTGTTTATCCGAGTCTTAAACCAGAACCTGTGAAACATCTATTACCTGCCAGATGTAACTCTATTTCACGCCGAAACAACAGCGTTCAACACGTCAATGCGGAAGACACACGAAGGTGTCTGATGCTGTTAGCAACATCGTTTTTTCTCTCTGTAAGCTCGCACTCGACAGGCGCAGAGCAAAACAGAGAAATCGACGACCGTTTCACGCGCAGTATCTACGCGGGAGCCGGTATGGGGTTCAGTGTTCTTGAGCCCAACACCAGGAAGATCGCCGGATGGGACCTCAATGACACAACCGGTACGGGTGGCCAGATTCAGCTAGGCATAGATTTGTTTAAACAAATGTCCCTCGAATTTCACTCGGCAAGGCTGGGTAGCGCGGGGCTCTCGCCTTCCGGTCGTATCAAGTATGACGTTAACGCACTCAGTGCTTTGATTTACGCCGGTGGCAACCGTGATCGCTTTAAACGCACCGGTCTAACCGCCTACGGGCGTGGCGGGTTCGGTGTGCTGCGTAATTCAGCTGTGGGTGAAGTGCCGTTTAGAACCATTGATGCAAATCACTTGCTCTGGGGAGCCGGTGTGGAATATATGCATATGAATGGCTTTGGTGCGCGAGCAGAGGTGATATCAGTTGCGGAAGATGTTCGGTACGGGCAGTTCGGCATGATTTATCGCTTTGGACAACCACGCTATCTTGAGTCATCCACTGAGGCGTTATCGGCAGAAAGCTCAGTGACGGCAGAGGATAATAGTGAGCAGGTCGTCCGTAACGATCCCCCTTTGCCGCCGCCACCGCCGCCACCGCCATTACTGGAGCATTCTGCACCTGAGCCGGTTGCTAAAAATGAATGTAGTACGATTGACGGGGAAATAGACGGAATAAGATTCGATATTGGTGCTGCGGATCTAACGGCGACTGCCAGGTCTGTACTTGATAGCGTGGCGGCCACATTGGCAAAGTGCCCAGAGTTACCGTTGACTGTATCGGCGCACACAGACAGCCTGGGCACAGAAAAAACCAACTATATTTTGTCACATCGTCGGGCGTGGGCGGTTATTAATTATCTGCGTAGCGCCGGTGTAAATTTATTACGGATGACACCGCGGGCATTTGGAGAAACCCGTCCTGTCGATAATAACAACACTGAATCAGGCAGGCGTAATAATCGACGGGTCGAGTTAATTGCGAATAATCCGGGTGGTGATGCAACGCCGAATCTTTAGTGCAGAGTATCAGGGATGGCGGATACCCTTCCCAGCGTTTAGACGCTGACCACTCCCACAAGTGGGCACAAGTGGGCACAAGCGGGAGGGTAGTGTCATGCGTTTTAGGATCATTTCTTTATAAGTGGGAACTCTGTTTAAAATAGCCTGTTAAACAATATTGTGCTCGGGACCATAGGGAAAACCGGTAATGTTTTTTCTGCCGGATTCAGTGACTACGAGAATATCGTGCTCTCTATAGCCACCTGCACCTGGTGCGCCTTGTGGCAGTGTTAACATGGGTTCAATAGACACCACCATTCCTGGTTCTAACAGGGTTTCTATATCTTCTCTAATCTCAAGCCCGGCCTCTCTGCCGTAGTAGTGAGAAAGCACTCCAAACGAGTGGCCATAACCAAAAGTGCGGTAGTCGAGCATGCCGGCGTCGTCGAAGTGTTGATTGATTTTTTCACAAATTTCCGCGCAACTCACTCCCGGCTTGATCAGTGACAGACCAATTTCATGAGCAGCTACATTCGCCTGCCAGACTTTAAGCGATTCTGCATCGGGTTCACCGAGGAACAAGGTTCTTTCCAGCGCTGTGTAGTAGCCCGAGATCATTGGAAACGCATTCAGGCTAAGGATATCGCCGCGCTGTAGTTTGCGGGTAGTTACCGGATTGTGTGCGCCGTCGGTGTTGAGTCCGGACTGGAACCATACCCAGGTGTCCCGGAGCTCCGAATCAGGAAATTGTTTGGCAATCGCAAGCTCCATAGCGTCACGACCGGCCATGGCAACATCAATTTCACGGGTACCCTCTTTAATCGCATTACGAATTGCTTCACCACCAATGTCGGCGATGCTGGCAGCGCTGGTGATCAATGCGATCTCTTCTGCAGATTTCACCATACGTTGTTGCATGGTAGCCTGGGACACGTCTTTCAGTTCGGGGTTACCCAGAAATTCACACAACAGGTTGCTTGCCATTAATGTCAGATGGTCTTGCTCTATGCCAATACGGCGAGCACCATCGGTCAGGTCTCGGATGGTGCGATAGTAGTTGTCGCGACGCCAGTCGGTGTACACAACATTGTCGGCAATACTGTTGCGCCAGGGTTGTCCGTAGTCAATATTAGCTGACACAGTTGTACAGCTATCAGCGGTAACCACGCAGCCATAGGGTCTGCCGAAAGCACAGTACAAAAAGCCTGAATAGTAGGCGATATTGTGCATTGAGGTTAGCACGACAACCGGAATATCCTGCTCGTGCATCCAGCTTCGCAGCCGTTCCAGCCGGCGCTGATATTCAGCATCACTGAAAGGCAGCGGCGTTTTTGCACCGTTGTGCAAAGTCAGTTTCTGTGGTCTTGAGGTGTTGGTTGGAGACATCATAATCTACCTTCTGTTAAGCAGGCAGACCATTGTCTGGAGCAACCTGCGTCGTTAAGGTTGATCCGGGCGTTCAGGATGTTTGTTGTGAAACAATCAGGAAATTTCAGTCGACGCCATCGACATCTGATCGAGCTGCAAGATTGGCTTTTATGCCGGATTGCCGCATGATTTCAGGCGAACAATTTTGCAATAATAACGACAATCCAGGTGTAATCTTGAACCGGTATGTCAATAAAACAGCGTGTTAGCTGGAAAGTTTGGCGTGTCTTATTTGTTCGTTGGCTAGAGCCGCATCTCCGATAGCAGCGTTGTAGAGTTGCAGGTAAAGACTTGCACTGATATCCCAGCTGAACTGCGATGCCATGCCGTTTTGCTGCAGCTTTTTCCAGGTCTTTTTATCAGCGTACAGTGCCAGCGCCCGGTTGATTCCATCCGTGAGCGCTTCGGGGCTGGTTTCGTCTATCATAAAACCGTTTGCTTCATCCTGGTTGTTATTGTTGTAGTCAGTCACGGTATCAACCAGTCCACCGACCCGGGTGACCAGTGGCAATGTGCCGTAACGCAGACTGTAAAGCTGGTTGAGTCCGCAGGGTTCATAGCGCGACGGCATCATAAAAACATCAGACCCGGCTTCAATCAGTCTTGATAGAGATTCGTCAAAACCGATGCTGACGGCAACGTGTTCCGGGTGTTCCTGTTGTAGCGTGTTTAAGCGGTTCTGCAGATCAGTTTCACCTGATCCGAGTACAACTAACTGGTAGTTTAATGTATCGGAGTTTTCGATAGCATCAACGATAACGTCAATGCCTTTTTGCTCGGCCAGCCTGCTGATGACGCCGAAAAGAAGTGTGTTCGGGCTTATTGGCAGTCCCATACGCTTTTGTAGTTCGGCTTTATTTTTTTGCTTGCCCGACAGATCTTTTGTGGAGTAATTGGCAGGAAGGTGGGTATCGGTAGCCGGGTTCCATTCGTCAATATCTATTCCGTTTAAAATACCGCTGACACGTGCCTGTCGACTTCGAAGCAAGCCATCCAGTCCGTTGCCAAAGGCATCGGTTTGAATCTCCTCTGCATAACGAGGGCTGACGGTGTTGACTCTGTCGGCGTACGCAATGCCTCCTTTGATATAACTTGCCTGCCCCCAGAATTCGACTCCGTTGGCATGGAACAGCGCCGCGGGTAGCCCAAGCTCTGCGTAGTGGTTATGCATAATGTTGCCTTGATAGGCAAGATTATGAATAGTGAAGACAGTGGCTGGTCTGGGGTTGTGCAACGCCAGCAGAGCCGGCACCAGGCCTGTCTGCCAGTCATGACAGTGCACCAGGTCCGGTGTCCAGTTCAGATATACCGGGTTAACAGATAGTTCGGTAACTGCTTGTGAGAATAGCGCAAAGCGCATCGGGTTATCTGGCCAGCCGCGGTCATCATCAGACATGTACGGGTTGCCAGCGCGATTGCTGAACACCGGATGACAGATGAGCAGTAAATCGGTGTCGTCAATGCTGCACTGACAGATCGCCACAGCGCCCAGTGGTAAATCAAGCATGCAAATAAAATTGATGTCATCGATTTGTTCGAGCACTGCTTTGTACCCGGGCAGAGCGATTTTAATATCGGTGTTGGCACGCCGTAGTGCCATGGGCAGGCTTGCGCATACATCTGCGAGCCCGCCTGTTTTTATCAGCGGTGCAATTTCGCTACAAGCGAAAAGTACTTTATGGCTATTGTTATTCATGGTTCTTTAACAGGGCTGTAAAACGATGGCCCCGAGTGGTGGTAGTGTCAGGGTTAACGTGTTGGAACGGCCCATGTAGGGTTGTGGTTTTGTTGTGCACAAACCTTCGTTGCCTACATTGCTGCCGTGGTAGATGTTGCTGTCCGAGTTGAATATTTCTTTGTAGCTACACGCTTCATGTATACCGATTTGATAGTTTTCACGTGGTACCGGGGTGAAATTTAACACCACCAGAAGCGTTTGATCAGCGCCTTTGCGGTAGTAACTCAGTACTGAGTTGCCAGCATCGTCAGCGTTTAGCCACTCGAAGCCTTTGTCGGTAAAGTCATCGGTAAAAAGGCCTGGCTGGGTGGTGTACAAATTGTTGAGGTCTGCAACCAGAGACATGATGCCGCGATGTTCGTCAATGTCTGCGCTAAACCAGTCGAGTGCTGTGCTGAAATTCCATTCACCGCGTTGTGCAAAGTCACAACCCTGGAACAGAAGCTTTTTACCCGGATAGGTGAACTGGTAAGTGTACAGTAACCTGAGGTTGGCAAACTGTTGCCACAGGTCACCTGGCATTTTATTGATCATTGACCCTTTGCCGTGTACTACTTCATCGTGACTAAACGGTAGTACAAAGTTCTCGGTAAACGCATACAGCAAACCAAAAGTAAGTTTGTTGTGATGGTGGCTGCGATGTACCGGATCATTTGCCATGTATTCCAGGGTGTCGTGCATCCAGCCCATATTCCATTTCATACAGAACCCGAGGCCGCCGTGTTCGGGTGGTCTTGTTACCTGTGGCCATGATGTACTTTCTTCGGCGATGATCACGGACCCTGGCACTTCAGTCTGGGTAATGGTATTGAGTTTGTTCAAAAACTCAATGGCCTCGAGATTTTCCCGACCGCCAAGTTTGTTTGGAATCCAGTCATCGGCTTCACGTGAATAGTCGAGGTAGAGCATTGAAGCAACAGCGTCGACTCTAAGCCCGTCAATATGAAACTCCCGCAACCAGTACAGTGCTGATGCAATCAGGAAGTTTCGGACTTCGCGCCTGCCGTAGTTGAATATCAAGGTGCCCCAGTCACGGTGCTCACCGAGTCTTGGGTCCTCATGTTCGTACAGACAACTGCCGTCAAAATTACTGAGGCTGTAGTCGTCCTTCGGAAAATGCGCCGGCACCCAGTCGAGCAGAACACCGATGTTGGCCTGATGGAAATGGTTGATCAGATATTTAAGGTCATCGGGCGTGCCAAACCGGCTGGTAGCTGCAAAGTAGCCGGTAACCTGGTAGCCCCATGAGTCATCTAGTGGATGCTCGGTGATTGGCATAAGTTCAATATGGGTGTAACCCATAAACTGAACGTATTCAAGCAACTTGTGCGCGAGTGTTTTGTAGTTTAAAAACCCCCCATTATCGTCTCTTTGCCAGGAACCCAGGTGTACTTCGTACACAGACATTGGCTGTTGTTGCCATTGATTTTCAGCACGCAGCTTTAGCCAGTTTTTGTCTGTCCATTGAAAACGGCTTTGATAAACTTTACACGCCGTTTGCGGTCTGAATTCAAAAGCATTGGCGTAGGGATCCTGTTTTACTTTTATGCTGTTATCTGCAGACAGTAACTCAAATTTGTATAGCTGATCGTGTTGCACGCCGGGTATAAATATTTCCCACACACCGCTGCTGCCACGGTTTCTCATGGCGTGCGTTCTGCCATCCCAGTAATTGAACTCACCAACGACACTGACTCTTTTTGCCGAAGGTGCCCACACGGCGAATCGAACCCCCTGAACGCCATCGATAATCTGCGGGTGCGCACCCAGTACATTGTACAGTGTACGGTGTTCTCCTTCGTTAAACAGATGTAAATCCAGATCCGGGATTGTTGGCGCAAAGCGATAGGGATCATCGGCGAGGAAGTTGTTTCCGTTTTTGTCGTAGCAGTTGAGTTGATACTGTTCTGGCAGCTCGTTAGCAGTGAGTATAAAAAAATCGGAATTTTCAATGCGGCTGAATTGTGTTTTGCCGCGATACTTGTCGTCAGGTGACAGCAGATAAATCGATTCTGCCATTGGTTGGTAAACACGAATAACCCATTCATCACCTAGCCGGTGCCGCCCCAGAACCGCAAACGGGTCGTGATGGGTAGCGGTGGCAATAGAGCGCATTTGCTCCGTAAGATGGAGCGGGCTAGAGCGGGGATTACGGACGATTGGTGATGTCATGAGGTGATAATACTATCTGGCACCGGATTGTGGTTTAAATTTGTGTCGAGCTGGAACTGTTATTGCGAGAGGGTTTGATTGCCCGACTGTTTTTCTTGTAATTTATGTTAACCGCATGTCTTGAGCCAGTTTTTCCGGGTTTGTAGATCGGGGCGGGGAGATGTTAAGTTTAATTGACTCTTAATCGCGGGCCGGATTGCTGCGTGTCGGCCAGCCGGCTGCAGGTATCAGTGGCGTATTAAGCACAGGATCATGTGGAATGGAACCAACTTCAACCCGAATGTTCGGGCGTAAGCGTGAGTGCACATAGTAAATGACCATCAATGTTTACAATCAGAATCCTACACCGGCTGGACGTTTTGTCAGTCGACTAACCCGGGATGCGATGGCACTGGTGCTGGCGGGCGGGCGAGGCTCGCGTCTGGAAAACCTTACCGACTGGCGTGCCAAACCCGCGGTGCCATTCGGCGGTAAATTCCGCATTGTCGATTTTCCATTATCCAACTGCCTGAATTCCGGGATCCGGCGTGTTGGCGTCTTAACCCAGTATAAAGCGCATTCACTGATACGCCACATTCAACGTGGCTGGGGAATGATTGGTGGAGATTTTGGACCGTTCGTGGAGCTGCTACCGGCGCAGCAACGGACTGACGAGAACTCGTGGTACCAGGGAACTGCCGATGCAGTGTTCCAGAACATCGATATCATCAGAAGCTTCAACCCGAAATATGTGATCGTGCTGGCCGGAGACCATGTGTACAAAATGGACTATGGTCCAATGCTGGCGTACCACGTCGCGCAGCAATCAGAACTGACCATCGGTTGTATTGAAGTGCCGGTTGAAGATGCCAAAGCGTTTGGTGTGCTGAGCATGGCATCGGACGGCCGCGTCAGTGAGTTTAATGAAAAGCCTGAACACCCCGATGAACTTGAAGATCAGCCGGGTGTGTCACTGGCTTCCATGGGAATCTATATCTTCGATGTGGAATTTTTGGTGCGGGAACTCATTGCCGATCATAAGTCTGAACATTCCAGTCACGATTTCGGTAAGGACATTATTCCCCGTGTGATTGAATCGGCCAATGTTTACGGGTATTCGTTTCTTGATAAGCAAAGCGGTGGTCAGAGTTACTGGCGTGATGTAGGAACGGTAGATACTTTCTGGGGGGCCAACCTGGAGCTCACCCGTGTGTTGCCAGAGCTTAATTTGTACGACAAAGAGTGGCCAATCTGGACCCACCAGGAGCAGGCACCTCCGGCCAAGTTTGTTCATAACACCGAGGAAAAGCAGGGTGCTGCCTACGACTCTCTGGTTGCAGGCGGATGCATTATTTCCGGTGCCACACTGACTGAATCTCTGTTATTTTCTAATGTCTCGGTGGCCGAATTTTCACATGTTGAAAAGTCGGTATTGATGCCGGAAGTGGTAGTTGGTAAGCATTGCCATGTGCGCAACGCGGTGGTCGATAAAGGCTGCGTAATAAAGGATGGCATGCAGATAGGCGTTAACCTGGAGGAAGATCGCAAGAACTTCTACGTCAGCCCCGGTGGCATTGTGCTGGTAACGCCCGATATGCTGGGACAGAACCTGCACAGTGTTGTGTAAGCAGAACCAATCTTTCAGGTGAATGTGTGAAACTTCATAACCCGCTCGAGCAAAGACGCAGTGGGGTGTTGCTGCATCCGACGTCATTGCCCGGTCCGTGGATCATGGGTGATATGTCGCACAACGCTTATCGCTTTATCGAATTTTTGGCAGCGTCCGGACAAACTATCTGGCAGGTGCTGCCACTTGGGCCAACGCATGGCGATTCGAGTCCGTATCAGTGCCTGTCGACGCATGCCGGTAATCCTTTACTAATCAGCCTTGACTGGATGGTTGATAAGGGCTGGCTTCCAGAGGATGTGTGGCAGCGTGCCGAGCCAACCACTGAATGGCGTTTAAAAATCCTTGAAGCAGGGTGTGTTAAAGCGCTTGCATCAGGTGATCAGGAAACGCTTGAGGATTTTGATCGATTTTGTCGCGGGCAGGCATTCTGGCTTGATGACTATGTCAATTATGCGGTGCTGAAAGAGCGCCATCATGGGGCCAGCTGGACACAGTGGCCACTGCCGTTGCGCCGTGCTGAGCCTGCAGCGGTTGCCACTGAACTTGAGTCCAGTGCAGACAGGCTGCAGTTAAGGAAGTTTGAGCAGTATTTGTTTTTTACGCAGTGGCGCAACCTGCGTAACTATGCGCATAGTCATGGTGTCTATCTGTTTGGTGATTTACCGATTTTTGTTGCTGGTGACAGTGCAGATGTGTGGGCGCATCGTGAAAATTTTGCTGTCGATGAAAATGGTAAATGCATGGTGGTAGCAGGTGTGCCACCGGATGCCTTTACTGATGAAGGACAGCGTTGGGGTAACCCGTTATATAACTGGCCGGCACTTGAGAAAAGTAATTTCAAATGGTGGCTGGAGCGTTTACGCACTCATTTCAGTATTTATGATCTGGTGCGAATAGATCATTTTCGCGGGCTGGAGTCTTACTGGGAAATACCTGCTACTTCTGAAACCGCTATCAACGGTGAATGGATTAAAGCGCCGGGTGCGGCGTTACTGCAAGCAGTGCAGGATAGTTTCAGTGAAATGTCACTGGTGGCGGAAGACCTTGGCATTATTACCGATGCTGTTCACGAGCTGCGTAGCGAATTTGCGATCCCTGGTATGAAAGTGCTGCAGTTTGCATTCGACGGTGATATGCACAACCATCACCTGCCACATAATCACTCAGCCGACATGGTGGTCTATACCGGCACACATGATAACGATACGTCTTTATCCTGGTATCAGAGTGCCAGCGACCAAACCCGGCATCTGGTGCGTGCCTACCTGGAGTGTTCAGATCACGATATGCCGTGGGCGCTAATTAGGAGTGCCATGATGTCGGTGGCGAACACCACCATCATACCGATGCAGGATGTGCTCTCTCTGGGCGCTGGTCATCGGATGAATACGCCGGGGACAACCGCAGATAACTGGCACTGGCGTTTTGACTGGTCACAACTTGAAGATCATGTTGCCACCAGTCTAAGAGAACTGACAGAACGTTACAGTCGCCTTGGTGATGGAAACCCCGTGGGTAGTTTTCAGGACATTAACAGCTGGCCGCTGGTTGAGCGTCGTATTGCCTGATTGCCTGATTGCCAGAGTGTGTGTAGCGTAACGGCTAACGCATTTTCCTTTACCTGCAGTAGTACTCGCGGTAGGGTGGGTATCCTCTTCCCGAATACTGTCAGCTTTGTCCATCCCTCCCGCAAAAAGTCCAACGTACCAGTGCTTTATCGCCTGCGCACCCGGCCTTGAAAAGTTGCTCGGCACCGAGCTCAAATCCCTGGGTATTGATGTCTTTAAAACACGACGTGCCGGAGTGGATTGCAAGCTCGAGCTGATTCAGATCTACAAGATTTGCCTGTGGTCGCGGGTAGCAAACAGAGTGCTGCTGTCACTGGGTGAATATCAAATTCAGGATGAGCAGACTTTCTATGCAGCTGTGCAGCGTATCGACTGGGCGCGGCACATGACGCAAAGCGGTACACTGGCCGTTGACTTCTTTTGCTCTGATTCTTGTATCACTCATAGTCGTTATGGCGCACAGCTTACCAAAGATGCCATTGTTGACTGGTTTCGTGACACATTCGGGGAACGCCCAAGTGTTGATCGTGAAACGCCGGATATTCGCGTCAATGTTTATTTGTTTCGCAACAAAGCGCGCATCAGTCTTGATATGTCCGGTGCCAGTCTGCATCGCAGAAACTACCGCAGCGCTGGTGGTCAGGCGCCCCTGAAAGAAAATCTGGCGGCATCGATTTTACTGGCGAGTCGCTGGTCTCGCAGCAGTGGCTCGTTGTTTGATCCGATGTGTGGTTCGGCAACGTTTTTGATCGAAGGTGCCATGATAGCCGGCAACATCGCACCGGGAATGCTGCGCGACTACTTCGGTTTTCTGGGTTGGAATCAGCACGATACTGAAACCTGGAGCGCAGTCCGTGAGGAAGTGACACAACAGGCGGATATGTCTGCCATTCCATCAATTTCCGGTTGTGATATTGACCGTCGCACCATTGATGTTGCGCGGGATAATATCGATGCTGCCGGGTTGAGTGACTATATCAAGGTAGAGGTAGCCGACTTTTTTTCTAACGATAGCGTGTTACCAAACGGGCCGGGTCTGGTGGTGGTTAATCCGCCTTATGGTGAGCGACTGGAAAACCCTGATCAGATAGCAAAGTTCTACACGACGCTTGGCCGGACCGTAAAGCGCCGCTGTGCCAACTGGCAGCTGGCATTGTTTACCGGTGCTCCTTCGTTGTTTCATCGTATTGGTTTGTCGAGAAGAGTGGTGCTGGAATGCAAAAACGGTGACATTGACTGCCGGTTGTTTACTGCGTCGGTTCCGGCGCTTGCCAGGCACAATGAATATAGCGCTGAAAAAACCGGCAGCCCGCCTGTGGAAGAGCAGTCGCAAGTCGTTAATCCATGGAGTAATGCCGAGCAAACACGCAGTCAACGGGGTCATGATCGCAACGAAAGTGGTGGTCATGAACATGGTCATACGAGCGCTAAAGATAAGCCTGCGCTAGCACCTGGTGTTAATCAGTTTGCTGATCGTCTGCGCAAAAACCTAAGGCAGATTCGCGGTTGGGCAAAGTCTTCGGGTGCGACAAACTATCGCGTCTATGATGCAGATCTGCCGGACTATGCGTTTGCGCTGGATGTCTATACCGATGCGTTGCAGCCAGATACCTCTTATGTTTGCTTGCAGGAATACCGCGCACCTGCACACATTGATGCCAGACTGGCCCAGGCACGTATCGACAGTGCCGCAGAAGTGATCAAACAGGAGCTGGCGTGTCGTGATAACCATCTTGTGCTAAAACGTCGTGACCGTCAGCGCGGGGATCAACAGTACAACCGCCTGGAAAGACTCAACGAGTTTTATCAGGTTGCTGAAGGAGAGGGCCGGTTTTTAATCAATATTCATGATTATCTTGATTGTGGATTGTTTCTGGATCATCGAAAGGTGCGGTTATGGCTCGCAAAATCATCCGCCGGTAAGCGATTGTTGAACCTGTACTGCTATACGGCATCGGCGACGGTGCATGCCGCGTTGGGTAGTGCGGAATCCAGTGTCAGCGTCGATCTTTCTTACAAGTACCTCGAATGGGCCGAGAAAAATTTTGCGCTGAATAAAATCGACATGAACAAGCACCGATTGGTGCGCGGAGACAGCAAAGCGTGGGTCGACGCGCATATTAAGTCTGGCGATGCCGGTTTTGATATCATCTTTCTGGATCCACCGACTTTTTCAAATTCATCAGCGACCGAGCAGGACTGGGACGTGCAGCGCGATCATGAATCGATGATTGAGCAATGTATGTCTATACTTAATCCGCAAGGCGTGTTGGTGTTTTCCAATAATTTTCGGCGTTTCAAGCTGGCGGCAAAAATTCCCGACCGGTATGCCGTGGAAGATCGTACTAAATGGAGTCTGCAGAGAGATTTCTCCCGCAACCCTAAAATTCACCAGTGCTGGTTTATAAAACACCAGGCGTTTGACGCCGGTGTAAATAAACCCGACTCTAAACAATAATCGAGGTTTCTATTCGTGGGCGAGTTTTTCTTCAGTTATGGGTTGTTCCTGGCCAAGCTGTTGACGGTATTTTTATTGTTAGTCGCACTTCTGGTTCTGGCTACAGCATTCGGCGGACGCGGTCGTCGCTCAAAAGGCACGTTGAATGTCACGCATATCAATGAGCAGCTGGATCAAAGCCGCGAGATGTTGCAGTCCATGGTGCTTGATCCGGCTGACTTTAAACAATCGGCCAAGCTCAAGAAAAAGCAGGATAAACAAGAGGCCAAGGCTAAAAAAGCGTCGGCCAAAATTGCGGCTAAAAATCGTGGCGATGGCACTACCATTGTTGACGAGAAAAAGCGTCGGCGGATTTTTCTGCTTGATTTCAAAGGGGATATCAAACCTTCGCAGGTAGATTATCTGCGCAAGGAAGTCACCGCAGTGCTTTCGATTGCCGACGTCTACGACGAGGTAGCAATCAAGATTGAAAGCGGTGGTGGCACGGTACACGGCTACGGCCTTGCTGCTGCGCAGTTACAGCGCATACGGGACAAGAATATTTCACTGGTGGTGAGTGTTGATAAAGTTGCTGCCAGTGGTGGTTATCTGATGGCCTGTGTTGCCAATAAAATTCTTGCCGCACCGTTCGCGATTATTGGCTCCATTGGAGTGATGGCGCAAATTCCCAACATCCATCGTTTGCTGAAGAAGCACGATATTGATGTCGAGTTGCTGACTGCCGGTGAATACAAGCGCACGCTAACGGTGCTGGGTGAAAATACCGACAAAGGGCGTGAGAAGTTTCTGGAAGATATTCAGGTTATTCACGATCAGTTCAAAAATACCATCTCACGCTTCAGACCGCAGACAGACATGGTGCAAGTGGCCACTGGTGAAGTGTGGAGCGGAGAGGAGGCAATTCGTTTACAGCTGGTCGATGAAATCATTACCAGCGATGAGTACATCGTGAAAAGCTGTGAGTCAGCTGATGTATATAGCGTAAAGTACGAAGAGAAAAAACCACTGCACGAGAAATTCGGTGCGGCTGCAGCGTTGACCGCTGATCGTGTTGTCGATGTACTGCTGCAGAAGGCGGATCGTTCGCGCTTTCTTTAAGGCCACAAATGATAAGAGCAACCTCAGGTTGCTCTTATCGTGTTCTATAAGTTTTTGTTGCCAGCCGGGAATGCCGGCTACAGCCCCGCCTACTTGGAAGCGCTGCGTCTTCCACTACCGGCAATCTGTACACCGTATTTTTTCATTAGCCGGTACAGCGTTACGCGTGACACACCAAGTTGCGAGGCGGTTTCCGTAACGTTGTTGTAGTTCCGTTCCAGTGCGTTTCGAATGAACTCGCCTTCTGCTTTGGCCCGCACTTCATCAAGGTTGGTTGGTGTGTCGCTCTCGTCTTCTGAAGCGGCATGGCCGGCCAGTCCGAGATCAATGGGTTGTATCAGTGTAGATTCACACATCACAATTGACTGACGTACACGGTTTAATAATTCGCGAACATTGCCTGGCCAGTTGTGCTGGTGCATGGCGATTTTTGCCTGCTGTGAAAAACCTTTAATGCGGCCGCCGGGTGCATCGTCTATAAATTTTTCGAAGAAGTATTGCGCCAGGCTGTCGACATCGCCAATGCGATCACGCAGGGCCGGGATTTCAATGTGCAATATGTTCAGGCGATAGAACAGATCTTCACGGAACTGACCTGACTTTACCGCTTCATCGATACTGTTAGAGCTTGCCGTAATGATGCGTACATCAACCGGAATCGGTTGATTACTGTTGAGTCGCTCTACCTGACCGGTTTGCATGAATCGAAGTAACAGCATCTGTTGTTCTGCAGGCAGATCAGTCACCGAGTCGAGGAACAGTGAACCACCGACAGATTGTTCTATCCTGCCAGGTCCTTTTTCGCGTGAGCCGAATAATTCTTCGCCAATCAGATTGGCAGGTATGGTGGCACAACTGACTGTGACAAAAGGACCGGTGTTGCGTGGTGACTGATTATGCAGGGCACGTCCGACGAGTTCTTTACCGGTGCCAGTCTCGCCGGTGATCATCACCGGTGCATCGACGCGGGCGGATTTCTTAACGGCAGCATACAGATTCAGCATGGCCTGGCTGGTGCCAACCATTTGCGTATCGTTATCTGCAATCAGGCTGCTGATGGCCGGGCGTGGGCGCAAAACAGCCATACCATAGGCGTGGCCAAGTGTGCCGACCAGTTGCTGTGTATCGCACGGCAATGTGTGATAGTCGAAACAGTGGTCTGAGATCAGACCGGCCGCACGAGTATCTTCAATGACATTTGATTCAACGACGGCCACCCAGTTCATCGGGTGTGTATCGAGGAGCTTTTCCAGTTGATCGAGCATTTCAAGTTGCCCGACATTGATCACAATGACGCCAACTTCAAAGGCGTTGTCGTGCATTGTTTTGGTTGCTGACTCGATAGAGTCTACCGTGGTGATCTGCCAGCGGGCAGACTTGATTGCTGAAGCCAGCTCGTCCTGCGTGCGACTGAGGTCACAGAACAGCGCCCTACGCCCGGCAAAAGAGCGTGACGCTTCTGCATCCATGTCACTGCCGCGTTTTTGAGTAGCATTCATTGAAACTTTCCGATCCTGCGTACCTCAAAACCATACCTGTGACGGAAGCGGGGTACTTGATTAGCCTTCTGTGCCGAAACGACTTCATTCCGACGCTGTAGGGGGTAAGGTTAACCAACTGCATCTGCTTATTCTTCGCAGAGCGTCATATTATTGACAAGTTGTGCGCTTGTTGTAACGTAATGTAATTCAATCGTGGCGAAATAGTAACAGTTTTCTTGCTGCCCGTTCAATTTGATTACCGCCCGGCATGCGATTTTATTTTCAGGTGGACGTTAGCGCCCGGTTCGGCGCAACGCGCAAAAACAACACGTTAGGGCACTGATGTGAACTTCGTCACGGGCAGAATTTGATGTTGTCAGGAATTTGCTGCTAGCCTGCGCCATCGTTTTTGAGTTGGTCACGCAATAAAAACTTCTGAATTTTCCCTGTCGAAGTTTTTGGAAGCTCTGCAAACACCACTTTTGACGGACATTTGAAGCGTGCCATGTTTTCGCGGCACCACTCAATGATCTGGCCTTCAGACAGGTCTGCGTGCGATTTCAGATGCACAAAGGCGCAGGGTGTTTCACCCCATTTTTCATCGTCCATGGCGACCACTGCGGCCTCCAGGACGTCAGGGTGCGAATACAGTACGTCTTCAATTTCTATGGAGGAGATATTTTCACCGCCGGAGATAATCACATCCTTTGATCTGTCGGTAATGCGCAGATAGCCATCTTCATCCATGACCGCCAGATCGCCTGAGTGAAACCAGCCCCCGGCAAATGCCTTTTCTGTTTCAACCGGATTCTTAAAGTAACCGCGCATCACAATGTTGCCTTTAAACATCACCTCGCCAACCGTGGTGCCATCCCGCGGAACTGGCAGCAAAGATTCCGGGTCGAGTACGTCCAGGCCTTCCAGTACCTGATAGCGCACACCTTGCCTTGCCTTCAGTCGTGCTCTTTCGTCGGCGGGCTGGCTATCCCAGTGTTTTTTCCACGCACACATGACCGCAGGACCGTAGGTTTCAGTCAGGCCGTACACATGCGTCATGTGAAAGCCGAGACTTTCCATTTCAGCGAGAATACTGGCCGGAGGCGGCGCTGCAGCGGTCATCACCTTAATCGGGTAGTCAATAGTGCAGGTGGCGTCTGCCGGCGTGTTGAGAATCATGCTGAGCACGATGGGGGCGCCACACAAATGCGTTACCCGGTGTTGTTTAATTGCCTGATAAATCATTTCGCCGGATACGGTGCGGGAGCACACACTGGTACCCGCGATTGCAGCAAGTGACCACGGAAAGCACCAGCCATTGCAGTGGAACATTGGCAGTGTCCAGAGGTAGCGCGGGTGATCACTCATCTCCCATCCGGTGATGTTGCTCAGTGCGTTGAGGTATGCGCCACGATGATGATAAACAACCCCTTTCGGGTTGCCTGTCGTGCCTGACGTATAATTCAGCGCAATCGCATTCCATTCATCCTGAGGCGGTGGAAAGGCGTCATCGGCTGAGCCTGTCGTCAGAAAGTCTTCGTATTCAATAGTGCCGAGTCGTTGTTTTTCAGTTTGAACATTCGGGTCATCGATATCGATCACCACCACGGTACTTTCCAGTTGCTTAACTGCTTCCGCTGCGGTTTTAAACAGAGCAGTATCGGTGATCAGCACTTTCGCTTCGCCATGCGAAAGAATAAACGCAATAGTTGCAGCATCGAGGCGGGTATTGATCGCATTAAGCACCGCACCACACATCGGTACGCCAAAATGTGCTTCATACATGGCCGGTGTATTGGGGGCCAGCACAGCGACAGTGTCGCCGGACCCTATACCGATGCGCGTTAACGCTGATGCCAGACGGACACAGCGTTGATGTGTGGTGGCCCAGTCCTGAGTCAGGCCTTCATAAATAATCGCCGGATGCTGTGGATACACATCGGCGGCACGGGCCAGGAAGCTCAGCGGTGTCAGCGGAGTGTAGTTTGCGGAGTTTTTGTCCAGTCCGTTATTGAAAGGATTGTCAGCCACACATGCTCCTGATGATTTGAATTCGCGCACCCTGATGATTATGGTGGCATACACCGGGTTGCTTATACAGTACAGTTGTTATCGGAGCCTTGCAGATTTGCACCATTGACCGAGGACACTCATTGAACACGACAGGAAATAACCGGCGCCCGCTCGACGGTGTGAAGGTGCTTGAACTGGGGCAGCTAATTGCTGGTCCGCAAGCCGGTTGTATGCTGGCCTACTTCGGGGCCGAGGTCATCAAGATTGAGCCTCCCGGCCGCGGTGATCCGATTCGTCAATGGCGGCTACTCGACGAGCATGGCACTTCTTACTGGTGGCAAAGTATTGCAAGAAATAAAAAATCGGTGACGGTTGATCTTAAAGCTGATCGCGGGCGTGCACTGGTGCGTGATCTTATGAACAAGGTCGACGTTGTGATTGAAAATTTCCGCCCTGGTGCCATGGAGAAGTGGGGGCTTGACCCGGAGCAGTTCAGGCAATCGAATCCGTCACTGGTTTACACTCGAGTAAGCGGCTATGGACAGACCGGGCCAATGTCATCACGACCGGGTTATGCATCAGCCTGTGAAGCGTTTGGTGGCTTTCGGCATGTGAATGGTTTCCCTGACCGACCCCCGGTAAGACCTAACCTGAGCCTTGGTGACACACTCGCTGCAATGCACGCTGTTATCGGTGTATTGCTTGGTCTGCACAGTCGAACAACTCACGGCAGCGGACAAGTGGTGGATGTGTCGATTTTTGAATCCGTCTACAACATGATGGAAGCGGTGGTGCCGGAGTATTCAGCCGAGGGAGTCGTGCGAGAGCCGTCCGGTTCAACGCTTACCGGTATTGTACCGACTAACACCTATCTTTGTGCAGACGATAAATATGTGGTTATTGGTGGCAACGGAGATTCAATCTATCAGCGTTTAATGCAATGTACCGGTCGTGATGATCTGGCGAACGATCCGCGTATGGCAGGTAATGCCGGTCGTGTTCAGCATGAAAAAGAAATTGATCAGGCGATTAGCCACTGGACCAGCCAGCATAGTGCAGCAGAGATATTAAAGACCCTCGAAGTCGCCGAGGTACCTTCGGGGCCGATTCTGAGCGTTGCAGATATGTTTGAAGATCCGCACTATCGTGCACGCGGACTCTTTGAAAAAGTAACAGTCGGTGAACGTGAGCTTGAAATACCGGCTATGCATCCAAGGCTTAACGATACTCCCGGGCGTACTGATACCGCAGGCCCTGGAGTTGGTGAGCATACTGTGAGCGTTCTGAGTGAATTACTTGGCTACGATGAAGCGGAGATTACCTCGCTGCAGGAAAGCCGGGTGATTTAAAGCCGCTATCTAAATACCGCTAGTCAAATTCAAATGAATAAAACAAATCTACGGCTTTTTCCAGGCCTTGTGTGGTTTCAAGATAAAGCTGTTCGGCCAGATCGTAGCGCAGGAAAAGCGTATTGACTGAGTTAAATACACCAAGCCCGTAGCGGACCAGTAATCGATCATTAAGTCTGCCGCTCAGTTGTACCTGAGTATCCTCACCGGAGCCGGTAGCGCTCATAGTGAAGTCATCAATGCCGAGGTTTGCTGCCAGTGATTGGGTGATGCTGCGACCGTTAGTTATACCCATAAACAACGCGGCATTGGCAATGAGTTGTGAATCATCTGCAGCTTCAGCACCCAAATCGATTGGTCTGCCAAGAACCAGATACGGAAGTATTGCTTCTTCAGGTAACGGGGGTTCTGAAAACAGTGTGGTTTGCGGGTCATTCAGTGATCCGTCGACACGCAAGCCTGCCAATACACGTCCGGTGTTTCGTACAGCTTCTACTGAGAGGTTGGTTTGTTCCAGCGGGCCGACAAAGTTGATACGGCCGTCTCTGATAACAAGTGACTGACCATAAGAGCGATAAGTGCCTTTATCTATAAACACTTCACCGAGCACTTCCGGTATTCTTTTGGGTTTGATTTTAACATTCATGTTGCCATGCAGATCGGCGTCCAGTCCGTAGCCGCTAAAAGATACCTGGTTGCCGAGTTGAATATCAATGTCCGCGCGAACCGGATGAGTGCTGCGTTGATTCAGATTAAGATCGTTTTTCGCTACCGCATCAACAATGACAATATCGTCTGAAATCGGAATGCCGTTGTTGTCGATCTTAGGCAGAGTAATCGCAGCGCGTGGCACAGTGACGCGACCACCAACTGAAATTCGTTCTTTTGTCAGGTTGATACTAAGGTCCGGAGATACAATGGCGCTGTTCAGGTATTTGTGCCTGACGTTAATGCGGTCTCCCTGCAAGTTTAATTTCGCCGTCCAGTCGTTGTTTTCAATCTGTGCGTTGCCAGTTACAGACAAAGGGCGGCCGTCTGATTCGGCAGATCCGGTGACGCTAATGTTGTCATTGGCAACTGTTAATTCCATTTGAATATTATCTAATGGCGTTGGTATGCCGGGCGAGTCGATAGCAGCATTGTTCAAACTTATCTGTCCGTCCACCCGCGGAGCTTTCAAGGTACCGCTCAAATTAAAATTGCTGACCACAGATCCCTTGCTGAATTCCAGCGCCGGGAAATATTCGTGTATCCACTGCACAGGTGACTCCCCAAGCGTTACGGTCCCCCGCAGTGGATAGGTGCGATTGTTCAATGAAATTGCAACATTTGCTTCAATCGGTCCGGTTTTATCTGTATCAACGCTAAGCACTGAAGTGATTTTGTTGCGAAGCGTTGTGACCTGTAAATCGGCAGTGCTGAGATCGAAGGTAACCGGCTTTGCAGCAGCGGGTGGTGTAATGGTCACCCTGCCATGCTGTACGCTGGTGAGCAGTTCCGCTTCAGGTCGCTTAAACTGATGCCATTTTAGTTTGCCGCGAGACTGCAAAATTCCTGCAGCTGAAATATCATCTGGAAGCAATGGACTGATGGTCGAAAGGTCAAGGCGGTCAACACTGAAGTCCAGGGTACCATCGCTGCCAATTAGTGCCGGGGCATCGACACACACTGAAGACTCGCCTACCTCCCAGCAGTGTGGCTGTAAGGCGACGGCATTTCGTCCATTGACCCAGGTAAGTTCCAATGGCGTGTCGAGTTGTACCGGTTGGCCGGTAATGGTGGCGTTGGTTTTATAAATCTTGCCTATCCAGTTACGGTATTTATCCAGTTTCCCTGACATCCTCATTGAACTGACTGATAATGGTTCACCATTGAAATTTGCTTTGAGATAGTGGTTTTCGGGGGAACCACTCAGTGTTACTGCAAGGTTCTGTATACTGAGAGGGCCGTTGCTGGCGGATTGTGCGGCAATGTTTAGCTCGCTCACTTCTTCATTGTTTGTTCTTACTTTTCCGGTAACTTTGGTGTTTGTGACGCGAAAGTTTTTAAACCACAGCATACTTGAAGATGCGCTGCCGGTTATCTGCGGTGCGTGTATGTTTCCTGTGACCTGAAAATCTCCGTTTAAATCACCTTTAACATCCGGATGAAACATCCCTGGTTCACGCAATGCAAAGAAAACAGAAGCGTCAGATGTTTCACCCAGTGTACCGTTTGCAGTAAGTGTGTTGTTGTGGTTTTTGATTTCTACTGTGTGCAGCTGCAGATCGTTTTCTGGTGTACGATGAAGATCTCCAGTGAGCAAATAAGGGAACCCGCCCGTGGTTCCCTGTAAATCTATGTCCTTTAACTGAAGTGAAGTCTGCCCCTTATTGGTACGCCCGTTAAACACCGATGTGCCGCTTGTCAGTGTTCTGGGTATTGACCAGAATCGGTTAGGCTCCAGCTTTTCAATACTGAGTGTGGATTGCCATTCAAGTCCATCTCCAAACAGTAGCTGGCCGTTTGCATTGATATCGCCATTCAGTGTTTTGAGGTGCAGCGGGTGGAAGTTAAGTTGCTTTGTATTGAGCTTTCCATCTATGGTGGCCATAGCCACCGGTAATTTGGGTCCGCTGGTTTCAACGGTTCCGGCTATCGTGTAGTCTGGCCAGAAGCCATTAAGATTCATATTACCGTTGTGCAGATAAAACAGCGGTTGGTCAGTTTTAAAGGGTATTTGTGTTTGTGCCCACTGCAGTTGCAAGTCGATTGGCAGCTGCCTTGTCAGGAAAGATATATTGCCTCGCATGACAGACGTAAAAGGCTGATTTTGCGAAGACTGAAGTTCTGCGCTCAGTAAATCACCATTGAGGGTGAAACTGCCACTTAATGGAAATTTTTGCTTGTTTTCTACATGTGAGAACTGACCGGTAAGCGCTAACGGATAATTGTCAATCAAATTCATTTCGCCACTTGCGACAGCGTTCAACCACAGCCACTCCAGCTGTATTGAGTCTGCAATCATGGTGTGATCGCTAATCCTGCCTGAGAACTGAAGGTTCTTTAGCTCAATGGTTTTTTTTTCGGGGCGGTTTATCGAGAGTTTATTAATGGTGAGCTTGTCTGTGACCAATTCAAATGGAACTTTTACCGGCTTAAGCTGAATCGGATTTTTTTTGACCTCGGGTTTCACCAGCGTGACGGTTAATTGATTGATATCTGCGTTACTCACACAGAATTCCTGTCCACGCCAGCACCTCGGATTCCACTTCAGCGTGGCTTTGTCGGCAGTTATCCGGGTGTTGTTTTTCATTGTCCAGCTGACATCAGTCAATACCAGACCGTTAGCGAGATTACCGGATTCGTATTGATAATGCAGATTGGTCAGTGTGCGTTGCAGTGTACCTAAAGAAACTCTGGCACCGCGCTCGGTAAAGAAGCACCAGCTCACGACAGCAAAAAACAAAATCATCAGCAGCAATAGAATGGCTGCGGAGATTTTTATGGTTGATGCTCTGGTCATAACTGCGGACCGATAGCCAGATGAATCCGGACCGGATTGTCTTCGTCACTAACACCAACACCGATATCAAAACGCAGTGGCCCGACCGGTGAAAGCCATCGGATGCCTGCGCCAACGCCGACGCTGTAAGGGGTAGCGCTGTCCGTGAATGCGCGGCCGGTATCAGTGAAGGCCGAGAATGCCCAGCGATCTCTGAAGTAGTAGTTGTACTCTACCGAGGCATTGGTTAAAAACTGCCCGCCGATGGTTTCGTCTGACTCGTTGGTCGGCGAGATAGATTGATAGGCAAACCCCCTGACACTGTTATCTCCACCGGTAAAGAACCGGTGCGACGGCGCAACCCGGCTAAAGTCCGAAGTTTTTAACAGTCCGAATTCAGCTCTGGTGATCAGGTAGTGTTTTTTTCGAAGAGAGAACAATCTTTTTGCAGAAGCAGTGGCTTTCAGCATATTGATGTCTGAAAACAATCTGGTGTGCCCTGCAAACACCTTGAATGACAGAAAGGTGCCTTTGTCCGGATGGATTCCTCCGTCTGATTGCGTACGTGACAGGCTGAAGCCTGGTAACAGTAGATTGGTTCGATCTGTTGAGTCTTCAGTGTTCTCGTTTTCCAGCCGCAGAAATATATCCCGGTACCATCCACCACCCAGCAATCGTGTATCACTGACATTCATGGTGCGCAGTTGCGAAAAAGTATCTCCGCTTTGATGATTTAACAGTCCGACATCAAACGTATAACGTCCGTGTTCCGGCTGGCTGCGATGTGGTATCTGGTAACTTAAGGATACTTCCTGTCTAAGGCGTGACAGACTGGTCGCACCTTTCAGCGTGTGTCCACTGAGATTATGATGTGGTCTTAGCCAACTGCCTTTTACGCGCAGCTCGGTATCAGTCGCATAGCCTGCACCGAGGCTCATGACGTTTTCTTTTGCCGGCGTCAGGTCGACATGCAAATTTACTTTGTTGCCAATACCTCGATTGATATCAGGTTTAACACTCACATGTTTAAAGTAACCGCTGTTTTGCAGGTTGCGCGTAAGCCCTGCGGTATAAGAGGCGCGATACGGAACGCCCGCTTCGAAAGGTTGCCACCGCGTTAAAAATTTTCTGTCGAACAGGTCGGTGTTGTAGGTTACTGACTCGATGGTATGTCTTGCACCTGAATCGAACTCAATCCAGACCTGTGCAGAATTTTCCTTGGCGCTGACCAGCACTTGCGAGCGCAGAAACCTTGCGCTGAAAAAACCAAGGTTACGTGCGTGACTGTAGAGCATGTCCTTGGCGCGTTCGTAATCGCCATGATCGAGACGACTGCCGGTTCTAATTGGCAGTGCGGTAAGTATCTTGCGAAATTCTCTGCTCTCTTTCGCGCCGCCAGATATGTTCAGATTGATGCTTTTTATCAGCGTAGGGCGGCCAGCATCGACACGAAGATTGATTGCGGTGTTTTGCTTGTAGTTGGCGTGGCTGGCGTCAACACTTGCGTGGTAGTAACCGAGCGCTTGCAGACTGGTTGCCGCTCTTTGCTCAAGTGCTTGCAGCTCCGCTTCAATGTCGGCGATGTTGGTCAGATTCAGCGTGCTTGTGTGCGCGCGAATTTGCGCCTCCTGTGCTTTGGTTGCACCGGTAATGGTCGTCGTGACTGAACCTGCAGGATCAGACAGAGCGCTGCTCAATGCAGCGAATAGCAGGGCAGCGAATAGCAGGCAAAACAAGAAAGCAGCGCAGAGCCCTGATTGGCCCGATGGTTGCCGCGATTTGTTTTGGATGACTGACAAGCCCGGAAATACCGCTTAGAGATGAACTATTCCGGATAATTGCAGCTAATGTGCCCGCGCTGACTATTGACGTTCTGTTGGGGAACTTTTTTGCAAAGTGTGGTGAACTTGCTCACCTTTATCTCGTCCCACTATAAATTCACTTCGGAGCCGCCTGTGCTTGTACTGCGAAATATGCTCAATTTGCCATCGTGTAACTTCCTGAAAATACTGACATTGGCGTTTTCTGTAGCGCTTCTGTCTGCCAATCCTGCGCGTGCTGGCATGGAGTTGCACGAACTCGACGGCAAAGTGGTTGATCTGGATGACTACCGGGGCAATGGAAAATGGCTACTGGTCATGCTGTGGTCGACGTCCTGCCACATTTGCGAAATGCAAAAGCCGGATATTTCTGACTTTCACAGCCGTCACAAAGACACCGATGCCGAGGTGCTTGGTATTGCGCTTGATGGCATGGAAGGGATTGAAGCGGTCAAGAAAAATATGCAGGAACACAAGACCAGCTTTCCGAGTCTGGTTGGTAACATCATGATAGTCGCGTCTCACTATCAGGGTATGACTGAAGAGAGTCTGCGTGGAACACCGACCTATTTGCTGTTTGACCCGCAGGGAGAGCTGGTGGGCAACAATCCGGGGCCGTTACGCACCGAGGCAATCGAAGCGTTTATGGAACGCAAGTCCAGTTAGCTTGGTTTGTAAGCGCCCGTCGTAAAATGCGCGATGCTACCCTCCCACTTGTGAGGGTGACTAACCAGGTACGAACCATACCCTCCCGCTGGCGCCCGCTTGTGGGAGGGTATTCCGCCGAGGTTCATACTCGTTTCAAACCACACTCAGAAATACTACCCAACTTCTTGTACGACACCCACTCGTTAGCGAGTAAACCGTGCCAGTGCCGGCAGTAGCCGTCTGTTTGAATCAGCTTTCGGACGCACGCCCGCTAACCGGTCTTCAAAGTAAGCGAGTTTCCACTGCGCCGCCTTTGTATCTTCTGCTGTGGCACCGAATATGTCGCGATAGATGTTGATTGCCAGCCGCTGGTGAGTAATTGCCTCTTCGAGGTCATCTTTATTGTGTTCGGCAACCCATGCGAGTGCTTCCAGTGTTTGCGCTGTTTCAGCGTGGTACAGCCCCAGGCTTTTTGTCTGAATACTCAAAGCGCGATTAAACTGCTGTTCTGCAATTCTGTAGTCGGGTTCCAGCAGCGCGGCCAGGAAGTAGGTGCGCGCCAGGCGTGAATCACTGCTGTTGAAGCCTGCAGCGATTTTTCTTGCTGTTCGAATCCAGGGTGCCGGGTCACCATCGTTTGAAAGCAGAAAAAACTCGGCGTTTTCTACTGCAATACGCCACATCTCGTCTTCCTGATCTGCGATCAGAATTTTCTGCCTGTCGATTTTCTTTGCCGGTTTGTTTTGCGCGGCGTTATCGGTAATGCTTTCCAGTGTGTCTTTGTTTATTCCGGCGACTTCGGGCGCGTTGGCAATGGGCTGAGTGACTGAGCTACCGGTGTAATCTGTCGCGATCTTGTCAGCGGGCATTACCGCTGTTGTAACCGGTGCTGTTGCGGTGCTGGCATCCAGGTCCGGTGTCTGCTCTTTGCCTTGTTGCAGCATAACCACCAGACCGATACCTACAACACCCGCTGCAGCGAGTGCCAGGTTGTTGGCGCTGAACATGCTTTTAAGCGGCAACTTGCCTCGTTTGCCAATCCACCTTTCAACTTTCGGAATTGGACGTCTCGCTGACCTGGAAGTCAGGGCCAGGTGAAACGCGCGGGCACCCGACCGGGTGAAACGCACGGTCTGGGTATCGGATTGCTGCAGTATATTCTGGCTCAGCAATTCGTTGACGTAGTCCCGGTAAAACTGTTTTTCGGCGGCCAGATGTTGCAATGGCTTGAACAACATCGGTGTGGCCTCGGGTATTTCCATAGCGATCAGGCGTTTATGCCGTTTCCATTGACTGCTGATCGGCCCTGAGCCAACGTTTTGCACAATAAGCTCAGGCATTGCTTGCTCGAGGAAATCGAGTGCCATGGCACCGGGCTGGCTGGTGGTGACGTAGCGGCGCCCCTGTGAGAAAAAGCTGGTAAATTTAACCCAGCAATCGTCGTGGTAGAGGTCTGTTACCAATGCATAGGCGTTTTCTTCTACGTTCATGTAAGCGATGACATGAGCGGGCTCACCCTCATCTTTGCCCACCGCATTGCTGACGGTAAATTCATGAGAGTAGATAAAACCGAGTTCCAGCAGATCATCTACGAAGATTTTCGTCGCATCGCACTCGAGCCGGGGTAATGCGGTAGTTGCTTCGAGTGTAAACTCAGGCGTTGCCATGCGCACCGCGAGCAGCTCGTCGAAATGGGTAAATCGGGTCGGTTTTGTTGGTTTCATTATCACTGATCCGCCGGAGGTTGCCGGCGAATTAACGCCACCACCAAACAACTTTTGATTCCATAACTATAGGGCAAAAATGCAGCTTCCGAAAATCTGTTGTTTATGGCTATCGGCGATTCAGTGCTGATAGGCTAAAATGTGCCGTCGGGTGATAGCTCTTCTGGTACTTCTGCCAAAAAAGTATATGGACCAGAAAGCACCGTAAAACGTATAAAACCGGGCAGAGCGCGACTCAATGCGCCACGCAATCCCTTACCCTTTATCAGCGCACGCTATGGATTCTTCGCAAATATATCAATTCCGACGTCTGGGCATGGCAACTGTGCTGGCCGTTTACATCCTGATTCTGGTGGGTGGCGCGGTACGCGCGACCGGCTCCGGTATGGGATGCCCGGATTGGCCCACCTGTTTTGGCCGCTGGATACCGCCGACCAGTGAGCAGCAATTACCCGACAACTATCAGCAAATTTACGCTGATCGCGGTTATGCCGAAACCCGCTTCAACGCCACCAAGACATGGATTGAGTATCTGAATCGTCTGCTCGGTGTGTCGATCGGTATTTTTATCTTGCTTACCATGATCTCATCGCGTCATTTCCGGCACAAAGATCCGACAGTAGTCAAGGTATCGGTTGCAGCTTTTCTAGCGGTCTGTTTTCAGGGCTGGCTCGGGTCACGGGTGGTCGCCAGTAACCTGCAACCCGGGATGATTACGCTGCATATGTTGATGGCGCAATTGATTGTCGCCATGCTTATTTATGCGCTGGTGCGCTCGCAGAGAGATGTTGTGCCAACCACCGGTATCAATAAATTACCAGCAGTAGTAAACAAGGTTTTAATCGCAGTAATGGCAATGACGCTAATACAAATGATCATGGGCACACAGGTACGTGAGTCGGTTGATATTATTGCCAAAGCGCTCAATAACTCCTCCCGGGAGCTGTGGGTTGAGCGACTGCATATTATTTTTTACGTGCACAGATCGTTTTCATCGCTGATACTTTTTACCAACCTGTGGCTGGTGTGGAAGTTATGGAAAACGCTCCCCGCCGAACACCTGCTGCGCAAACTCGCTGTAGTGCTGATGGGGTTGCTTGTGGCTACCATTTTATTGGGGGTGACCATGGACCGGTTGCACTTTCCCGCTTTTGCGCAACCGTTACACTTATGGTTCGCATCGTTAATATTCGGTGTTCAGTTTGCCATGTGGAATCTCTATCGTGCCAGCCTGCGCAGGCACTCGAATGAAACGGACCTGACGTTCGCAGCGCCTCAAGTAGCGAATTGAGGCTTGCCTCACAGTGAATAATCTGGCTTGCAATGCGCTCTAAGGCCATGGTTTTTAACTGATTTCCATACAGTTAGCTCATGTCAGGCATGCGGATGCGATCTCTCGAACTGTATTCCATAACGTCGTTCACAGAGAAAATCATCACATTCCTTTAGCATAGCCGCCCTCACCACGGCACGCTTTTGTGCCCGGGTAAAAGCAGGGGGTTGCATGACCTATCTCGTCTTACTGCCATGTATGTTCGTCGTTTACTTCTTTGCCCGAAAGGCAGACCTTAGCGGAAGTTACTTCGCCACCACCACAGTATTACTGACTGTGGTTATGGCTGCCAGCGGC
>CALHCI010000075.1 GCA_937931165.1 uncultured Granulosicoccaceae bacterium
AAAGGAGGGAGTGTGTGTCTGGAAAACGCGAATGGCGTCCCCTAGGGGATTCGAACCCCTGTTACCGCCGTGAAAGGGCGGTGTCCTAGGCCTCTAGACGAAGGGGACACAGGCTTTGCGACAAGCAAGCCGCGAAATATAGAACGCCAGCCGCTCGTTGTCAACAGGTACCGAACAGAAGTTTTGATTATCCTGCCAGGCGGCTGCCTGAGAATGGGAGTCGTCGCGAGGGACGGATATTTTAAGTCAGATTATTTGACAAAATTGATCGAATAAGCACGTCAAAACAGCGCTTCCGCACCAAATCACTTTTCTCAAGTTTGCCGCCTGAACCGCTCCAGGCTAGTGCTGTATTACAGTGTCTTTGCTGCGCTTTTTGCCAAACAATAAAGCGCTGTCAGCACGCAGAAATGTCTCATCCAGTGACTCATTCTGGTGAGCCCGGGCCAGCCCGATTGTCGTGGTTACCGAGATTTCATGGTCCCGCGTTTTAAGCCGCAGTCGCGCTGTGGCAAGGCGTAAATCTTCGGCAAGTTGTAATCCGTCGTCCGCACGGTTTTCATGCAGCGCAATGACAAATTCATCGCCACCGTATCGATACACCGTACCACTCGCTCCGACGCTGTCGCACAGCTGCGATGCAAACTGGCGCAACACCTCGTCGCCTACCGCATGGCCATAGAGATCGTTGATGGACTTGAAACCATCGACATCACAGACCAGCAGTGAGTGCACCTCAATTCCGGCCTCTTGCCCGGACAACAAGAGATCGAAGGATGCGCGGTTTTTCACACCGGTTAACGCATCCTGATAGGCTGATCGCCACACTTTTAGATAGCGATCTGCGTTGCGCAGCGGGCCAATCAGGGAGTCAACATAATCCTGAATCTGGCGTACCTCGGCAGACAAAAACTGGTGTCGTCGCTTTAACGAGAGCGTGCCCAGTATTTCGCCCTGATATTTGAGTCGATAGCGGAGTAAAAATTGATTCTCAAAACCTGCGGAGGCATAGCTCTTTTCAAGCGAACGTGCAGATTCCTTATGTTGCAGCCGAACCTGATCAACACTGACCAGTTGCAACAGACGCGCGCAGAACTCATCGAAGAGCGCATCAAGCTCGAGATGCTGATATAAAACGCTCGCGTTCGCAGCATCCCCCTGATTACCTTCAATTACGGGAGAATTGTAAACCTTCCTGGTTATTAGCTGTTGTTCTAGAGTTGGTTCCACCAACTCTGATATCGCGTTCATGTCCTCGTACCGGTAGTAAAAAAGCGAACTCTGATGCAGCAAGAATCGGTCCAACCCGATTTGCACACCGGCTCTTAACCAGTACTGTAGTAGACAAGTTTCCTTTCCGCGACATGACCGTAACCGGACAGTGCCAGGGCCCCGAGATTCGGGCCCGGTAAATTACAAATTCGGCAGTGCCTGTTTTTAGTCAGGCTCGATTGCCGTCCAATCCGAGAGCCTGGCTTTGAGTCGTATTAGCGCTTGACCGTGGATCTGGCAAACCCGACTTTCACTAACACCAAGGATTTCGCCAATCTCCCTGAGATTCAGATCTTCGTCGTAGTACAGAGACATGACCAGACTTTCGCGCTCGGGCAGATTTTTGATTGAATTAGCCAATGCAGTCTTAAAACTGCCGCGGTACATGTTTTCAGATGGGCCAACATCTTTGCTTTCTGGCAGTGCAATCGTTTCGCCGGTGTTTTCATCCGGCTGATCGAAACTGAAGATATGCGCAGACATGCTTTCAGTCAGAATCTGGTGATAGGCGCTTAAAGAAATACCAAGCCGCGAAGCGACTTCAGTATCAACAGCATCACGCCCGGTCTCCTGTTCAATATGACGCAGTGCTTCAGCAGCTTCACGCGATTTGCGATGCACAGACCGGGGAGTCCAGTCGGAACGGCGAATCTCGTCAAGCATGGCGCCACGCACGCGAATACCCGCATAGGTTTCAAAGCTCGCGCCTTGAGTCGGGTCATATTGTCGTGAGGCCTCTATAAGACCAATCATCCCCGCCTGAATTAGATCTTCTGCCTGCACGTTAGGCGGCAATCGATGCATCAGGTGAAAAGCAATTCGTTTTACCAGTTTGGCATGCTGAGTAACGAGCTGGTCATCTGAGACAAGCTCGACATCGTTATACATTGCATGAGCATTCATTCAATCACACCTGCAGGGGTACTGTAGCTGACGAGTCTTTCTACGAAAAACTCAACATGTCCGATAGGTTGTTTCGGCTCTGGCCAGCCATGTATTTTCTTTGCAAGCTTTTTGAGCGCCAGCGCTGACTTGGATCTTGGAAACGAGTCAACTACGGGCTTTCTAACTTGAACGCTCTGTTGCAGATAATCATCTTGCGGTACCGAACCCAGGTAGTTCAACATCACGTTAAGATTGTTGTCGGCAACTTTGAGGATTTTATTGAAAAGATCTATGCCTTGTTGATTTGACGATACTTTGTTCACAACAATATTGAATCGTTTAACATTGAAATCACGATTCAACACTTTGATCATTGAATAGGCATCAGTAATAGATGTTGGCTCATCACAAACCACCACCAGCACTTCCCTTGCTGCCCGACAAAACGACGTAACCTGATCTGAAATTCCGGCAGGCGTATCTATGACAAGGGTATCAATAGGTGCTTGCAGGCTGTTGAAAGCCTGAATAAGGCCTCCATACTCTGCTTGAGACAGCGACGTGATAGCAGGTGCACCACTACTGGCAGGCAGCAAACTTACACGACTATCGATTTGTAACAGTATTTCGTCCAGCGATTGTTTTCCCGCAAATACGTCTTCAAGGGTTCCTGCAGGTGAGAGCGCGCACAGGACATCGATGTTGGCTAAACCAAGATCTGCATCCATCACCATCACCGACCGTTCAAGTTTGCCCAGCTCTAAAGCCAGGTTCACCGCTATACTCGATTTGCCGACACCGCCTTTTCCGCCCGTCACAGCTAAAACCTGCACAGGGTTTTTCGGCCGTTGTGGCTGAATCACGTTCTCAGTTGCCGCCAGCGCATTTGCACTCGACACCATCGTTGCTCCCATATCTCTGTAATGTATCGTCAGATCTGTTTACGATCTTTTTTTTATAATTTTTGTCTTTACGTTAACAATCACAGCCGACAGTTTCCTATCGACCTTTTTCAAATTTTCTTCATAAAATAAACAACTTTGGAATATTTCTTTAGAAACTTGATTAGATTGTTTACGGTCTGACAACAACTGTTACTGAAAAAGCAATCGACAGGCCACGCAGCAGATAAATCCTGATGGATAGGTGAAAACGTGATGCAGATGATTTTCGGTTGCAAACGAACCGATGAAAATTTGGTCGACGGTAAAATTTGAGTGACTTGCATCACAAAAATTCTTCAGCAATGAGCGGACACCCTGCCCGGGAAGGTGTCATTAAAGTCATTCGTTACTCATTGTTGTCGTTTGGAACGAGTATGAGCCACGGCGGAGAGCCCTCCCCGGCGCTTAGACGCCGACCCTCGCACAAGTGGAGGGTAATATCGTGCCTTTTACGACAGGCCCTCTGAGGGCCGGAGCACATGAGAATCAATCGGCATTAACCGGCTACCGCATCGCAAACAGACTGTCAGATACACCAGCACCCCAAAAGGCGGCGTGTAGAACGAGTTATTCTTTGACAGTTATCACCAGCTCGGTGTCAAGATAGGTAAGCTCGGCATTTTTTATTGGCAAGTCATTGATGCTTACACAACGAAACGGCTGTCCTGCAGGAAGCACACACTGCGCATCAGGGGTTGTTACGGGATCAAACCTGAGCCTGAGTCGTGTTCCAACGCCGACGGCTTCCACCAACAGCAGATAGAGATCATCAGCGCTTAACTGCAAAGATTTCTGCACCATCAGATCTGCATCTGACTCGTATGATTGCGCCTCGTACACGGTCTTTAATTCTCCGTGAATACCTTCGCTTTCAAAATCAAGCTGATAGACACTCGACTGCGACGGGTAATGCAACACCATATGATCCGGCAGTGTTAACGTCACTGCCAGCTCATTGCAGCTAGCCAGTCGACAAAGCGTCTTCGGCTTAACAAGAATTTCTGCGTTGATGCCGGATACTTCTGCTACATCCTGCTTTACCGCAGACAACGGGTTTAACAAGCCAATAAAAAATTCAGCACACTGGCCGTAGAGCTCGATGCTGATTTTCCAGCCACCGACAAGGCGGGTATCTTCACTGAATTCCAGTGGTAAAAACGCCACCGGATGATCCGCGCCGTCCAGGTGTGCAGCAGGATCAAGTGATGCGGCTATTGCCAGAGAAAAATCATAGGCAACACTGGAATGGCCGAGTTCTTCATCGCTTTGCGCCACATCGTCATACATCGACTCATGCAGTAAAGGCAACAGCGCAAGACATGCGCGATCATAGCCAATGAGAATACTTCGGTCATGTAAGCCGGTACTTACGTGATGCACCTGCCAGTATTGCGAACACACCTCAGAAAGGGTGGTGCAACTGGAGATACCGTCAAGTACAGTAACTTTTTCTGGCTGACGGGCAAACTCATCCCGCGCTGCAGATTGTAGGCTGAGACATAAACCATCGCCAATCAGCACCGGCCAGTGACCAACCGGATCCGTCTTGCTGGCAACTCCCTGCAACGCACCCAGTTTTAACTGGTCTAACAGCTCTATGAGCTCATTTTCTGAAAGCACGTTCAGCAACCTTGAGGACCATTCAAAGCCCTTCGCAAGCTTTGTGCCCTGCCCGGCCGCTATGCGGAAATGAATGTTCTGCGTCGGATTCGCTATTGAGGCCAGCATATTCGATCAATTTTATCGAATATAAATATTGAGCTGCGATGCAGGTGCGTGGCGAGATTCAGAGGGGTATGGCGCACACCAGGTGCGCCATAGATTACTACCTACTGCGGAACAGATTTTAGACTACTCGGCGGTTGATGCTTCTTCCGGCCGTTGAATGCGATACTTGCGCATTTTTTCTACCAATGTCGTTCTGCGAATTTGCAGCTTCTTGGCAGCATGAGCCACTACGCCGTTACAATCATCCAGCGCCTGCTGAATCAAACTGACTTCGATCTCGGTCAGATGTTGCTTGAGATCAATACCATCACGCGGCAATCTTGGCTTGCTAAGCATAGGCAAACTCGGCACACCGGCCATTTGCTCGGTATCTACCTGCTCCGGGATGTCTGCAACATCACTGGAAGGATTGTTTGGCACCACCTTCGAAGGCAGGTCTTTTACATCGACTACACCGTGCGGATGCAAAATGGTCATGCGTTCCATCAGGTTGGCAAGTTCACGAACATTGCCCGGCCAGCTGTAATTGCAAAGTGCCATCACCGCAGCTGGTGTTAGACGTACAGAGGCATTTTTTTCATGCTCGAGACGCGTAATCAGCTCATTGATTAGTAGTGGCAAGTCTTCGACACGATCTTTCAGACGCGGCATTTCGATTGGAAATACGTTTAATCTGTAGTAAAGATCTTCACGGAACTTTCCTTCGGCAATGTGCTTTTCAAGATCACGGTGGGTGGCGGCAACTATTCTGACATCGCACTTAATACTCTTGTTACTGCCTACACGCTCAAACGATCGCTCCTGAATAACACGCAGCAACTTAACCTGCATTGGCAGCGGCATATCACCAATTTCGTCAAGAAATATCGTGCCGCCCTGCGCAAGCTCAAAGCGACCCTGGCGGGCACCTATCGCACCGGTAAAGGAGCCCTTCTCATGACCGAACAACTCACTCTCTAACAACTCACTTGGAATTGCTCCGCAGTTAATCGGCACAAACGGTTTTGAGCGACGTTGCGAATGGTAGTGAATATTTCGCGCGACCACCTCTTTACCGGTTCCCGATTCACCAAGGATAAGCACGGTGGCCTCTGTCGGTGCGACCTGCTCAAGCATCTTTCGAACACGCTTGGTTTCACGACTGTTTCCGACCAGGCTTCTAAACAGCTCCGGAGACTGGCTTTGCGTTGCAGTAGCGGCAACCTTGGCAGCTGCCGGTGCTTGTGGTTCTACTCTTTCAACACCGGCTTCGACTTCGGCACGGTGCAATACATTAGAGAGATCAGAGAAACGTGTATCGGCGGTGATGCAGCCGAGAAAGTTGCTCTCTACCTGTTCGTTAGTGATATCAAGCGGCGTGTTCCCTGACACCAGAATGAATGGTGGGCAACGATCAACTGTTGACCGGATTTTTTGCAAATGCTCGAGAATACCGGGACAGTTCCCGATAATAATCGCCAGCTTGTCGGATAACCCCGGATAACCCTCCAGAAGAGATGGAGAGCTGATCGCTTTGGCGTCATAGTCGACGAACTCAAGTTGATGCAGAAGCTTCTGGGCTCGTTCGCTATCAGAATCGATAACCAGAATTTGATTTTGTTTTGTCTTCCCCATTGAATGGTCCGGTTGAGTCGAAAGATGAGATTGCTACGACCGTGCTAAGTACGGAAAACAGCAGCGTGTTTACAGATTCAGAGGAGTATAGACGGCATTTTGACTTTCGGGACTGAGGTGCAGAATGTTGCTGTGCATTTATGGCGCTACCGGGTGATTGATAGTAAAAAAGGCAATGAGTTGCCGCACTGGCACAAGTACCGAACAACCAGTGGCATAGGTGCCTGTCTGAAGTTTTTCGTCATAAATCTAGCACTTAGCCCAGACAGTTGATTTTAATGGCAGGTTGCCATACACGCAAACTTACGGATCCGACTTCACTCCTTAAATGCCTGCAACCTGCTATATTTAGTCAGAAGTTTCCCGACTGGTCATGCAACACCTGCCAATGCGCCAGTTCTCAATGAGCAAATCGCGAGTCTTATTAGTGATCAAGTATCAGACACCAACGCCGTTATCCTCGATCACGAAATCGGACTCACCGGTGCATCGTTGTGGGGCGTGACAGTGTGAATAAGCCTGCCACGGGCCAACCCATCACCACCGATTTCAGTCGAGCCGGGACCAGAAGACGCATTAAAAAGCGCCCCCGGCAGAATGTAACTGCGGCAGAAAGTTCTGCCGGCCAGGCTTCAAATGCGCACAACCGCCGCGCCGAAGACTGGTTAAAACACGTCGAAGGGGAATCGGTTGTGGACAACGAGAAAGTAAGAAAAATTAAGGCCGCTATCAGCGCAGGCACCTACGTGGTAGATGCAAATAATATTGCGCAAAAGCTGATGGATCTGGAAATAGAACTGACCAAACCATCTAAGGACACGTAACGCTGGAAGAAGGATTAATTAATCCTTCACTACGTAAGGGAAATTTGGTGGAGCTACGCGGGATCGAACCGCGGACCTCCTGCATGCCATGCAGGCGCTCTCCCAGCTGAGCTATAGCCCCGAAAGACGGTGGATCGTAAACACTGTAGCGCTGGCTGTCAACGACATTTCACGATGGGCTGGTGACTATTCGCTGCCGGCACTGCGTTGCTCGACATATTCAATAGCCTTGCCAACTCTGGCAATTGAGCGTGGTTTGCCAATCATCTCAAGCGTATCCGCAATATCCGGCGAAGCGTTGCCTCCGGTAATCGCTACACGCAGCGGCTGACCGATTTTGCCGAACCCGACTTCAAGCGCTTGCGCTACATTGTCCAGGCGTTGCTTGAGATTCGCAGAATGCCACTTCTCTTCTTGCTGCAGCTCAGCCTGAACTGCCTGAAGCACCGGCAAGCACACCGGTCGCAACTGTTTCTGCGCGGCCTTAGCATCCAGCTCGACCTCATCGATGTAGAAAATTTCGCTTTGCGCCGCCATGTCTTTTACGGTTTGCGCCCGCTCGCGCAGTATTCCTGCAAGCAAGCCCGGTTGTGGACCGTTTGCGGTGTCGATGTTCAGCTTCTCGAGTTCAGTTTGCAGTTGCGCACCGAGCTCTGCCTCACTCAGGTTTGAGAGATGCTGCTGATTCACCCAGAGCAGCTTTGTATTATCGAACACTGAGCCTGATCGCTGGCAGCTATCTAATGAAAAAAGCGCCTTCAGCTCATCGATACTGAACAGCTCCTGATCTCCGTGAGACCATCCCAAACGTGCAAGATAATTCAGCAACGCCTCTGGCAGAATACCTTCTTGCTGATACTGCATGACGCTTACGGCACCGTGGCGTTTCGACATCCGCTTGCCATCATCACCGAGTATCATCGGTAAATGTGCAAATTTCGGCAATGCCGCACCCAGCGCATTAAAGATGTGAATCTGGCGCGGTGTGTTATTGATGTGATCATCACCCCTGACCACATGCGTAATACCCATATCAATATCGTCAGCAACCACAGATAAGTTGTAGGTCGGGTTACCGTCAGACCGGCAGATCACCAAATCATCGAGTTCGGCGTTGTCGATTTCAATTTTCCCTTTGACCAGATCATCAATGACCACTGTTCCTTCAAGCGGCGTTTTGAATCTCAAGACCGGCTCGACACCCGCTACCGGCTCAGTGCGATCTCGGCAAGTACCGTCGTAACGTGGTTTACGTTTTTCGCGACGAGCGGTTTCGCGCATTTCATCGAGGCGTTCTTTACTGCAGTAGCACCGATAGGCATGGCCACCCTCAACCAGCTGATCGATCACACCCTTGTATAAGTCATACCGCTTTGTCTGGAAAAACGGGCCTTCATCGTAATCGAGCTGCAGCCAGTCCATACCGTCGAGTATCGCCTGCACAGACTCATCCGTAGACCTTTCGCGGTCGGTGTCTTCCACTCGCAGCACAAACTGCCCACCCGTCTGCCGTGCCAGCAACCAGTTAAAGAGCGCCGTGCGAGCCCCGCCAAGATGGAGGTAGCCAGTCGGGCTGGGCGCAAATCGGGTACGGACTGTCATGCGGTTCATTTTCCTGTAATGACAAGAACAAATTTGATCTATACTATCGGGGAGAATCTTGCAGACCGGCAAAACACCGGAACTCAAGCAAATTATTATACATGTGGCAAACTCATCGGTAGTAACAACAGTCACACGTGCAACGCCAGACCAAAAATACATGGCCACTGACGGACCAAACACACATAACGGCTCACTCGATTCCGACCCGCATCGCCTGTCATGGTATTCCGTCAGCGCATCGGAAACCGGCTTTGTCAGAACCGTAAACGAAGACGCTCACCTCGATGCCCGCGAAAACACCCTGTGGGTGGTCGCCGATGGCATGGGAGGCCACAGCTTTGGAGACAAAGCCAGCCGCACCGTCATCGATCAACTGGTCGATTTTAAACGCGAAACGAGTGCAGACCGCAGCCTTAGCGATATCGAAAACCGGCTCATCACCGCGAACAACATTTGCCGCGATGAAGCAGATGGTCACATTATGGGTACTACAGTGGCCGCACTTTATGTTCACGACAACAACGGCTATTTTATCTGGGCGGGTGACAGTCGGGTGTATCGTTATCGCGGCGACGGACTGGTACAACTCACCGAAGACCACAGCTATGTGCAGGAGCTGGTCAGCCTGGGAGAATTAAGACGCGAAGAGATGGAGCAGCACCCGTCATCCAATATTATTACCAGAGCGGTGGGTGTGCACCCGGAACTCGAAATCGAAACTCGTGAAGCCGCTGTACAACCCGGTGATCGTTACCTGATTTGTACTGACGGTCTGTTTAAAGATGTCACTCAGGATGAGATCGCAGGTGCGATGGCACTGGTAACAGCAGACGAAACACTGCAAAGTCTGGTTGACCTTGCGATGGGTCGCGGCGGCAGAGACAACATCACTGCGATTGTTGTGCAGGCCGCAGC
>CALHCI010000076.1 GCA_937931165.1 uncultured Granulosicoccaceae bacterium
CTTCTTCTGCCCCATACGATACGCACGATCAGACGCCTGGTCTTCAACCGCAGGGTTCCACCACGGATCCATGTGAATCACGTAATCCGCAGCCGTTAGATTTAACCCGGAGTTACCGGCTTTAAGACTGATTAAAAACAACTCACCTTCACCTCTCTGAAATGCATCAACCGCTGCAGTGCGTTGTTTGGCCGGTGTTGTGCCATCTAAGTACTGATAGCGGATTCGCTTTGCATCAAGATGTTCACGTATCAGTTTAAGGTGGCCGACGAACTGGCTGAATACCAGGCAGCGGTGACCATTATTGCGAAGCTCGGTTACTTTCTCTGCAAAGGCGTTTAATTTGGCGCTGTCACACGGCGGGCTGTCTGTGGCAAGGGCCGGGTGGCAGCTTGCCTGTCGCAGCCTGGTGATTTCTGCCAGTACTTTAAAGCGTTGTTCCGAGTCTAACCCTGCGAGTTCTCCAATGCGTTGCATGGCGCTTTGCCGCAGGCTTTCATAAAACTCGCGCTGCTGTTCGTTAAATTCGATCAGGTGGGTGATTTCGGTGCGTGGAGGGAGTTCGGTGAGTACTTCACGTTTGAGTCTGCGCAATATAAACGGTTTGATGACGGCTTTGAGTTGCTGTCTGACTTCGTCGTTTTCATGCAGTTCTATTGGTGTGGCGTATTTTTCTTTGAATGTCTGGCTGGTGCCGAGCAGGCCCGGGTTAATAAAGCGAAACAGATTCCAGAGTTCACCCAAGTGATTTTCTATGGGGGTGCCGGTGGCGATCATGCGGAAGTCACCCTGCAGTGACATGATGGCACGTGATCTTGCAGTGCCGGCGTTTTTAAAGGTCTGTGCTTCATCGGCGACTATAGTGCGCCAGTGAATTTCACGCATTGAGTCGATTTCGTTTTGCATCACACCGTAGCTGCAAACAAACAGATCATGAGGTTTGGCGTTGACTAATAGCTGGTGGCGGTTTTTGTCACCCAGCCAGCGTACGTTTAATGACGGTGCAAATTTCTTTGCCTCTGCCAGCCAGTTACCACACACGGAAGTAGGGGCGACAACCAGTGCCGGTCCGTCTGCAGCGCGGGTGAGCATGAGCGCCAGGCTTTGCATGGTTTTGCCAAGGCCCATGTCATCGGCAAGGCACGCGCCTGCGCCCCAGTGGGCAAGCCGCGCCATCCACTGAAACCCTTCGAGTTGATAGTCTCGCAGGGTTGCCTTAAGTGTTTCCGGCGGCAGTGGCCTCATGAGTTGTGCTTCATGAAACCGTTGGCACTGTTCGTCCCATCCGTCATCATCTTGCAGCACCATGCCTCGAGACGCTTCTTCCAGAACCGGAACGGAAAGGTCGTGAGCCACGCCGTCCTCTGCCAGTGCGTTGAGTGCATTAAGTTGTTTGCGTAGTCGCTGGCTGAGTTGCAGGATTCGCCCGTTGTCCAGTCGTAAAAATCTGCCGTCGGCCCTGGCTAATGACGCAAGCAGTTTTTTCAGATCAATTTTCTTTTCGGCAAACGGGCAGGGGCCACTGACGGTTGCGGTATGTTCTGGCTGATCTTCCGTGTACTTGAGCTCACCGGTTATCGCGATGCCGGGGCGTTGCGGACTAAAGTGAACATGCATGCATTCACTGGAGATTTCGCTGGTCAGAGAGATCGGCTCACCGGCGGGCCACAACAGGGAAATACGGTTGCCGAGTTTTTGTAGTGCAGCCAGAGCTTCCAGTGCGGCTTCTGTGTCGGTCAGTGTCCACTGCCAATGGCTGTGATCTGAGGTAAGCGGTAGTTGATCAAGTATATTGTCAGACTCTTTAAGCTCTGCTTCCAGGTCTCTTATGGTGTTGCGTGGTCGATTGGTGACTACGGCATGTATTCCGGGTTTGCCGGTACCGGGTATCACTGCAGGACCGGTTTCTCCCAGCGGATAAATGCGGCATTCGATGTGCAGCCCCTGATCGAGCGGGCGCAGATGAAAGGTCAGTTTTTTAAGTGGCGCTATCGAGTCGGTGTTGAGTTTGGTCAGGTCTGAATGAATTTCTGCTATCGGTGCCAGTGACCTGAATGAGTCCAGTACCGCATCGCTGCCTTCTATTGGTACGTTTAAGCCGTTAAAGCTTAATGCGCGAGCGATGTCGAGCTGGCCCTCGGTAAAGCGATGTACCATTAACGTATGGCGGTTTTTCCAGTAGCAGGAAAAGTCGCTGGCTGAATGAATCTCGCCTTCCGGGAAAGGCTGCATGCTGACGGTGACTTCCTGCAGGTTGTTGTCTGCAATGATATGCAGTGCAGGTGTGTCGAGTTGTACTGATACACGTGCAGGCAGGGTGTCGTCTTCGTTGGGTGTGTGGCGATAGAGTCTTGGGTGATTGATCAGTAAGTCCAGTGACTCTGCGGTAGTAAAGGTGAAGTTCTGCTCAAAGTTCAGTGCATGATTTATCTGTACCTGATTGCGCAGGTGTGCACAGATTTTAAGATCGTGATCGCACAGGAAATCAAGCGTGCCGCATTCGTCGAGTAACAGTTTTAACGGAAAGTGTTTTCCGGCAACCCAGTCGCCGTTTTTATTTAAGCGTTGTTCTCTGGGTTCTACCAGTAACGTGGAGTCCCTGGCTTCTATCCACCAGCCCAGCCTGCGATTGCCAATTAGTGGCTTTTCGTGTTTGTTGAGTCGGGTGTGGCGCTTTGCAGTGAGGTTTAATGCGTCAAGTGCGCTTTGCCAGTCTGAATCAATTTTGTAAACATTTAACAACCAGCCGACTGATCTTATCTGGGGCTGGAATTCAGTATCCTGCCGTTGTAATCCGAGTATGGAAATTAGCGATAAGGCTTCATCGACAAACCAGTGCATGCCAATGTTTGATGCGTTATCGACATGGGTGACCAGCCTTGCGATTTGTGTTTCATCCGGTTTGGCGCCGAGCCAGTGCCGCGCAAGTGCAATGAAAAGATCAAGCCACGGGCTTGCATCAATGTGCAGGCCGCCGAGCCACAGCGTATCTTTTATTTTTCTTTCACCACTGACTACGCGGACAAAATCTACCAGTACTTTAAGTACAGGAATAAAACGGTCACCAGCGAATTGTTTCTGGTACTCACGAGACAATGCGTTGAGTGTGGTTTGCAGTTTTTCGAGCTTAAGCTGGTCTTCAGGGGTGAGTTTGTCCGGCTGGTTGCCCTCAAGTGATTGTGCAGTCTGTTGTACAAGTGCCAGTGCATAACACAGCGTTGGCAGACCTTTGATTGCTTCGCCGGTTGCGTTGGATTCGATAGCAGCGCTGTATAAGTCGACGGACTTTCCCGGCCATTGACCAAACAGGGCAACTGCAGATTGTACCGCTTTTGCCGCGGGTAACGGGCAATCTTGTAGCCAGGCTTCAACAGCGTCCAGTCTTGCCTGATCAGTGTCACCACATAGTAGTGACAGTTGTACTTCTGCAAGTAGTCCCTGCCAGTCGACATCGGTAGATGGTTGAACTGAACCGGCATTGTCTGGTGCAGTCTTTGTGTTGTGTGGTGAAGACAGTGAATCGGTCCACAGGCCGAGCGTTTTTTCAGGGCCTGGTTCAAACGCGAGTAATGCGTTCAGGAGTTGTTGTGCGGTATTGCGTGGCGCGCACTCGAGGTCTTGAGCGGCTGGTTCTTGCCGCTTGCCTGCAGGGGTGTCTAACACGTCTTCGAGGGGAAACTGATCTAGCACGTAGTAGCCGGTTGTCGTTATGAACAGTCGGCTATAGTAGCGCTGATGAAGCGGCGAATCGCGGCTTGAGTGCTTCAGATTGCCTGTCTGTCACCGCAGCACAAATAGCTAGCACAAATGATTTTTATGCTTTGTTACATCGATGATAAGGAGTGTGGTTTTTTACAAAACTATTTGCCAAAGTCTATTGACGGCGGCTCTTTGTTGGGGTTTCTATGCTGTGTTTGTTACCTGACAGTAAAAGCATACAGCCTGCTTGATTGGCGACAGCAATTCTGAATGCAGGCATTGCTTACTACAATGCGAGGTAATTGTCGATACCTGCAATTTTATCTTCTGCATGGTGATTGACATACAGCACTGTAGTGGTGCTGCGTGCACAAATAATTTCTATCAGTGCCAGTACGCGCTGGCGGTTCATGTCGTCCAGGCCGAGGCAGGGTTCGTCGAGTATTAGTAATGGCGGGTGTTTGACCATAGCGCGTGCGATAAGTAACAGGCGTTGATCACCGTATGACTGACTGGTGAATGTGTCACTGGAACGGTCTGCCATGCCGAGTACTTGCAGCCATTGATCTGCGATGTTTCTCTGGTTGTCAGTGTATTTGCTGTATAGCCCGATACTGTCATAGAAACCGGAAATAATAACGTTTCTAAGGCTCGTGCCGACGGTGTATTCCCATTGCAGTGCGGTGGATACGTAGCCGATAAACTGTTTAATCTGCCAGATGCTCTCGCCACTGCCACGTTTGAAACCAAACACGTCTATATCGTTAACATAGCACTGTGGATGATCACCGGTGATTAGGGACAGCAGCGCAGTTTTGCCACTGCCGTTAGGGCCGGTCAGTTGCCAGTGGTTGCCTGCGTTAATTGTCCAGTTAAGATTTTCAAAGATCACTGCCTCGTCATAGCGAACAGCAGCATTGGTGAGTTTGACCAGCGGTTGTTCGGCATTGAGTGGTGGCAGGGTGAAGTCGGGGTCTGCCGGGGGGATGGAGAGTTCTGTGGTTTTTAAATGCAGCAACTGCATTAGTGCATCATAGGCGTCGTTGTCCGTACGGTCGACCGTTTGTTGCAGCTCGCCGTTGTGCATATAGGCCACGTGGGTGATGTAGTCAGGGCATTGATCCAGGCGGTTTAGAATCATTAAAACCTGTGTGTTGCCAGCTACCTCTGTCAGGTGTGCCTGCAGTGCACTCAGACTGTCTACATCAAGACCTTCGAAAGGTTCGTCTAATATTAATAATCCCGGGTTGCAGCTTAACGCACGGATAAGCATGACTTTGCGTGTTTCGCCGGTAGAGAGTTTTCTGAAGGCGCGGTTGAGCAGCGGTGTTAAGCCAAGCTTTTCTATGAGTTTGTCTGCGGTGTGTCGGTCTGTGGCAACGGCATCAATAATTTCATGGACCGGTGTGCCTTCTGCAATGACGTCCATGATGTCTGCATCGTCTTTGCGGCGCTCTGCAGCGATGAGTTCTGCCTGAGCTTCGAAAGATACCAGGCCGACTTTTTCGGGGGCGTTTGTTATGACACCGGCTTCTATGTCGCCGTAGCCTGCAAGGATTGCTGCCAGCGCTGATTTACCGGAGCCGTTGCTACCGGTGATTAACCAGTGTTCACCGGCATTGATGGTCCAGTTGATTTTTTTGCACTGAAATCGATTATCGAAATCGACGGTGAGATTTTTAAGCGTGATGGCCATATGCGGTCTTCAGAGGGCAGTAACCAAAAGACAGAGGAGCAAATTTACATTGCTGTGCTTGCTTATTCTGTGTGGCTTGCAGGGTGGCACGGCAAATTGATTGAGCTCGTGCTCACCCTGCTGTTGCCTCTGCGTCGGTGGTTGAATTGCGGGCCGGATTACACAATTCGCTTCATGTCAGACATGTAGCCGCGCAACGTGCCACCGATTTCTTCTACCGGATGGTTGCGAATAGCTTCATTGACTTCAATGAGTCTGGCGTTATCAACAGTCATGTCGTTGAGTTGCAGGCCTGCACCGATCACATCGCTTTTAATGCCCTTCATGAAATCACCCAGCAGTGGGACACACGCATGGTTATACAGGTAGCAACCGTATTCTGCGGTATCTGAAATGGTGGAGTTCATTTCAAACAGCTTCTTACGTGCAATGGTGTTGGCAATAAGCGGCGTTTCGTGCAACGACTCATAGTAGGCAGAGTCTGCAATGATACCGGCTGATGTCATGGTTTCGAACGCCAGTTCTACTCCGGCTTTTACCATGGCGACCATCAGAATGCCGTTGTCGAAGTATTCCTGTTCTGATATTTCAACATCGCCAGCGGGTGTTTTTTCAAACGCGGTTTCTGCCGTGTCTGCGCGCCAGCCGAGGAGTTCTTTATCGTCGTTGGCCCAGTCTGCCATCATGGTTTGTGAGAACTTGCCAGTCATGATGTCGTCCTGATGCTTGTTGTACAGCGGACGCATAATGTCTTTCATTTCTTCGGCAAGTTCAAAGGCTTTGATCTTGGCCGGATTGGACAATCGGTCCATCATGTTGGTGACACCGCCGTACTTCAATGCTTCAGTGGTGGTTTCCCAGCCGTACTGGATGAGTTTAGACGCGTAGCCCGGGTCGATACCTTCTTCGATCATTTTGTCGAAGCACAGCAGTGAGCCGGTTTGCAGCATGCCACACAGAATGGTTTGTTCACCCATTAAGTCAGATTTAACTTCGGCGATGAATGAAGACATCAGTACACCGGCCTTGTGTCCGCCGGTGCCTACTGCATAGGCTTTGGCGAGCGCCAGGCCTTCACCGTTGGGATCGTTGTCATCGTGCACAGCAATAAGGGTAGGTACACCGAAGCCGCGAACATATTCGGCACGGACCTCAGTGCCCGGGCATTTTGGCGCAACCATAATGACGGTGAGATCGTCACGCACTTTCATGCCTTCTTCAACGATATTAAACCCGTGTGAGTAAGACAGGCACGCGCCTTTTTTCATCAGTGGCATCACCGCGTTAACCACTGCAGTGTGTTGTTTGTCAGGTGTGAGGTTCAGAACAACATCGGCAGTGGGGATAAGATCTTCGTAGGTGCCGACGGTAAAGCCGTTTTCTGAAGCGTTTTTCCATGACTGTCGCTTTTCATCAATGGCGGCCTGACGCAGTGCGTAAGACACATCAAGTCCGCTGTCACGCAGATTGAGGCCCTGGTTCAGACCCTGTGCGCCACAGCCGATGACCACCATCTTTTTGCCTTTGAGTGCGTTGACACCGTCGTCGAACTCATTGAGATGCATGAAACGGCATTTGCCAAGCTGCTCGAGCTGTTCGCGGAGCGAAAGTGAGTTGAAGTAGTTTTCTGCCATGGTGGTTTCCGGAGTGTGAGGGTCGGGTATGCCGCCGGGTAGATTCCCGCGTGCGGCGCGCAATTGTGGGAAGTCTAACGAATCGGTTATATTCCGTAAATTGAAATAAATGCAACATGGTATTTCGATTATTGCAACATAAGAGTTTGAGCTCAGAAAAATGAACATCCGGACTTTGCAGCATTTTCTGGTGCTGACAGACCATCTGCACTTCGGGCAAGCGAGCGTTGCAGCCAGTGTCAGTATCTCTGCGCTTTCACGGCATATTCGCCAGCTCGAAAACGACGTGGGTGCGGCGCTGTTTTATCGTGATAATCGCTCGGTCCGGCTGACGCCGGCAGGGGAGAAATTTCAGCATTACGCCCGCGACGCGATCCAGCAATGGCAGCAGATCCGTCATGAACTCTCTGATCGTTCTGCGGATTTGCAGGGGGAAATCAGCCTGTATTGTTCGGTAACAGCCAGCCACAGCATTTTGTACGAGCTGTTGAACCGGTTTCGCCGGGAGTATGCCGGTATTGAAATCAAGCTGCACACCGGTGATCCGGAAAACGCCATGAGCCGTGTGATCGCCGGTGAGGAAGAACTGGCGATTGCCGCCTTGCCCAACAGTGTGCCGCGCGGTGTGGTGTGCCAGGCGATCACCACATCTCCGCTGTTGTTTATTGCACCGAAACACGCGGGTGATCTGGAATTGCCTGCAGCTGGTGATCCGGTGGTGTCACAGTGGTCGCGGTTGCCGATGATTCTTTCTGAAGGCGGGTTGGCGCGCAGCCGGGTGAATCAGTGGTTTCGCGAGCTGGGTGTTAACCCGAGAATCTATGCACAGGTGGCCGGCAACGAGGCAATTGCCAGCATGGTGAGTCTGGGGCTGGGTGTGGGGGTGGTGCCGAAGATTGTGCTCGACAACAGCCCGATGGCCGACAACATTCAGGTGCTAAACGTGCGCCCCGAGCTTGAGCCTTACAACGTAGGCTTGTGTGCGTTAAAAAAGAGTTTGAATAACCCGCTGGTCAGAGCGTTCTGGGAAAACGGGCCCGGTTAACTGTCGAGGCAACGGTAGATCTATCATCGCCTGAGCGTTTTAACACGCTTTGCAAGTTATGCGTCAGCGGGTACAGTGAGTTTATAAATCAGACAAGAGCACCGTATGACAGACGCTGACACCAAAGCCTACTCCGGTTATCACCACCGTGACATTCCGGCTGAAGATCCGGAGCTGACACACGTTGGCCCCGGTACGCCGTGTGGTGAATACTTACGCCGCTACTGGCAGCCGGTGGCGATGACTAACGAAGTGAAAGATCTGCCGTTGGCGATTCGAATTCTTGGTGAGGACCTGGTGTTGTTTCGTGATCAGTCCGGACGCCTCGGGTTAATGCATCGCCACTGTGCACATCGCGGTGCATCCCTTGAGTTTGGCATTGTGATGGAGTGCGGCATTAAGTGCTGTTATCACGGCTGGCACTTTGATATTGACGGGCGGTTGATTGATGCGCCTGCCGAGCCGTTGGGCAGTCCGGTGCGTAACAAGGTAGTGCAGGGTGCCTACCCGGTGCATGAAGAGCAGGGTATTGCGTTTGCCTATATGGGGCCGCCGGATAAACGCCCCGGGTTTCCGATATTCGACACGATGTGTCTGGGTACAGATGCCAAAACTTTTTCTTTAAGTATGCCTGCCAACTGGTTGCAGGTGTATGAGAATACACAAGACCCGATTCATGTATTGCACCTGCACGCGCTTTCAAGCGGTGTTCAGTTTGGTGCGGCTTCCGGCGTAGAACAGCTCATTGAATACAGAGACACACCACTGGGTATGATGAATATTCAAACCCGTCGTGTCGGTGATCACTTATGGACACGTACTACCGATTCTATTTTGCCTAACGGCAATCAAACCGGTGCTATCTGGGAAGAGGCAGAGGGTAAAAAAATCTTTCAGCGTGTTTCCATGTTGCGATGGATGGTACCGATTGATAATACCCACACAATGACGATTGGATGGCGATACTTTAGCGATGCACTTGACCCGCGCGGGCAGGACACCCCCGATGAAGTAGGTAAAGAGTCCATCGACTTTATGGGGCAGACGGCAGGTCGTGCGTATGAAGAACAGCAACGACAACCTGGAGACTATGAAGTGCAGGTTTCGCAGCGCCCTATAGCCGTGCATGCACTGGAGCACCGTGTTACTTCAGACCGCGGGGTTTCCAAGTTGCGAAAAATATTGCGTGATCGTGTGCGTGCGCACAGCAACACCGGTGAAGCGAAAATGCCTGAGCTTAATGAGGAACAACAGGTAGCCACTTACTGTCAGGATACGGTTTATCCGGTTACAGTACTTGAAGAAGAACAGGATCTTATGCGCCAGTTTGGTCGCAGGGTGGCTGATAAAGTCATTGAAACCGATAGCCACGCGCATAGTAAACGTGCCGGTCTTATTGAAGCGATGTGTGAGTCAGAGTTTGGTCAGTAGTCTGCCGGCGTATGATTCATCGAAATGATTGTTGAGAGTGGCTCTGTGCTTTCATCGTTGCCAGAAGTTTGCGACATTGTTAAGGTGTTGGTGAGGAAAATATAAGTTTAGAGGTGAGAAATGAAACGATTTATATACCCGGCAGGCAAATGGCTGCTGGCTGGCAGCATGTTAGCAATGGTTGCCGCATGTGGCGGCGGTGGCGAAGAAGGTTCGGACGCAATGGTGCTGCCCGGACTTGTCGTTAACGGGCTTGGTGATCAACCTGCAGAAACACTGTTTAATCCGTGGCTGGCGTCCGTCCGGTTTTTTCGAGCGGATTCCTTCACACCGGGGTCCGGCGATGCACGTGTTGGTACCATCCAATACAGTGACACCAGAACTTTCCAGCAGCACATCGATTTTTATAGTGGAAACCTTGAACCGGAAAGCTGCGAAGTTAACTCGGATGATACAGGTGGTGGCGGTGGCTCCAGTAACGTGCCTTATGTCGATGGTGGAAATGCTGTGGTTATAAACGCACCTAATGGCATCTGGTACACCATTGGTCAGAGTAGTACCGGTATCTATGAAGTAGATAATGAATTGCCGGAAGCGATTCCCGCCGGATCAACTGTGTCGATTCCTGGTAATGTGTTTCCGTCGGTCGGTGCGATACCAATAACAGAGCCTGCTGTACCGGTTCGCCTGCTGCCATTGGCCGATGTGGTTTCGATTGATTCGCAATATCAGTGGGAGGGTGTTGGTGGTGCAGGCGTGTCGATGCAGATATCGTTTCTCGAGTACGACAGTGCGGGCAGCTTTGTAGACTTTCGCATCACTTGTTATGCAAATGATGACGGTGATTTTACTCTGCCGGCAGAAGCACTTGATGCCATTGCGAACAATACTAATACCCTGCGGGTGCGATTCACCAGAGTTAAGCGAAGCCTCGATCTGGTAGAGGGCGTTGTGGTGTTCTCACGTGTGTCCGTTGCCGAGTAGCTACAAGGCGCTTGTGGTGTAATTATGCCGCCTGGCTACCATCTGGTGGTTAGGCGGCCTTGTCACCATTTTGATCGTTGCTGGCAACTTTGTTAGACGCAACCTTATGTAGTTTTTCTGCCATGCCGCGCGGTAATCGGGTTTTGTTGGAAATCGCAGACACTACCGTGTCTTTATCCAGGGTTTCTTTCACTGACTGAATAAGCGCATCTTTTGCGTCGGCGGAGTTATCTTTAACAGCCATCGCATGTGCGCTGGCGTTGTAGAGTTTTTCTGCTGCCATTGTTGGCAGGCCGGTGTGTTTGGCAATCGCATCTGTTGCCAGCTCTTTTGTTTCGCTGTTTTTAATAAATGCGGTGAGATCGTCTTGTGAAGTCACATCGTCGTAAAGCTTTTTTACGCGATACGTTTTATACATCGGTACGAAGCAGGGCCAGAATCCGAAGGTCCAGGTGGCGACCAGCAGAAACAGCGGTAGTTGGTACGTCTCCGCCTTGAACAGCAGATGGTAGGTGGCGACAGGCACAAAAGTGAAGAGGCCGACTATCCAGATTAAGACGAATTTTTTCATGGTTCGAATGCGGTGCGTGTTATTCCGTTGAGGCGGGGATATCGACCGGATTTATGATTGATTGACTCAATAACCGGAGAACCAACCGGTTATGTGAGGTAATACACTTCTAGTGTCGCTTGTAGTGTCGCTTGCAGAAAGTCAGGTTACTTCACACTGCGTTTGGGTGGTCTTATCAGGACAGATCCTGTGCAATCATCAGTGCGTTGCCGTCCGGGTCAAAAAACGCAGCAACCTTCACCATACCTTCCACTTCGATGGTTTCGCCGTCGAATTTAACCCCGGCGTTCTCCAGCGCCGTTCTGGCAGCGTCGAAGTCTGCAACTCCGAATACCGGCATGGTGTTGGCCGTTTTGATTTCTTCTGCATCACCCAGTCCGATGGTGACACCGGGTGTGTTGGTGGTGATTTCGGTCCATCCGGCTTCATCAGCTGCAAAGATCTGTTTAAAACCCAGATGGGTTTCGTACCATTTTGCGGTGGCAGTGCGGTCTGAGACCGAGAACGCAATGGTGATTTTTTCATCCGGTGTGATCGTTGGCATGGGGCTTCCTCCTTGTGGGTGTGCAGATATTATGGTAACTATACTAAATGGACAAAACGGTGCTCGTCAAGCTGTGTAGTCGCGGCTGGTCACTTAAAGCGCTGGCATTGCTCGCAGCGGGGTGCCCGGCGCGAGTGTCTCCGCTTGCTGCAAGTGCAGGGTGCGGGCGCACGGCGATGGGTGCCACAGTTGCGCATCTGGTGACATTGAACCTGTTGGAGCGCAACCCCGGGTACGGTCATCCGCTGCGTGCCGAATACCGGCTGACGGTGGCAGGGGAATTGGTGTCTCAGTGGGCGCTGCAACTTGAGCAGTTGTTGCCCGGGGCTGAAGACAGTCGGATTATTCGAGGTAAGTGGGTGTTACCGGTAATCAGCACACTTGACCCGGACAAGCGTTATTCAACGGTTAAAAAAATCCTTTCGCCAGTGACCGACAGAGCGTTGTCAGCTTGTTTGGGGCGCCTGACTGAACAGCGATGGATAGAGCGTACGGTAAGCGTGCAGTCGACGCCACCTGCGGTGAGTTACCGCACACTTGAGATTGGCCATGCAATACACCAACATGTCGTGTTACTACCGAACCCGGCGGGTGTCTGAGCTTGTTAATCAATGAGTGAAATGTTTGAAACCAAAGTTATCTCGGTCAGTGATAATCTGACACAAATCGTCAATGACATTAATGCGGCACAGTGGGATAAGGCCAACGATATAACCGAGTACCACGAAAGTGCTTTGCGGCAATACCTGCAAAGAGCTGATACGGTCTTTGTGACCTGTTATGACAACACAGCGACTGAAGCTGTTTTACTTGGCATAGCTTCGGGCAGAGTAGAAATCAAACCGTATGATGCTACCCAGTGGCTTTATATTGACGAGGTAGATGTGTGTGTGAATCAGCGGCGTAAAGGTGCAGGGCGCGAGATTATGGAGTCGCTTTGTCGCATTGCTGTAGAGCGTGATTGTGAGTTGGTCTGGCTTGGCACAGAGCCATATAATACGGCCGCCAATGCGTTATATAAATCGTTAGACCCTGACGAAGTAGAGCCGTTTACGGGTTACTGCTACGAGCTTGACTGACGGACTGTTGTAACCGGGGCTGGCTTGCGTAGGGGGTGGCTTGCGCCCGGTTATTTCATACGTACAAAAATTCCTGACCGTGGTTTCGGGTCAAAGTAGGTAGACTTAGGTGGCATCAGTGCATCGGCATCTGCCACATCCATCAATTGTTTTATCGATGTGGCGTAGCAGGCAAATATTACTTCCCAGCCTTCTTTGTAGGTTTGGTTAATACCTTCAATACCACTGACGCCGGCAATATAGCCCAGTCGCGGATCGTCCCGCATATCTTTAATGCCGAGAACAGGGTCGAGTATGTAGTCCTGCAGAATAGATACGTCGAGTGAGTTCACCGGGTTATCACCTGTGGAAGGACTGGTTTTAAGTGCCAGTCGATACCAGTTGTTGTCGACAAACATACCAAACTCGCCGTGTGTTGCAGGTTCAAAATGTGTGGCTGTCTGTAAGTGCTCAACTTCAAAGTGCGTTTCGAGTCGGGCGAGTAACTGAGGCGGTGTTAAGCCGTTCAGGTCTTTGACGCAACGGTGAAAGGGTAACAGGTTGAGTTGATTGTCCGGAAACAGCGCTACCAGCAACTGGTTAAAAGGTTCGTTGCCGTCGTTACTGTCGTGCTTGTTGCGCATTAGCTCTGCATAGCGGCGCCCTGAGGCGGCGCGGTGGTGGCCGTCAGTTAAATACGTAGCATTTACCCCTGCAAAAAGTTGCTGCAGCTGCTGTAGCTGCTGTGGGTCATCGATACACCAGACACGCTGTGCTTCACCATCATCGGTGGTGAAGTCGAGGTCTGGTGCCTGGCTTGCCAGCGTATTGATGTAACTATCGATTGAAGGGTCTTGCGCGTAGGTTAAGCAGATCGGGCTTGATGATGCGCCGACCACCTCCTGATACTGCGCGAGGAGATCTTCTTTAGCACTGCGCGTGTTTTCATGCTTTCGCAAATTGCCTTGCTCGTACTCTTCAACAGCAACCTCGCAAACAATACCGGTCTGAATATGTGCACCGGTACCGAGCTGATAAAGAAACATGCACGGTTTTTCAAGTGCTTTAAAAGAGCCATTATTTAACAGGTGCGTGAGTCTGTCTTTGTTGGCGTTAAGCAGTTGCTCGTAGGTTGGCTTGCTGTCTTCAGGGAAATCCTCCTGAAGACGCATGGTATTGATAAAGTTATCCGGGTTGGCTTCTGCAAATTCTCTGCGTTGTTCAGGTGAAACAGAGTCGTAGGCGGGTGACACCACCGTGCGCGCCCGCTCTGCTTTTACCAGATAACCGTCGAATGCTTTAATGCCGGGCATAGCTTTCTACCATCTAGCCCGGGTTGCTGCTTTTGAAGTCGTCCATGAAGCCGGTGAGAGCTGTCACACTGCTTTTTGGCAGCGCGTTGTAAATACTGGCGCGACAACCTCCGACACTGCGGTGTCCCTTCAGGTTTAAAAAGCCGGCAGCGGTTGCTTCACTCAGAAACTTTTTCTCCAGCGCTTCGCTTGGTAAGCGGAACACAACATTCATGTGTGAGCGACTGGCCACTTCTACCGGGCAGTTGAAGTAGTTGTCACTATTGTCGATAGTGCTGTAAATCGCATTGGATTTTTCTGCAGCGGTGGTTTCCATGGCCTGCAGACCACCTTGTGCCTTCATCCATTTCAATACTTTGCCGAACATGTAAATAGGGAATACCGGCGGGGTATTGAACATTGATCCTTTCGATTCCTGAATGTCGTAACGCAGGTAGCGGCCGATGCTTTTATTGGTGCTCTCGAGAATTGACTTGCGCACAAAAACGACTGCCATACCGGCTGGCCCGAGGTTCTTCTGCGCACCACCGTAGACCAGATCGAACTTATCCCACGGTAGCGGGCGAGCCATATATTCAGAGGACATATCGGCTACCATCGGTACGTCTACCTCAGGCCATTCGGCAAAGCGAATCCCGCCAATAGTTTCATTGGTGGTAATGTGCAGGTAACGGGTGTTGTCCTGCAATTGGATTTCGCTGCTGGCTGGCATGCGGGTGTAGTTGTTATCTGCGCCGTCCCATGCGGTATATACCTCTCCGTACTCTTTGCCGTCAGTAATAGCGCCTTTGGCCCAGGTGCCGGAGTTGACGTATGCGCCTTTCTGCCCGTCGGTGAGCAGATTCATTGGTATCATGGAAAACTGAAGTAATGCACCGCCCTGTAAAAACAGCACGCTGAAATCATCGGGTACCTGGAAAACCTCCATTGAAAGCGCCATGGCTTCATTGGCAACATCATCAAAGTGCTTGCCGCGATGGCTCATCTCTATGAGCGACATCCCTGCGCCCTGATAGTCTACAAACTCTGACTGTGCCTCTTCCAGAACTTCCAGCGGTAATGTACAGGGGCCGGCGCTAAAGTTGTGTTTGCGATTGCTCATCAATGTAGTCTCAAAAAAGATTAAAAGAGGACGCTAGTTTACGCAGTTTTTAAATTCGCCGTTTTGAAATGCAGCGATCACTTCCAGTACTCCGTCGGATACCGAGACCTGAGCCTGATCTGTTGATGCGCCGATATGATGTGTACCGCAGACACCGGTGTGGCTGGCAAGCGCAGAGTCGAAACTGTTGTCTGAAGCCCCTGGCTCGTTTTCATAAACATCGAGCCCGGCACGAATGCCTTTGTTGTCGATAGCGTTTAGCAGGGCCTTTTCGTCAACCAGTTCTCCCCGTGAGGTGTTGATGAGCATGGCGCCGTCTTTCATCTTGTTAAGAAAACTTTCGTTAACGAGGTGTTTGGTGTCTTCGGTGGCAGGCATGTGCAGCGACACAATATCGCATTGCGACAGCAGCTCATCCATGGTGTTTAGCTGTGTAATGCCTGCAGCGTTTATTCGTTGTTCTGCCGTGTCGGAACGCCCCGCTTTGGCGAGTGCAAACACTTCCATACCAAATGCGTTTGCACGTTCTGCAACCGCAAAACCAATCGCACCCAGTCCGAGAATACCGATCTTCTGGCCGTATAGCCCTTTGGCTTTTGAGAATTTCTTTTTGTTCCAGACGCGCTGACGCAGGTCGGCGGTGTTATCAGGTATGTTGCGATCTATTGACAAAATCAGGCCCATGACCAGTTCTGCGACGGCAATGGAGTTGGCACCAGGTACATTGCAAACGCGAATGCCCAGTTCTGCGGCGCTGGGTTTATCGATGGTGTTGGTGCCGGCGCCGGCGCGAATGACCAGCTTTAGATTGTCTCCGGCTTCAAGTGTTGCGGCATTCACCCTGGTGCTTCGGACAATAAGAATTTCATTATCGGCAATGGCATCACTCAGTGATGCTTCATCGAGTGACGGGTTGAGCGTTACTACGTGCCCTTGTTCGGTGAGTATTTGCTGATGGGCTTCCGGAAAGCTATCGGCGATCAGTATTTTCATCTTGCAGCCAGAGTGAAATCATCGAAGGACGAGGCGGATGGTACTGACGTTGACAGCATGTCAATAGCCTGTTGGCGTCGCTATTTGATTTGCGATCACCGGCCCTGTCTGTTGTGCGACATGCGCAGTCGTGAATGCGTTTTTGCGCTGATTCAAGTGTGAATTGTGTCTGTACGGATGGCTCGCAGGTCGGTTAATGGCAATACGCAAAACAGACGCCACTAAGCAGGCTGGACCTAATAAAACCCGGCAACTGGAAAGTACTGCGACTGGTATACCAGACCAGCTGCACGGTGTTTGCAGCGACTATAAAGTTTTGTTAACCGCCGATCCGCAGTTTGTTTGCCAGTTGCAAAATCGGTTCACTCATTGAGTAGGATTGCAGTTGCTCCATTGCGGTATCCAGCAATCTGGCTTCTGGTTGCGCAGGGTACAGATGCCATAGCATAAAAAGTTCTGCCCACAGTTCACTGGCGGCGGTGGCCGCAAACTGTTCCTGCCTTGCTGCAAAGTTGTTGAGATAATCGCTCCAGTGGTTTTGCTGTGTGACCTCGGCAATCAGTTTGGTGTTGTTCGCCTCCCATCGCCCGTGATAACCATTTTCACCATGGCCAACCATGTTTGCCTTTCTGCCCACCATATGGCCAAGCTCGTGGAAGAGGTCACTATCGGGTGAGGCGGATTGCTCGTAGAGATAAATCGTGTCACCTTTGAGTTGCCGGATTTGCTCACCAAAATCGTTGTATAGCGGGCGATCGTGCCAGAGATAACAAGGCGCATATTCGTAGCTTTGTACATCAACGATGCCGTTGAGGCTGGTATTGCAAAGCGCAATGAGTCTGGTTGTTGTTGGTTTGTTGGGGTTGGGCATCGATGCGGAAGGCAGGTAACCGATGGGGTGTTAAGAGGTTACACTAAACAGGGCGGGGTGCGTAGATTATGGTTGGTTGTTGGGTTGGTTGTAGTCAGCTTCAAACTGACACTAAAAGCATGCATAGGAGGTGGTCCTGTCCAGGATGTGCGATTTAGGCTGCTTATGCCACCCTGCACAGGGACGGTGTTCGTTTGGTGTCAGGTGCCGGTTAGTTTCTGTTCGGCAGCATAGTCTGCCAGCCACTCGTCGAGGTCGCGCGGCAGGCCGACATAATAGCCTTGCAGATAATCAATATTAAGATCAGTCAGAGTGTTTGCGATTTCTCTGTTTTCAACAAATTCTGCAACCGTCTTCATACCCATTTCGTGGCCGAGGGTATTAAACGACGACACAATAGCTCTGCAGGCATTGTCGTTCATGATGTTTTTTACAAATGATCCGTCGATTTTCAGGTATTCGACAGGCAGTGTTTGCAGATAGGCGAATGAAGACAAGCCGCTGCCGAAGTCGTCCAGTGAAAATTCACATCCCAATGCCCGCAGCTCACGCATGGATTCTCTGACATGATCTATGTTGGCGATTGCCGCGGTTTCGGTAATCTCAAAGCACAGTGAGCCCGGTGTGATTTGATGCGATTCAACCAGCGATACTATCTGGGTCAGGCTGTTGACCGAGCTTAGCGTGTTGCCTGAAAGGTTTACCGACAACGTTGCATCAACACTGTATTGATCCATTTGCTCGATAGCAGTTAGTGCGCGACCGGTTACCCATAGATCGAGTTGATGCATTCTGTCGTACTTTTCGGCAATACGAATGATATCTGCGCTGGGCATGGCTTCACCATCACTGTTAAGCACACGCAGTAGTACTTCAAATTTAATTCGATCTTCAGGTATTGTGCTGGTGGGTACAATCGGTTGCAGGTAGAGCTTTACCAGATCATTGCTAATGGCATCATTAAGCAGTTTTACTTTGTTGAGCTCGTCATTTTGTTGTGCCTGAAAAGAACTCTGGCGGGAATATTCCTGTACCTGGTTACGACCGGAAGTCTTGGCTGAGTAACAGGCGATATCTGCTTTTGACAGCAGGTCGGAACTGTCTGATGAGGTATTGTCAATGGCCACAACACCCATACACGCACCGACCGAAAATTTACGTTTGCGCCAGTGAAACTGATGTTGACTGATCTTGTTGATCAGGTTTTCTGCAATTTCGATTGTCGGTTGGATAGGGCAGGGAATAAAGGCGCAGAATTCATCACCACCCAGTCGAGCGATAACGGTTTGATCACAGACGTTATCGGCGATCAGCGTCGTCAGTTCTTTGAGAAGCTGATCGCCTGCCTGATGTCCGGCGCTGTCGTTGACCAGCTTAAAGTGATCGAGGTCAATACTGATCAGCGTGCCCGGCTCGCTGTCATCGTCGTGGCAGTTGGCGATCAGGTTATCGAGAAACGCGCTGAATGCCCTTCTGTTCCAGATGCCGGTGAGTTCATCATGTTGCGCCTGATATTCAAACTTTTGTTTTAACGAATAGAACTCGGTAACATCGCGGCCGCAACCCAGATAACCGAGAAAAGTACCATCGGTGTCAAACTGTGGTTTGCCAACGGTGTGTGAGTGAAAAAAAGTACCTTTGTCATCTACCCATGACAGGACAGCGTCGAAAGGGCGATGTTCACTCAGTGCATTAATGTGTTCGTCGAGCTGATCATTTTTGATCATGCGGCTCACCACATCGAGTATTCTCGGCTTGCCTACCAGGGTCGTCGCGTCAACGGCGCCGAGTGGCATGTTGTGCGTTGAGTGGTAGCGGTAGCAAAGGTTTTCATCCAGTTCCCAGAACCAGTCTGTCGCCAGACGTGCGAACTGTAAAAACTTCTCTTCGCTTTGCGAATGCGCGCGTTTGACCTTATGAATTTCTGTAATGTCGAAAGCGGCAAATAGCCAGCTCTGATTCGACAGTGGCGTGTGACGGATCATGACGTAGCGATCGTCGAGCAGGTGATGTATGAACTGCAGGGGCTTTACCCCCACCTGTGCCATCTGGCTGTCGAGCCACAGATCAACATTGTCAATCTCAGGCAGGTTTTTGATGGCTGACCTTTCATACAAAAGATGCAAAAAATGTCTGTAGGTCAGCCCAATGTCTACAACGTCTGACAGGCTTGGGTAGAGCCCCGCAAATGACTCTGACCACGACACCAGTACGCCTTCGGCATTGAAAATACAGTGTCCTGAAGTACAAGCGAGGAATGCTTCGTCGAGCAGGGTATTTGCCGGAATTGCATGCTGTACTGCCATAGCGATTTAGTGTCGGCCCTGGTGTCAGTCGTGGTGCTGCATCCGACCTGCGTGAGATGCAAATTCAATTGGAATGGTCTGTCGCAGCGAAATGTGCGCCAGTATTAACACGTTGACAGGTTGTATTCTGTAACTGTGATCTGTTGGGAAAAGCCGGAACTCCGCTACGTCGGAAATCTGACTGTTGTGGCAGGGTTTTGGCCCTGTTTTCTCTTGCTTTTAGTGCCATCCAGGATGGTGCACAGCCTGGTTTTTGTGGTCTTGCGATTGGATATATTCGGGTGGTCATCGCGGTATCGTGTTGTGAAACATGGTGATCATTGCCGATGTTGCAGTCCGAAATCTGCTATGGTTGGCGGTGGGTTTTGTACCTGCCGATTCTTTATTCGCCAACACATTGTTATAACAGGATCACCGCTTCAATGTTGATGTTGATATTGTTCTTTGTGCTTTCCATCGTATTTTCTTTTTTGTGCTCTATCTGGGAAGCCGTTTTGTTAAGCATTACGCCGGCCCATACTCAGCAACTGGTTCAGCAGGGTGGAGAGCCGGGTGAGTCACTGCAGTCATTTAAAGAAAACATTGACCGTCCGCTGGCTGCCATTTTGACGCTCAATACCATTGCACACACCGTAGGTGCGATCGGGGTTGGTGCGCAGGCCAGTCGTATATGGGGTGTCTCACTGATGGCCACTGTGATTGTGCCTGTGGTGATGACACTGGCCATTCTGTTGCTGTCCGAAATTGTGCCGAAAACAATCGGTGCCAACTTCTGGCGCGAGCTTACTCCTTTTACCGTGCGCTGCCTTAATTTCATTATCAAAGCACTGGCTCCGCTTGTGATGTTAAGTCAGATGATCACGAAGATGCTTAAAAAGGACAAATCTGCCAGTATACTGAGTAGAGCTGATTTTACGGCAATGGCGACACTCGGCAGCGAGCAGGGTGTCCTTGAAGAAAGCGAATCGCAGTATTTACAAAACCTGCTTAAATTCAATAAGGTCAGAGCGCAGGATGTGATGACGCCGCGCACGGTGGTTATCTCTTGCGATGAGACCACCAGTTTGGCAGCGTTTCATGCCAAGCACAGTGACTTAAGGTTTTCACGGATTCCGGTTTTTAGTGAAGCACCTGACAACGTAACCGGCTATTTTCTTAAAGACGAAATGCTGGCAAGCCTGCTCAAAGCGCCTGACTCACAAGCACCTGTTTCTGAACTAAGGCGCGATATCATCGCGGTCTCTGAAGATTTTCCGATATTAAAGCTGTTTACGCGTTTTATAGAAACCCGAGAGCATATCGCGCTGGTACTTGATCAGTTCGGTGGTAAGGCCGGCATTGTGACGATGGAAGATGTAATAGAGACTTTGCTGGGTATTGAGATTGTCGACGAGCTTGATGCCACCGATGACATGCAGGCGTTAGCGCGTCAGCGCTGGAAACAAAGAGCGACTCAGCTGGGGTTGCTTGAAGATGATTCTGCGGCAGGCAGCACCACGGAGTAGTACCTGCTGCCTTGAACTGGCAGTCGGCAGTTCTGCTGGTGGCGGCTATAATGTAACGAAACATCAGAGGGTTGGCAGTGAGCAAATCCGGTAGTAAGGCAGCGTTTGCAGGTGATAAGAAAGTCGGTCAATCCATACTGACGCCGCTTGAAAACAGATTAAAAGACTGGCTAGTACCAAAGGTGCCACCATCTGTTGAAACCTGGCACCTGACCTTCACCACCATTATCTGGTCGGCCGGCGTGCTGTTATTTGGAAAACTTGCATCCACTAACCTGAGCTGGATGTGGGGGATATCCCTGATGATTGTGTTGCAGTACCTGACGGACCTTGCTGATGGTGAGGTTGGACGCCGACGCAATACCGGTCTGATCAAGTGGGGGTTCTATATGGACCACTTTCTTGATTATATTTTTCTGTGTTGCCTGGTAATGGCCGGATATCTAATCGCACCGCAGGGTGTGGAGTTCTGGTTTGTGGTATTGCTGGTGATTGTCAGTGCGTTTATGGTGAATTCGTTTCTGAGTTTTTCTGCCACTAATGAGTTTGAGATATATCACTATGGTTTCGGCCCTACTGAAACTCGAATTGTGTTTATTGCAATCAATACCTGGATCGCAATTTACGGCACCGATCAGTTCTACTGGCTGTTGCCGGTAGCCTGTCTTATCACCGGTGCAGGTCTGGTGTTTAACACCTGGCAGATTCATCAAAAGCTTTGGCAGCTAGATATGGACAACAAGGCCGCCGAAAGTAATTAATGAACACTCTCTCTGAGCTGCCGGTTTGACAACCGGTTACCCGTCTTGTTTGAAAAAATTCATCTTCGGTTTCGTGATAACGGTTTGCCAGGCATTGGTTGGGGCGGCTACGGTGTCAGCTGAAACCACTGCTAAAGAAAAACACATTACGTTTTATCGCAGCTACGGGTATCTGCAATCGGATCATTGGCATATACCCTTTCGGTTGTGGGTCAGTGAGGCACCGGGTAGAGTCAGGCGATTATCTGCACGTGGTGGCCGCAAGGTACTGCGGAAAGCAATTAGTATCGAGAAGTTATCTGATGTGCAAGTGCGGCGCTATCTGGATCGTGTTAACGACTTCGGGTTAACGTCTGACGTTTGCCTGGGCCGCTTTGCTTCGGCGCCAGCCTAGCATCATTGCAGACAGCAACAGTAGTGTTGGCAGTGCCGGATCGGTGGTTCTGCTGTTGGTGTTCAGTGTGCAACCGCCATGTCCCTGCAGACCCGTGAGGATTTTACCGGACGCCGGCTCAATGATATCTGCAACACCGTTGTTATTATCATCCGGCAGGGCGCGCGCAATCATAATGCCTTTTACTATTGTGTCTGCCCAGCCGTCACCGTCGGCGTCCGGATCAAAGGCGTCTGCAATGCCGTCATTGTCCTGATCGTTTGCGAATAGCATAGAGGCATCAAACCGATCATCTATGCCATCGTTATCATCGTCAGATCCGAAGGTGAAAGATACATCAACCGAGTCCGGTATGGCATCACGATCGGTGTCTTTCATTGAGTCGACGATGCTGTCATTGTCCAGATCTTCGGCACCTGACTCGATAAGATCTGATTTGCCGTCGTTATCGCTGTCAGTGTCGAGATAATCGATGATGCCGTCGTTGTCGGTGTCACGCGGTAGTGCAGGGATAGCAAAGATACCATCATCTATACCGTCGTTGTTCAAGTCGGTAAACTCATCAATCCGACCATCATCGTCGCTGTCAAAGCCATCGGTTTCAATGATATCGGGTACACCGTCCTGATCACTGTCTACATCCATATAGTCGGGGATGCCATCGAAGTCAGTGTCGGGTATAACCAGCGCACTTTGCTGCAGTTGGTCTGAGAGGCCATCGCCGTTAAGATCAGTAAAGTTGTCGACGACAAAATCACGATCAAAATCATTACCGATGACTTCTCTTGTATCCGGGATGCCGTCATTGTCTGAGTCAGGGTCGAGGTAATTTGGAACGCCGTCGTTGTCGGTATCGATTTGTGATTCCAGAATATCTGCGATACCGTCGTTGTCGGAGTCGAGATCAACAGAATCTGCGATACCGTCACCATCGGTATCGTCAGTGCCTTCAACACGGTTTGGTATACCGTCGCCGTCAAAGTCAGCTGAAATTTCTGCGGTGAATGGTGTAGTTGTACTGTTACCGGCAGGATCAGAGATGGTTGCAAGCAGGTTGTTAACACCTTCCGGCAGATCAACGTTTGAAATACAATTCCAGTTGCCGTTGCTGACAATCGCAGTGCACAATACGTTTCCGCTATCGTCTGTTACCGTCACAGTGCTGCCGTCCGGCTGATCAGTGGTGCCACCGAATTCAGGGCGATAGGTTGCTGTGTTGCTGATCGTTTGTGCGGTTAGTGCTGGTAGTCCGGTATCAACGGTCAGATTCTGCCCGGTGTTGTTGTAGCTGATGTTACCGGCCAGATCGGTCACGCTGACCACAATCGGGTAAATGCCATCTGCAATTGGCTGAGACGCAGGGATATCCAGCGTCCATGTGCCATCGCCATTGTCGGTAAGGTTGCCATCACCTGCTGTGTAAGTAACGCCATTGACAATAACCGTCAGTATCTCACCCGGGTTTAGTGTGGCTACTCCGCTTAAGACCGGTGTATTAGTGACAGAGACCTGTGGGTTTGCAGCGGGTGTCACTGGCGCCGTGAGGTCTACCAGCAACTCACTTAGTGATGGGTCAGTGCTGGTGTTGCCCGAGGCGTCAATGACAATTGCGGTAACATCCCAGGTGTTTTCAGGAATTTCGTTGCCATTCGGGATATTAAGCGTCCAGGTATCGTCAGTGTGATGCTGCAGGTTGCCGTCACCTGCAGTGTAGATCGTACCGTTCACCTCTACCGTCAGTGTATCGGTTGTACCAACAATCGCAGTGCCGCTAATGGTTGGTGTAGTGTCATTGGTGACCAGACTGGTCACACCGGGTGTTGGGGGTGCGGTGATATCGATCACCAGTTCATTGCCGGCAGGGTCTGTTGCGCTATTGCCTGCATTGTCTGACAAGGTGGCAGTAACATCGTAAGCGCCTTCGTCAATAGTGTTCGCTGCGGGTATAAACAGATCCCACGTGCCATCGTTGTTATTGACAAGGTTGCCATCACCCTCGGTATAAGTAACGCCGTTGACATCCACGGTCAGTGTCAGTCCAGTGCCTGCTGTGACAGTGCCGCTGATTACCGGTGTCTGATCATGAGTGGTTTGTGAGGTGACACTTGGTGCCGGTGGTGGCGTGGTATCGATGATCAGTTCACCGGCTGTTGTATCGGTACTTACATTCCCGGCAGCGTCGGTGACACTCGCAATGACATCATAAGTGGACTCGGGCAGAGAGTCTGACGCAGGAATGGTCAGTGCCCAGGTACCATCGCCATTGTCGACGAGATTACCGTCGCCGGCGGTGTACGTGATGCCGTTGACTTCGACTGTTAATACTTCACCGGTACCAACGGTGGCGGTACCGCTGATCACCGGTGTGCCGGTGTTAGTGGTTTGTGCAGTTACCACTGGTAAGACCGGTGCTGCAAGATCGATAATCAGTTCAGCTGCAGAGCTGTCACTGGTGGCATTGCCGGCGGTATCGGTGACAGTGACGGTGACTTCGTATGAATCATCTGGCAGAGTGTCTGCGAGAGGAATGGTCAGATCCCATGTGCCGTCGCCATTGTCTGCAAGATTGCCGTCGCCAGCGGTATAAACGATGCCGTTGACTTCAACCGTTAATACTTCACCGCTACCGACAGTGCCGGTTCCGCTGATCACCGGCGTGCCGGTATTGGTGGTTTGTGAAGTCACGGCCGGAGCAACCGGTGCGGTGAGATCAATCAGCAGTTCCTGAGTACTCGGGTCAGTGGAGGTATTGGTTGCCGGATCAGTAACAACGGCTGTCACATCATAGGTGGCCTCGGGTAGTGCATCTGTAGCAGGAATGGATAGATCCCAGGTGCCATCTCCGTTATTTACCAGGTTACCGTCACCGGCGGTGTAGGTATTGCCGTTCACTTCAACAGTGAGGATATCTCCGGGGTAAGTATCAGCAGTACCATTAATGACCGGTGTCGTGTCGTTGGTGGTGAGGCTGGTGACACCCGGTGTAGCTGGTGCGGTGATATCAACAACAAGTTCATTGTTACCCGGGTCAGATGCGGTATTGCCAGCGGTGTCTGTGAGCGTTGCCAGTACTTCGTAAGTTGCCTCTGGCAGAATATCCGCAGGTGGAATGGTTAAGTCCCATGTGCCGTCGCCATTGTTAACAAGATTGCCATCGCCTTCGGTGTAGATGACACCATTGACTTCCACTGTCAGAGTCAGGCCGGTACTAATGGTGGTAGTGCCGCTGATCACTGGTGTCTGATCTCTGGTCGTTTGCGAAGTAACACCTGGCTCCGGTGGTGGCGTGGTATCAATCATTAACTCACTGGCAGTTATGTCAGGAGTGGCATTGCCTGCAGCGTCAGTGACAGTCGCAGTAACATCATAAGTGGTTTCCGGCAGTGTGTTTGCAGTCGGGATGGCGAGATCCCATGTACCGTCGCCGTTATCGATGAGGTTGCCATCTCCAGCAGTGTAAGCGATACCATTGACTTCAACGGTTAGCACCTCACTGGCGCCCACTGTTGCAGTTCCGCTGATCACGGGTGTGGTGATGTTGGTTATTTGTGAGATAACAGCAGGCGCGACCGGTGCGATAAGATCGACAATAAGCTCACTGGCAGAACTATCGCTTGTGGCGTTGCCGGCAGCATCAGTGATGGTCGTCAGTACTTCATAATTGCCATCGGTCAGTGTGTCGGCAGCCGGAATGGTCAAGTCCCATGTGCCGTCGCCATTGTCTGCAAGATTGCCGTCGCCAGCGGTATAAACGATGCCGTTCACTTCAACCGTTAATACTTCACCGACGCCAACAATCGCGGAGCCACTGATCACTGGAGTGCCGGTGTTGGTGGTGAGTGCCGTCACAGTGGGTGCAGCCGGTGCGACCAGATCGATGATCAGTTCGGTGGCAGAGCTGTCACTGGTAGTATTACCGGCAATGTCGGTGACTGTCACAGTGACTTCATAGGCGTTGTCAGCCAGGGTGTCTGCAGGTGGAATGGTCAGATCCCAGGTACCGTCACTGTTGTCGATGAGGTTGCCATCACCAGCAGTGTAGGTAATGCCGTTTACCATGACAGTAAGTACCTCACCTGCACCCACCGTGGCAGTACCACTAATCACC
>CALHCI010000077.1 GCA_937931165.1 uncultured Granulosicoccaceae bacterium
TCGAGCACAAAGCCATCACCGGCGCTTACAGTAAACACTGTGCCGTCTTCTGTCTTGATTGAAGCTTCACCTTCAAGAATATGGCAGAACTCCACAATGCCGCTGTAATCAGCGGTAAAAACGCCGGCAGTGCTCTCCCGGATCCCCGATTTCACTTTCTCATTGTGGCCAGAAAATTTGAGTTCGGCGTGTTGCGCCGGCTGTCCTTCAACAATATCGGCGCTGATGTCTTTTTGCACCCGCGGAACGTCTTGATCTTTAAACAGCGTTAGTTTCATTGTTTGCCATCCGGCTATTATCGAGATTGCACACGTGTGGCACGCATATACTTGTGCATTGATCGTACACGTTCCGCTGGTCACTTCAACGCATTTAGCCGATTAACTACACTACAGTGTGTCAGGTCTGTTTATCAGCCAGCGTTGAATGTGCATGCAGGCAACCTGTTTTCAGCCAGTGTCCGGTGCTACCCTTTGCAAATCGTCTTATGCAAAATTACCTGTGGGGATAAGCGGCTAATGCAACGTCAGTTAAAAGTTCTGGTATACGGCACCGGATTCGCAGGGCAGGGCCATATTGATGCATTTCGGGCAGCCGGTGCTGAAGTGGTTGGTCTGGTGGGGCGCACACCTGCCGTTGTCAGTGACGTGGCTGGCGAGAAAAGTGTTCCTTTTCACGGCACAGACTGGCAGCAGGCGCTCACTTCCTGCCAGCCTGATATTGTTTCGATTGCCACACCTGGCGGTGCGCACATTGATCCGATTGTTGAGGCAATCAATCACGGGTGCCACGTATTTTGTGACAAGCCAATGACCACGAGTGGTGCGACTGCTGTAAAGCTTTACGAGCTTGCGAAAGATAAAAATATTAAAACCGCGTATGCAGCAAGCTTTCGCTATGCACCTTCCGTGCAGCATGCAAAACAGCTGGTGGCGCAGGGCGCTATTGGAGAACCGGTTGAGGTTGAGAGTATTTCGCACTTTAACCTTGAGCGAGAGATACCGTTTGGGTGGTCACACAGAGCGGAAGATGGTGGCGGCCGCCTGAATAATAACTTTACGCATTCACTCTCCATTGTCACTTCCGTCATTGGCGATAAGATTCTCGGCATCATGGGAGAAGTGCGTGATGATCTTGGTAGGGCGCCTATAGTGGAAGGCGTGCATAACTTCACTACTCGCAGAAATTTTATCCCTGAAGATATGAGTGATCCTTCGTTGCAGTGGGGGGAGAGCAATGTGGAGTGGTCTTATACGGTGCTGGCAAAAATTGAGAGCAAGTTTGCAGAAAAACCTGTGTCCGTATTGTTTAAACATGGCGGGTTGGTGCCACGCTTTAATGACGATCATATTGTTTTTTACGGCACAGAGGGTGCGATTCATATCAAAGGGCACTATGGCACCGGCCAGCTTTGTCTATGGGATAACAGTAAACAGTGGCAGGCAGTATCGCTGCCTGACGATATTGGTAATGCCATGCCTGAGGTTGCAGGTGATACAGAGCTGTGCTGGCACTATCTGGTACAGGAGTTTGTGAAGGATATCAACGGTGAGCCTGTGCCGCCGTACCCGACATTCAAAGAGGGTTGTCAGTACCAGCAGATCATTGATTTGATTAGACGTAACGATGACTGGAACGATGTCAGCTACCTACACGAGTAGTAAAACACGATGAAAATTACAGACGCAAAAGTATTTGTTGGCGGTCCGGGAAAAAATTACGTCACGCTTAAAATAATGACAGACCAGGGTGTCTATGGTCTGGGTGATGCGACACTAAACAACCGCGAAACACTGCCGGCGGCTTACCTTAAAGACTACCTGATCCCAAACCTGATCGGCCGTGATCCGCGTAACAGTGAAGATATCTGGCAGTTCATGTATCGCGGTGCCTACTTCCGCCGCGGCCCCATAGCCATGGCGGCATTCGGTGCAATTGATATGGCGCTGTGGGACATCAAAGCCAAACTTGCCGGTATGCCGCTGTATCAGTTATTTGGTGGCAAGAGTCGTGAGGGTGCAATGGTCTATGCGCATGCAACCGGCGCTAACCTCGAAGGCTTAATGGATTCAATTGCCCACTATGTTGAAGCTGGCTATAAGGCGGTTCGGGTCCAATGCGGCATACCCGGTATGCCTGCAGAAAGTTACGGTGTCGCCAGTGCAAAAGAAGATCATAAACACTTTATCACCGACTTCAGCGGTATACGTCCTAAAGAAGAAATCTGGGACACCGACCGTTACCTGAATTACATGCCGGGTGCGCTGGCAGAAATCCGTGATCGGTTCGGGTCTGAGTTAAAAATCCTTCACGATGTTCACCACAGGCTACTGCCGCGTGAAGCCGCTGAGTTTGCGAAAGCCGTAGAACCAGTAAAGTTGTATTGGCTTGAAGATCCCACACCCGCAGACGATCAGAACGCAATTAAGCTTATCCGTCAGCACTCAACCGTACCCATTGCCATTGGTGAAGTATTTAACTCAATCTGGGACTGTCAGCAACTTATCGAACAGGAGTTAATCGATTACATCCGTGTTGCTGTGACCTATGCAGGGGGTATTACTCATGTAAAACGCATTGTTGATCTGGCCGGCCTGCACCATGTAAAAACCGGATTTCACGGTGCGCCCAGTCACTCGCCAGTCAGTATGGCTGCACAGGCTCACCTAAATGCCTGGGCACCTAACTTTGGCATTCAGGAATATCTGGTGCTGGGAACACCGGAATGTGATGCCCTGTTCCCGTCAAACCATCAGATGATAAACGGCATGGTTATCGTCAGTGATGAACCCGGCCTTGGCGTTGATTTTAATGAAGAGGAAGCACAGCGGTATAGCTATAAGCCCGGCAGCCATCCCGTGGTACGATTGGAAGATGGCACACTCTGGAATTATTGAGTTTTTGCATCAGGGTGTTGTCGGCGTAGATCGATTCGGCCATTAGTCTTTTTACGAACGTCTGTATAATGCGTGAGTCTCGGCGCTCAGCGCTATACGGTGCAGTTTTTACAAAATATGAGTGTTGATCACCACATCATCTTTCTATTACTGGTGCGTGCGATACTTGAAGTGCTTCAATAGAGTGTTCGGTAAGTGAAGTATTGGCCATTTGCAGTAGTTTACCACCTGAACGAAAAACGGATTGAACAGTAGCTTGCAAACCAGACCGCAAAACATCCTGCGTGGGGTGTCCCTGATTATTGCTGCTGCATTGACGATTTCAATTCAGGATGTTGTATTCAAAATATTCAGTGACAAACTCACCCTTTGGCAGATATTCGTACTTCGAGGTTTACTGGCAGTTCCTATGCTGTTGGTTTTCACAATGGTGCGAAGAGAACAGAAAGGAATCGTGCGTGCTGCACTGAGTAAATGGCCAATTTTGCGCTCTATCTCAATAACGATGACCTTCTTAGCGTTTTATTCAGCAATTCCTTTCTTGAGTTTGTCAACGGTTGGAGCAGCCAACTATATCGCTCCTATCTTCGTAACACTGCTCTCGGCGTATGTTATTCGGGAAGCAGTTGGGCCACTTGGATGGCTCGGAGTTTTTATCGGATTTTCAGGGATGATCGTCCTGTTACAGCCTGGTTCAGATGCATTTTCACCCTGGGCGTTGCTTCCTGTGCTTGGGGCCGCGTTCTACGCTGTTGCCCATATAACAACTCGCACAAAATGTCAGGCGGTTCCGTTAGCAGCTCTGGCGCTCTCCCAGAATTTAATGATGCTATTAGCAGGCTCAATCGTGAGCGTTATCCTGGTATGGCTCAAACCTCAGGGAGAGATAGCTAACAGCTATCCATATATCTTTGGAATGTGGTCGAATGTGAGTTTAT
>CALHCI010000078.1 GCA_937931165.1 uncultured Granulosicoccaceae bacterium
TGACGGTAAAAAAAATCGAAAAGAAGGGCAAACAGAATCGACGCATCACCGTAGTCTTTGATGAGTAAATCGAGGAACATCATTAATGGACAACACCACCCAATTTCTCGACTGCAGTGGCGAAGTCTGCGAGGTACAGCAGTTCCAGAACAATGCATGGCTCGCAAACGACATTGAAACCGCAGATTATCTGACCGTACTTGAAGAGCCGGTACTCGAAGAACTACAAGCACTGGCAGAGTCCCTCAAAAAGGAATTACCGCCGGAGTTTTACAGCACGCCGACCGCTTTGACTTTGTCTGAACAACACACACTGCCACATACACGAGCAGCGTTTACAAAAATTAGAGATACGGTAGATTCAGGGATAGGATTTGCGGTTGCCGATAGGCTTCCCATCGAAGACACATTCGACGAAATCTGGGTGGCCGTTTTCTGGGCGCTGGGGCAACTGATGGGACAACCGGTTGCACAAAAACATAACGGCATGATGATTTATGACGTGCACAACAGCGGTGCTAAATTCGAATATGGCATACGCGGATCAGTCACCGACGTAGAACTTAACTTCCACACCGACAACGCGTTTGGACAGGCAACACCGGAATACGTCGGTCTGTTCTGTCGCCACCCGGCCAAAGAAGGCGGTGTGAGCCGGTTTTGTAATCTGTATGCACTGCACAATGATATCGGTAAACGCTACCCGAAAGCGCTGGAGCGGTTGTACCAACCCATGTACTACGACAGACAAAAAGAGCACGCAGAAAATGACGCGCCGGTTACCTGGGCCCCCTATTTCAGTGCGCGTAAAGATCAAGGTGGCCGCGCAAGGCTGCGTGCCAGAGCCAACGTGTCACTGGTTCGCAAAGGCTACGAAGTAGCCGGTATACAAATGGATGCACCATTGAAAGAAGCGCTGGGTATAGTAGATGATGTCAGCCAACAGCCCCAATACTGGTACGAGGCAAGCCTGGTAAAAGGCCAGATACAATATCTGAATAATCAGGAAATCGGCCACTATCGCAGTCAGTTTACCGATTACGATCAGCCAGAAAAAAAACGACATCTCTATCGACTATGGCACCGCAACCATGGCCACTGGTCTTATCACGGCCAGTCCGATTAAACTAACCAACCAAATAATCCTCTAAACCCGGTAATCACCCCACCAATGACACTGAACCTGTTTGATACCTACCGACGCGAAGTTCGCGAATTTGTACCGCTGAAAGATGGTATTGCCAGTCTCTATTGCTGCGGGCCTACCGTGTATAACTATGCCCATATTGGCAATCTTCGAACTTATATCTTTGAAGATGTGCTGCGCCGGACACTGGAGCTAAACGGCTATAAAGTAGAGCATGTCGTTAACATCACAGATGTCGGCCATCTTGTCTCCGATGCCGACGACGGCGAAGACAAAATGGAAAAGGGTGCAGCACGTACCGGCAAAACCGCATGGGAGATTGCACAGATCTACACCGATGCTTTTATGGAAGACCTGAAGCGTCTCAACATTAAAACCCCGACAACACTGTGTAAGGCGACCGATCATATCCCGGAACAGATAGAGGCTATTCAACAAATAGAAGCTAAAGACATGTGCTATCGCACCAGTGACGGTATTTACTTCGATACAAGTAAAGATCCGAACTATGGCTATCTGGCACGTCTCGATGTTGAAGGCCTTCAGCAGGGAGCGCGAGTCGACAAAGGCGAAAAGCGCAACGTGACTGATTTTGCGCTATGGAAGTTCAGTCCACCAGATGAACAGCGCCAGATGGAATGGGACAGCCCCTGGGGTAAAGGATTTCCCGGCTGGCATATCGAATGTTCTGCCATGGCAGCCAAGTATCTCGGGCCGTTGTTCGACATACACTGCGGTGGCAAAGATCACATCCCTATTCACCACAGCAATGAAATCGCACAGGCTCATGCCTGCTATGGGACCAACCTGTCAAACTACTGGATGCATGGTTATTTTCTGCAAACAGATAAAGAAAAAATGTCCAAATCATCGGGTGAGTTTCTCACCACGTCCACGCTAATCGAAAAGAAATACGATCCGTTAGCGTATCGCTATTTCTGCCTGCTGGCACACTACCGCAGCGACATTATGTTTAGCTGGGAAGCACTCGACAGTGCTGTAAAAGCACTAACAAGAATGCGCGAGGCCTATCATCGTTGGAGTGACGGCGGCAGCGTGCCCAGTGACTATAAACAAAAGTTCCTAAGCTACATTAATGATGATCTGAATACCTCACGTGCAATTGCATTGATCTGGGATTTAATCAAAGACAATGCGGTATCAGAGGCCGATAAAAAAGCAACGGTTAACCTGATAGACCAGGTCCTCGGACTGGAAATATCATTGTGGCAACCAGCTCGGGTAGCAGACATACCCCCTGAAGCAATTGCACTGGCAGAAAAACGACAGCAGGCGCGAGCCGATAAGGACTGGGCAACCGCCGATCAAATGAGAGACGAGCTTGCAGCACTCGGCTATAAGGTAAAAGACACCTCTGATGGTTTTGAAGTTAAACCTGTCTGATCAATGCTTAACGCAAATTCTGGTATTGAACACCGGTGCTCAAGTTGAGCGCTTCTGAAAAGATCAGGCAACCTCTGTAGCGCTTTTTGCAATTTTCAGGGTTTCTAACGACACCGGGGCTGCAATGTAGTACCCCTGAGCACAATGTACTCCGAGCTCTCGAAGTTTGTTTACCGATGCTTCATTTTCCACAAACTCGCCGACAGTAAACTTATCCAGCGCGTGACACATTGCAGCAATAGCGCGAATAAATTCCTGATGTGTCGCGTTGCTGTCAAGGTCACGAACGAATGCACCGTCAATTTTCACCTGATCAACCGGCAGATTTTCGAGATTCTCAAACGAGGAGAATCCGCTGCCAAAGTCATCAAGTGATAACCGCACACCGGCCCCTTTGAGTACATTGAGATTGCTCAGCCCGCTATGGTACAGGGCAGCACTCTCGGTAATTTCAAAACAGACCCGTGCAGGATCTATACTACGCACAGAAATCTCCTCAACCAGCTGTTCAATCCAGTCAATGTCATTAATCGACAAGCCTGATAGATTGATATTAAGGCAGGTTATTCCCGCGCTGCCAATGTCGTTGTGCTCAAGCCAGTTAAACGCCTCGTAAACCACCCATTGATCTATTTTGGGCATGAGCCCATAGCGTTCGGCAACACCGAGAAAGGCACCCGGAGGTACCAGAGTACCGTCAGTACCGATCATTCGGATTAACAGTTCATAGCTATAGGGTTGATACCCGGTTTCCGTAAGCGCGACGATAGGTTGATAGTAAAGAACAAACCGGTTGTGATCGAATGCACTGTGAATCTGCTCGATGATTCTCATGTCAGATTGGCGGTCAGATACCAGGGAATTTTGATCAGTGTAGTAACGGGCTCTGTTACCCCCCATGCGTTTCGCCTCAATGCAGGCTGCATCTGCCCGCTCCATCACAGAGTCATCAGTGTGCGCATGAGCATCAAAGTAGTACGCACCAATACTGGCAGTCAGGCGAAACTGGCGGTCTTTGTAGGTAAACACCAGTGGAGAAAAAAGTCGCTGCAGTTTGTCTACAAACTGTTCAAATCTTGCCTCTGAGTAGTTTTGGCAAAGGAAGGCAAATTCGTCATCCCCCAACCTTGAAGGCGTGCACCCACAGTCACTGCAAACATAAACCGATTCCGCAGTGGAACTGCAGAACTCTCGACACTCATTCATCAGCGCTCTGCCAATGTGGCTGATAAGGTCATCCCCCGCCTTTCTTCCGGCTGCATTGTTCACCACCTTAAACATATCGAGATCCAGAAATACCACTCCGTGGGTACCGCCCTCATCCAATACGGCTCGCAACTCACGATAGTAACCCTCCCGGTTCAACAACCCGGATAAGCTATCTTGAAAAGCCAGTTTTTCCATTAACTTAGCCTGATGAGATTGTTCTCTGTAAAGGGCGGTTAGCTTCTTGTTCATTCCTCTCAATCTGATATTACTTTCAAGTTTCTGCAGTATGACGAATCCCAGCCCTAACACACACAGACTGACCACCGCAGTAATAGTCATAAAAGCCACAGAAAGTCGCCGGGTTAATCTCTGAGCAGACCATTCCTGTGCCTGCATACTCTGCCGCATTAACGTAACCACGCCTTCGCCAAGCGCCGTTAGTTCGGTTCGAACTGTTTCAGTTTCCTGCAGCACCGCCTGTGTCATAGCCACATCAGCTCTGTTACTGCTTTGCAGTAATATCTCCAGACGCTGCAGGTGCTCTGCCGCTCTTTGTTGCAACCCGGCCGCACTTTCCCCCAGCTCCATGATCATTGATCTGGCACTGTCATCAAAGTGCTGATCTTCCATTAGCAATTCATAGTACGAACCGTTGAATGCATCCAGTGAGTTATACCAGCTCCAGTAAATGTCAAAATCATTCATCAGTTTTTCTTTAGTATATCCCGGCTTGCCTGCAACGAAGTTCGATACCGAATGAAGCAGCGACTGTTGATGTTTTATGATGCGCGTCGATGTCCACAACCATTCAACCTGACGAGTAAGGTTCCTTGATTGCCACTCTTGCATCTCTGTGTGTTGTCTATCGAAGTTACGCAATACTGAATAGGTGAGCGTTGCAACGATAACGGTGACAACCAGCACCGCCAGCACTCCCGTTCTTTTTACGGTGACACTGGTGAGTCCAATCCTTTGAATTATTGCCTCTACCGCACAAGTGAACACTATCTGACTTCCAATGTCTTCAGTTGCCAGATCATACGGCTGTTCAGCACAGTGTCTGGAGCTTCCGGTTTATCGTCCGGGTGGTAAATCACCCATGAGGGGCCTTTAGTTCGCAAGCGCATGCGCTCGCCATTCATACTCAAAGCGAGTACGGTATCGAAATTTACCAGGTCATCGAACGGAATAGTGATCGAATATCCATCCATCGCTACCGCGTGTATTTCTTCACCCGATGCACCGACAAATTCCATCAATTCGCGGGTCAGTATGCCGCCGAAGCGAGTACCGGGTTTTGTCCAGGGTGTGTCAATTTCCAGTTCAACCTGCTCGAGTGCGGTCAGCATATCGTAATCGAGTTGAACACCATGTTCGAAATTCTTCACAGCCACGTTGCCGGTAATCTCGAGGATAACGGGCCCGGACGGTTGCGGTACCGGTTGATCAGCAGCGGCCAGCCATAGCCCGGGTAAAAACCATAAAGTGATCAGTAGTGCCGGAGTCAATCGAATCGATTTGAAAGCGATTTTTCGCCGCATAAGTGAAAACTTCCAATGTAAACAGATTTCACATTTTGCAGAGGTCGTGCCGTTTCTCGCTCGGATTCCCACGATACATAAGGCGCAGCAAATCAACCGTTACTGGTAATTAGACTCGCCATGCAACTAACCGAAAGAAACGAAAAGCGCCACACCTAGTCTCGTTAACAGTCATTTTAATGTTTAACAAAGAACCCCGTAAACTACCTACAGAACAGCAAAGCGTGTCAATACATCTTTGTACTGGCTTCTGATCTCCAGCGTGTTCCGTCCGGTTATTGGCAGCAGAAACAACTCGCAGGGATGGGAAACTACCTGTGCTTGTTTTTTCCGCGCTTTGCCTTCCGGAATATTTACTCGCACAACAGCGTTTTCGCCGTCAGTCTCAACGGACCCGGAGGCCAGACTGATGGTGAACGCTGCAGTAGGTTGTGCCCCGAAATCAACCACCAGCACATTGTGCCGATTAAAATCTATCTGAGCGACTGCAGCCTCAGCCGAGGCACCAAGTGGTGCGAGCAGATCCTGCAACCCCACAGAGTCTGCAACCAGAATAAATCCCCCACGCGAAATACTCTCGCAATTCTGGGACTTGTATAGAGAGCTGATATTGTTGTCCGCCACTCTCTGCAGTACCGGGGCCACGGAATTCGCAGACCCGCCAGCCTGCGAACATCCGATGGAGATTGCCGCTGACAGCAATACTGAAAGTCCGTTTATCATTCGCCACATAATAATCTCCTGTCGTTTATCTGCTGCGCTGGAACCTAAATTTCCGTTACCGCCTTTAACACATCGTGCTGGGTAATAATGCGCATTCCCTTACTATCATCCGGTACCAGTACAGCCGGGTTATCGCGGTTTATAATGGAAGCGAGTACATCAAGCGTAGTGTCTTTCGGTACGATCTGAAACGGCTTTTCCATCACTTCTGCCACGGATTGTTCTTTTATTTCCGGATTACTGATCATTTGCGTCAACAGTTTAGAATCAATCAGACTACCGACAAATTCACCACCCTCGGTGACCGGTGCCTGCGAGAGGTTGGCCTCGGTTAACTGATGGACCGCGTCACTGACACTGGTGTTTATATCAATCGACAGCATTTTACGGTCACTGGCGTAACCACCAATAATATCACCCGCGCTGGCGTAATCACGCTCTTCAAGGAAGCCGTGATCTTTCATCCAGCTGTCGTTATACACCTTGCCCAGATAACGGGTACCGTGATCAGGAAGAATAATCACCATCACATCATCATCAGTCATGTTATCCCGGGCCCACTCAAGCGCTCCGGATACTGCAGAACCGCAAGACCAACCGCAAAACAACCCTTCTTCACGCGCCAGTTTACGTGTCATGATGGCCGCATCTTTATCAGTGACTTTGACAAAGTGATCGATAAGGTCAAAGTCTACATTCTTCGGCAGAATGTCTTCGCCGATGCCTTCAGTCATATAAGGGTAGATTTCTTTCTCATCAAATACGCCGGTCTCTTTATATTTTTTGAACACCGAACCATAAGTATCAATCCCTACCGTGACTATGCTGCTGTTTTGCTCTTTAAGATACTTTGAAACACCACACATGCTGCCACCTGTGCCCACTCCGGCAGCGTAATGGGTCACGCGGCCGTCCGTGTCACGCCAAATCTCAGGCCCGGTGGTTTCATAGTGCGCCAGTGAGTTGGAAAGATTATCGTACTGATTGGGATAAATGGAATTAGGCGTGTCTTTATGCAGCTGCTGGGCAACCGAGTAGTAAGAGCGCGGGTCATCGGCATCGACACTGGTTGGGCAGACAAAAACTTCGGCACCCACAGCACGAAGAATATCTATTTTCTCCTGCGATTGTTTATCCGCCAGCGTAAAAATACATTTATAGCCTTTGGCAATCGCGCCAAGTGCCAGCCCCATACCGGTGTTACCTGAAGTACCTTCGATAATCGTACCACCGGGTTTCAGTGTGCCGGCGCGCTCGGCGTCTTCAATCATCTTTAACGCCATCCGGTCTTTCATGGAGTTACCGGGGTTAAAGTATTCTACCTTGGCAAGGATCTGGCCCGGGTAGTCACGGGCAATTTTGTTTAACCGAACCAGTGGTGTGTTGCCGATGGTGTCGACAATTGACTCATGTACGTTCATAACTTGGTCAGTACTCTGTTAACCCAACAGTTCAGTCAGGGAAGCTAGCAGATGATCAACATCTGTCTGTTCAGTAAAGTAACCTGGAGAGACACGTACAGCGCCGCCTATTCCGGTTGTGTTGAAATTTTCGTGCACCCCGGGGGCACATTGTAACCCCGCCCGTGCGCAGATATGGTAATCAGCGTCGAGCATCTCTGCGACCTGCTGAGCCGCTATGCCATCGACGGTAAAACTGACCACGGCAATGTGCTCACCATCAGCAAGGCTGCCCAGCGTTGTTACTTTTTTCAGGGTAGAAAGATGTGTCCAGATTCTTTCGACGTGAGCCATTTCAGTATGATGAATGTGTTCAAGTGCCGCGCGACACAATGTCTGATGCGAGCTGTCTGCCGCCTCTGTATTAGTGCCCAGCTCGGCAAACCATTTCTGCGCAGCGTTTAATCCTGCCACACCCGGCATTGACAAAGTTCCGGCTTCAAGCGCGTGCGGGTATCCGTCTGGTTGAAACGGCGACGCAGAATCAACCCCGGTACCACCAAAACGCATTGGCTTGAGATTAATGTTCTCTCCAACAATTAAACCACCGATACCCATGGGACCATACAGACCCTTGTGACCGGTAAAGGTAAGTACATCAATTCCCCATGACATATCAATGGGGAGTACGCCGGCTGTCTGAGCAGTATCGACAATAAACGTAACGCCGTGACGATTGGCAATCTCTGCAACCGCTCGAATATTCTGCACAGTACCAACCACATTAGATGCGTGATTAAGCACAATCGCTTTAGTGGCAGAGGTTAGCGTACTTTCTATTTGTGCGGGATCTATAAAGCCTTGCTGATCAGGCTTTACTCTGCTGACACCAATGCCAAAGTCTCTTTCGAGATGATTGGCGGTGCGCAGCACTGCGTTGTGCTCGAGCTCTGATATCACCAGATGATCACCCTGTTGCAGCAACCCGCGCAACGCAATGTTCAAAGAGTCAGTCGCATTCAGGGAAAACACAACCCGATTGGGATCTCCGCTAAACCCGAAAAACTCTCCCAGCATTCGACGGGTTGAGAAAATCATCTGTTCGGCTTCTACAGCAAGCTCACTGCCTGAACGCCCGGGATTAACCCCGTGAGACCGGAAAAAGCTGTCCATAAACTGATAGACGGGCTCAGGCTTTGGCCAGGTGGTCGCGGCGTTATCGAAATAGTAGTTATCTTTCATACAGACTTCACTTTCCTGCGTTTCCTACTACCAGACTATAGACCGCATGCCGCACCGTCGCTGCGCGGATCACTGGCGCCTTCAATTAAACCGTTCGGATGCAGCACCAGTGCGCCCGCATGTCCCATGACTTCATCGTATTCACCGATGACTTCAAGGTCATGTCCTGCCGCGAGTAATTGCTCATAGACGGCGGCGTCGAACCGGCTTTCAATACGCAGATTGGTGACGTCACTGCCCCAGGTTTTGCCCAACAACCAGCGCGGTGCGGTGATCGCCTGCTGCAGATCGTGCTGACCGCTAAGGTATCGACTAAGCACCATGGCCTGCGTCTGTGGCTGACCCTCACCGCCCATGGTGCCATAGGGCATCACTCTGCCATCCTGCAAATGCGCCAGCGCCGGTTGAATGGTATGAAAGGGTCGCCGACCGGGTTTCAGGCAATTGTGATGTGAGGGATCAAGACTGAAGCTGGTACCGCGGTTCTGCCAGGTAATACCGCTGTCGGGAAGAATCACACCCGACCCGAACTCCCAGTAAATACTTTGAATAAAACTCACCGCGCGCCCTTCTGAATCTACCGCCCCCAGCCACACAGTGTCACCGCCAACACTGGCGTCCGGCCACGGCTGCGCGGTGTTCATGTTGACCCCACCGGCCAACCGATCAAGTTCGCTGCCTTGCAGAAAGTGCGCTGCCGGATGACGCATGTATTGCGGATCACTGACTTCGGAGTCACGTAGGCGAAATGCCTGCTTGGTCGACTCTACTAACGCGTGAACATAAGCAAAGTCATCGACAGACT
>CALHCI010000079.1 GCA_937931165.1 uncultured Granulosicoccaceae bacterium
GCCACATCGATCACATAGATTGTCAAATCGGCCAGCTCGGGACTGAAAGTGGCAGACAGGTTATCACCACCACTTTCAATAAAAACAACATCAAGTTCAGGAAACCGATGTGATAAATCCTCAATAGCAGTGAGATTCATCGATGCATCCTCACGGATAGCCGTATGCGGGCACCCTCCGGTTTCCACCCCCACAATCCGGTCTGATGGCAATGCCTGATTGCGAGTCAGGAACTCGGCGTCCTCTTTGGTATAGATATCATTGGTGACGACCGCGACTTCATAGTCATCACGCATAGCTCTGCACAACGTTGCAAGTAGCGTGGTTTTACCTGCGCCAACCGGCCCGCCTATGCCGACTCTCAGTGGCCCGGGCTGCGATGTTGTTTGTGATTGTGTCATTCAGGTGTTTCCGGTAATTATGAACGGTATACGCGACTGTATTGAGTTTCATGAAGACAACTTGCCATGGTGAGCGATGGCGCGGTATAGCCGACTTCTTCATCATCAATAGTCAGGGCGCAGGCCACTGCAGCATCAATGTGATTCGCCAGCCGATACAATATTCTCTGGCCGTCAGTTTGCCCTAACGGTACCAGCTTGATACCCGCGGTCACCTGGCTGTCCAGCCAGCTATAGGTATAACCGGCCAGTGTGTCGTTTAAGCTTATCTGTTCGGAGTTGCAAAAACACGCAAACGCACCAAGCTGACTTTTAAGCACTACCGGTACAGGTAACGATAACGATTGCAACAGCGACTGCAACGCGCGTCCTCGTTGTTCTTCTTCGCGCCGAAGCTCACTGGTTTCCCTTGATGCGACAGACATCGCATCCCAGTACTTGATGGTGTTGAGGTCTTTTTCATGATGAGCGTTGTACAGACGAATTAGCAGAGGCAGATCCTGTTGTGCGATCGTGCCATTGAGTTGTTCTGTCAGCCACTGAACAAAGTCATCAGAACTGGCAACCCACCCGGCTTGCACCGCCCACTCCAGCCCCTGCGAATAACTATAGCCGCCAACCGGCAAGCTGGGGCTGACAATCTGCATCAGCTTTAGCAAGGATGCGTTATGCCTCATTTAGTGCGAATGCCCGTGAACATGACCGCCACCATAGGCCCCGGGTTCCGGGTTAAATGGCGCACTGGTCAGCGCTACCTGTAGCCCGAAGCCTTCTATCATGTCATCGAGCACATGGTCATGCAGGTAACTAACGGTTCCGGCGCCATTCTCGCTGATTATTTCAACAGGCACATGGCGGTTCCCCAAGTGATAACAGGCTCGTGCGAAACTTCGCATATCGTTGCAATGCACCACAGATAATTTTTCTTCTGCGGCGATCACTTCAACTACTTCGCCTTGTTCGCTTTTTAACTTGTCACCGTGCTGTAATACCTCACCACGGGTTAACAGAATACCTGCTTCGCGTCCGTCATCAAGGGCTACGCGCTGTCGTGACTTGATTCGCTTTTCAATGGGCAGCGTCACCGTCGTGGCTGCCACAACACTTTCATCGGTACGTTCTATAAACTGAATCATTAAACAAATTCCAATCAAAAAAGCTGGTAAAGCTGTGCCAGCGGCAGTTTTGTCGCAGGCTCACAAGTCAGCACTTTGCCATCTGCTTTAACTACATAGGTTTGTGCATCAACTTCTATATCAGGCTGGTATTCGTTATGAATCATATCCGCCTTGGTAATATTTCTACAATTGGACACAGCGGCGACAGTGCTTTTTAACTCAAGCGCTTCGGCGACACCGCTCGCCATTGCAGATTGAGACATAAAAGTGGTGGACGTCTGCCAGCGTGCCCCACCCATGGCGCCAAACATTGGCCGGTAATGTACTGGCTGAGGCGTCGGGATAGAAGCATTTGGATCACCCATGGGTGCATAGGCAATCATTCCACCTTTTATAATTAATGATGGCTTGGCACCAAAAAATGCCGGTCGCCATAATACCAGGTCTGCCATTTTCCCTACTTCAACAGACCCGAGCTCGTGCGCCATGCCGTGAGTGATCGCAGGGTTAATGGTGTACTTGGCAATATAACGTTTAGCGCGAAAGTTATCGGTGTCGGCAGTGTCGCCTTCGAGGGCGCCGCGTTGCTCGCGCATTTTGTGCGCTGTCTGCCAGGTACGGCAGATCACTTCACCAACCCGCCCCATCGCCTGTGAATCAGAGGCAATCATCGAAAACGCACCGAGATCCTGCAGAATATCTTCTGCCGCAATCGTTTCGCGCCGAATACGCGATTCTGCAAAAGCGACGTCTTCGGCAATAGCCGGATCAAGGTGGTGACAAACCATCAGCATATCGAGATGTTCGTCAATGGTGTTAACGGTATAAGGTCTGGTCGGGTTGGTGGACGACGGCAGTACATTACTCAACCCGCAAGCTCGAATAATATCGGGTGCATGACCCCCACCGGCACCTTCAGTATGGTACGTATGAATGGTGCGCCCCTTCATTGCTGCCAGTGAGTGTTCAACAAAGCCTGACTCATTGAGCGTGTCAGTATGAATCGCTACCTGTACATCTCTGTCTTCAGCAACTCCCAGACAGCAATCAATAGCTGCCGGTGTTGTGCCCCAGTCTTCGTGTAGTTTTAATCCAATAGCACCGGCATCAATCTGCTCTTCCAATGGCAGCGGCAGACTCGCGTTGCCTTTACCCAGAAAGCCAATGTTAACGGGTAGATCATCAGCCGCCTGCAGCATGCGATGAATATTCCACGGACCCGGCGTTGCCGTTGTGGCATTGGTGCCGGTGGCGGGGCCGGTGCCACCGCCTAACATCGTTGTGACACCGGAGCACATCGCTTCTTCAACCTGTTGCGGACAAATCAAATGGATATGCGCGTCAATACCGCCGGCAGTCAATATCATGCCTTCACCGGCGATTGCCTCAGTCCCTGCGCCAATTGGAATGTCCACGCCTGGCTGTATATCCGGGTTTCCGGCTTTTCCTATCGCACTGATGCGGCCGTTCTTAATACCGACATCTGCTTTAATGATGCCCCAGTGATCAAGAATCAGTGCATTGGTGATGATCACGTCAACAACGTCTGCAGAGGCCAGCTGACATTGCCCCATGCCATCACGAATAACTTTACCACCACCGAACTTTACTTCCTCACCGTAGAGGGTTCTGTCGTCTTCAACCTCAATAAAAAGTGCAGTATCACCAAGGCGTACCCGGTCTCCAGTGGTGGGTCCGTACATTTCAGCGTAAGCCCGCCGATCAATGGTAGTCATAAGCCTGACCCTTCAGTATTCAAGATTTGCTGTACGTTAGTTAGCCTGTTCACAACTTCCCCATTACCTGCTGATTAAATCCATAAATAGTACGCAGACCATCGACCTCTACCAGCTCTACGGTGCGTGACTGACCGGGCTCAAACCTGACTGCAGTACCGGCGGCAATGTTTAAGCGGAAACCACGAGTTGAGTCACGGTCAAAATGCAACGCGGGATTAACTTCATAAAAGTGATAGTGCGATCCGACCTGTACCGGCCTGTCTCCACTGTTTGAGACCGTAAGCGTTACGGTGTTGCGGCCGGCGTTGAGTTCTATATTTCCGTCTGCACAAATAATTTCACCAGGAATCATGACGCGACTCCTGCGGTTGATGGCTCTTGAATCGGCTCATGAACCGTAACCAGTTTTGTACCGTCACGGAAAGTAGCTTCCACCTGAACATCATGAATTAACGACGGGACTTCATCCATCACCTGATCGGTGGTCAGCAATGTACGGCCATGAGACATCAATTCAGCCACTGTGCGACCATCCCGAGCGCCCTCCACAACGTGCATACTGATGTAGGCTATGGCTTCCGGGTAGTTTAACTTCACACCTCGCGCCAGACGTCTTTCGGCAACCAGTGCTGCGGTATATAGCAATAGTTTATCTTTTTCTCTTGGCGTTAGATCCATAGTCTTCTCTTGTTTATCAACCGCTGGCTTATCAAACGCCGGCGGTAATTAATTAGCTAAAAACTCCGCCAATATAATCAGGTGGCCCAAATTCGAGGAATCAGCGCCGGACGACCTGACATTAACGCAGGTCTTACCGCGCGCCATACATGAGTAAATACCCGTCGAGCGTGCTCTGCATTGCTGCCCAGATAGCGCACAGTAATCAGTTGCTCAATCACCGTCGCTGCAAACTCTGTTTCACCGGCAAGCCGGGCTCGAACAAGCTCAAGCATATCTTTGTTAATCATATCAACACCAGTAAGTATCATGGTGCCACTGACGGTGGAATTCTGCATACCGGTCAGGCACGCTAAATCAGAACCGCCCGTCACGTGCAAACGATCAACCAGCACAGGGGTATTGTTGCGAAAGACTTCGATACGGTTGGTTACCTCACCCTGCTTGAAAAAATGATCACCAGCCACTCTGCCAAAACAACTGATATCCCAACCGATAAACCGGCTGGAATCGCATAAGTTAATTTTCAAACGTTGCGAAACGCACGCATTGTCAAAGTAGATTGTTTCCATAGGCAACCACTCAAAACAACCATCACCGACTGAAATGTTTTGCTGTTGCTGAGCACGTCTGCCATCCGACCCGTAAAACCGGTTTGCTCCGGGTGTGGTAATTAAGCCGCTGGCTCCATTACCGCAGTTGACATTAACACTAAGCCGGTCACCGCCAACCACGCCACCAGGCGGGTGCAAAATATAGGCATGGCAAACCCGACCCTCCGGATAAAACGGTCGCTGTATCACCAGAGGGCCAAAGTGCTTTCTCCGTAATACAGTTTTTTCCCTGCCCTTTTCAAACGACAGATCGAGCCAGGCCCTCCAGCTATGATCATCCGCCGCTGACGTTTGTGAATCTGTAAAATTCACGACAGGGTTTATTGCTGCTGTTTGCATAGCCGTAGTTTACACAGAGTTAGTCCGCACAAGTAAAACAGCTTCAGCCCGGTAAAATCAACTACCGGTGTTTTCGGATACTCAGAATAATCCCGCTGATGACAGCAACAACAACTGATGTCCAAATTGCTGCACTGGCTTCAGTGTGTGTCAGTGAATGCATCAATGTAGAAGCCCCTGATTCATGAGCCGATGCGTTGGAACCGGCCATCATGGCAGCAAATGCAGTTAATAAGGTAAGTGGCGATTTCATGTTTTCTCCTCGATTTCAATAAACCCAATGCGACGGGCTGCAAGATCAGGCAACCAGATATTCACTGACGTGATCTTCATTCAGCTCATCCATGCGGCCATTGGCGACAATACTGCCCCGATCCATAATGGCAAAACAATCGGCAACCTTGCGTATGAAAGGCAGCTTTTGCTCTATCAGTAACACACTGATTGCCATTTCATGGCTCAACATTTTTATTACTTCTGCAATCTCCTGAACCACGTTAGGCTGAATGCCTTCAGCCGGCTCGTCAAGAATCAGCATTGTTGGTTTTAGTACCAATGCTCGTGCAATCGCAAGCTGTTGCTGCTGTCCACCGGATAAGTCTCCCCCACGCCGGTTTTTCATCTCCAGCAACACGGGAAAGAGTTCATACACTTCATCAGGAATGCTGCTGCGTCCGTGTCCACTGGCAAAGAAGCCGGTTCTGATATTTTCCTCTACGGTTAACAACGGAAATATCTGCCTGCCCTGAGGCACATAACCAATTCCGGCGGCTGCGCGCTTTTCTACCGAGAGCTTAAAAAGATCATAACCGTCGTAAAACATCTCTCCGTTTTTCGGGGTTTCCAGTCCGATAACACATTTTGCGAAGGTCGTTTTACCCACACCGTTTCGCCCCATCAAGCAAGTACAAGAAGCTTTCGCCACTTCAAGATCAACGCCTCTCAAACAATGACTTTGTCCGTAGTAGTGATCTAACTGATTAGTGACCAGCATTGCTTACTCCCCCAGATACACACGTTTGACATCGGTATTCGATTGAATGTCTGCCATATTTCCTTCAGCCAGCACACTGCCCTGGTGTAAAACGGTGACACGACTATTCAGTGATCGCACAAAATCCATATCATGCTCCACCACTACGACCGTATGCTTGCCGGCAAGGCTTGTTAATAATTCAGCAGTTTTATCCATTTCCTGGTGAGTCATGCCAGCCACGGGTTCATCCACCAGCAGCAATTTCGGTTTCTGCACCAGCAGCATACCTATCTCCAGCCACTGCTTCTGACCATGCGATAGCACCTGAGCAGAGGTGGTTAACTGATCATTTAAACCAATCGTGTGCGCAACCTCTTCAATACTCTGACGTTGTTCATCACTTAGTGAATGACGCCAGTTATAAGCTGGCTCACGATCACCATCGACTGCAACTTCAAGATTCTCAAACACCGTCAAAGCCTCAAAAACGGTTGGTTTCTGAAACTTTCGACCAATGCCTATGCGTGCTATTTGTGGTTCATCGAGTTGCAGCAGGTTGATAGAATCTGCGAAGGTGACCACGCCGGAATCCGGCCGTGTTTTACCGGTCACAATATCCATCATCGTTGACTTTCCGGCACCGTTCGGACCGATGATGCAGCGCAACTCGCCTTCATTGATATAGAGATTAAGTTGGTTAATTGCCTTAAAGCCGTCGAAGCTAACGCTTACGTCTTCCAGGTATAAGAGAGTCTGTGGCGATACACTCATACGTTGGTCACTCTTCGCTTTGAAAAAATGCCAGCTAAACCCCCGGGCAGCAGAAGTGTGGTCAATACGAACAGCGCACCCAGTGCAAAGATCCAGTACTCAGGTATCACCGCAGTAAACCAGGACTTGGAGAAATTCACCAACAATGCGCCGATGACCGCACCATAAAGAGATGCGCGCCCGCCAATAGCAACCCAGATGACAATCTCAATGGAATTGAGTGGCGAAAATTCACCGGGGTTGATGATCCCCACCTGCGGCACATAAAGCGCACCGGCCAACCCTGCAAGCATTGCAGAAATAACGAGAACCAACAACTGATAGGACTCTACCCGGTAACCAAGGAAGCGTGCTCTATCTTCAGCGTCACGAATTGCCACAACGACGCGACCGGCACGCGACTGCACAATGGAACGGCATAGCAGATACGCAGCAATAACCGACACCGCTGATGCGACAAACAATGCCACACGAGTCCCCTGAGCGCTGACAGGAAAACCGAGAATAACTTTAAAATCAGTTAAGCCATTATTGCCACCAAACCCGAATTCGTTACGGAAGAATGCCAACATTAACGCGTAAGTCATGGCCTGTGAGATAATTGATAGATATACACCATTTACCCGGCTTCGAAATGCCAGCCAGCCAAACAAAAAAGCCAACAGCCCGGGCACCAGAAATACAGCAATAAGCGCGATCGGAAAATGATCAAAACCCCACCAGTACCACGGTAGCGAATCCCAGTTTAAGAACACCATGAAGTCTGGCAATTCAGCATTTCCATAAACACCACGATCACCAATCTGGCGCATCAGGTACATGCCCATGGCATATCCACCAAGACCAAAGAATGCACCGTGCCCGAGGGATAGAAAACCCATAAATCCCCAGACCAGATCAACTGACATCGCGAGCAATGCATAGCACAGGTACTTGCCAAACAGATTTAACTGGTAAGTCGACACATGCCATGGATGATCCGGCGGTAATAACAGATTGCACATCGGTAAAACCACAGTGGCTATTGCTAACACGGTTAGCAGTATCTGCCCCCCACGATCCCCTTGTAGTAATGAGCGCATGGTTAATTCCCCGCCGCTCTGCCACGTTGCGGAAACAAGCCACGCGGGTATCGCTGAATAAACAGAATAATAAATACCAGCACGACTATTTTTGCGACAACCGCACCCACCCATGGCTCAAGAAACTTATTCACAATACCCAACGACAGCCCTGCCAGCAGCGTGCCCCATAAATTACCGACCCCGCCAAATACAACCACCATAAAAGAGTCAACGATGTAAGCCTGCCCCATGTTGGGCCCGACGTTGGTGAGTTGACTAAGCGCTACCCCTGCGACACCCGCTATACCCGCGCCTAAACCAAAGGTCATCGCATCAATGCGTGATGATTGTGCGCCCATAGCCCTTGCCATTTGCCGGTTCTGCGATACCGCACGAACCTTAAGGCCAAAGAATGTTTTTTTCAGAAGCCACATCAACACCGCAAAAACCAGCAGACAAAAAACAAAAATCACCAGCCTGTTAACTGCGATCGAAAGCGCCGGATCTATCTGCAATTGCCCGGTGAGCCACGACGGATTAGACACAGGCACATTTTGCGGTGATACCAGCGTTCTCACCGTCTGCTGCAATAGCAAACTAATGCCGAAGGTTGCTAACAATGTTTCAAGCGGCCGCCCATACAGATGGCGGATGACAAAAAACTCAATCACCATTCCGACGATAAAAGTTAGCGAGAAGGCCAGCGGTATCGCAACAATGAGTGAATACTCTATAAACCCCGGCAACATATGCTGCAGAAACCAGGTGCAATAGGCACCAATCATAATCATTTCGCCGTGCGCCATATTGATCACACCCATGACACCGAAGGTAATCGCAAGGCCAATAGCTGCCATCGCCAGTACAGAACCCAGACTTAGCCCGAATAACAGCGTTTCTACCTTTTCAAATAACGAAATACGAGAGCGAATTTTCTTAAGCATGTTGCTCGCCGAAGCTGCCACTTCAGCATCGTCACTGAGTGCGAGCATCTCCAGTCGCTGCACGACAATCGGTCTTGTATTGATGCCAAGAGAATCAATCACTGCCAGCTTCTGTTCTTTAGCACCGACTGTCAGTTGATAGATCGATCCGGCCAAACCCATCAGACTTTTTACATCCGCGTCGGGTTCATCTTTTTCTAACTGACGAATTGCATCGGCTTTGTCGTCATCGAGATCACCGAGCATCTGTTCGACAGCCGCAAGCCGCTTTTGCGGATCGGGATTCGTTAGTGCCAGCTGTGCCAGTGCAGTGCGCAACTTGCCGCGCAGCGCATTGTTAATTTTCACTTTGCTTACTTCGCGCTTACCAACAGTACCCAACGATGCGTCATCAGAAGCTGCAGTCAAACTGAAACCAGAACCTTCCTTAACCGCAAAGACAGCTTTTTTGTCCGATTTTCGGACATACAAATTTCCCTCAAGTATGGCTTCAAGCCACAGGGCTCTTCTTTCTGATTCAGACTCAGCGATTTTATCGATAGCCTGCTCTACAGTTTTTCTGTTACGCAGTTCTTCTGACAAGGTGTCAATCAGATCGCCCTGCTCAGCAGCTAACGACGGGCCAACGAATGACCATAAAAGCGAACAAAGCAATCCGGCAAGGACTTTCATGCGGTGGGTTATTCCTCTATAGGCACAGAAAAGGCGGGTACAGCATGTACCCGCCTGATTTGGTTGTGCTAATTTTCAGCCTAGTAGTTTTGGCCGGAGCACTGTTCTGTGACTTTGTTGTAGTTACCGCAGGAAACAGGCGCTGTCCAGTCAGAGATAATATCTTTGGAGTCAGGCAGAAAATCTGACCATGCATCACCTGGAACCAGATCTTCAGTTTCCCAGACCACGTCAAACTGGCCGTCATCCTGTATTTCACCAATAAGCACTGGCTTGGTGATGTGATGATTGGCCAGCATCTCCGAAGTACCACCAGTCAGATTTGGTACGGTGACTCCGATAAGCGCGTCTTGCACTGCCGCAGGTTCGGTAGTGCCGGCTTTCTCAACTGCCTGAACCCACATGTTGAAACCAATGTAATGCGCTTCCATCGGATCATTAGATACACGCTCATCACTGCCAATAAACTTCTGCCAGGTGTTAATGAACTCGTCATTTTCCGGAGTATCAACACTCATGAAGTAGTTCCACGCTGCAAGATGGCCTACCAGCGGTGCTGTGTCTATACCAGAGAGCTCTTCTTCACCAACAGAAAAAGCCACCACCGGAATATCCTCAGCGGAGACGTTCTGGTTACCTAACTCTTTATAGAAAGGCACGTTCGCATCACCATTAATGGTCGAGACCACTGCAGTCTTTTTGCCTTCACTACCAAACTTCTTGATCGATGACACAATAGACTGCCAGTCAGAATGGCCAAACGGTGTGTAGTTGATCAAGATGTCTTCTTCGGCAACCCCGTTGTCCTTGAGGTAGGCTTCAAGAATTTTGTTTGTGGTACGCGGATAAACGTAGTCGGTTCCCGCCAATACCCAGCGCTCAACACCGATATCGTCTTTCAGATAATCCACCGCAGGTATTGCCTGCTGGTTCGGAGCCGCTCCGGTGTAGAAAACGTTTTTAGAAGATTCTTCACCCTCGTACTGCACAGGGTAAAAAAGGATGCTGTCGAGTTCTTCGAATACTGGAAGCACCGACTTTCTGGATACGGAGGTCCAGGCACCAAAGACGGCATCAACCTTTTCCACCTCAATCAATTCACGGGCTTTTTCAGCAAATAACGGCCAGTCTGACGCGGGATCAACAACGACAGCCTCAAGCTCCCGTCCAAGAAGTCCACCTTTGGCGTTTTGCTGTTCCACCAGCATTAGCATGGTGTCTTTAAGCGTAGTTTCACTGATTGCCATAGTCCCTGACAACGAATGCAACACACCAACTTTGATCGGATCGGCCGCCATCGAGGCCTGAGATATCAACAAACCAGCAGCCATCAAACTGCCAACAATAGTACTTTTCACCTTTGCCTTGCCTCACTTGTTTAGGGTGGCGAGGAGTTTACTGTTGGTAATAATTCGTGGATGCTGCCGAATTACTCTCGGCATGCTGCAAAAAATGCAGCGGCTCAGTTCAACTTAGGTGAAAGCACGATTCAATCATCGTAAAAAGAAATACTTACGATTCAACCTCGCTATCATGTACGTCGAGTCGAGCTGACAAAAGCTCAAGAAATCTCGCTGAAGCCACCGGTAAATGACGCCCTTTCAGATGACCGAGCATTAGTCGCCCGACACCAACATCACGCTTATCGAGCACACTATGCGCAACTTCTGCCATAGAGCGTTTGTGTATTCCGATGGGAATTTGAACGGTGACAGCATCACTGCGATGAATAGTTTCCAGCAATAGCGTTTCGCTGTCAGACTCCAACATCACAGGTAAGTCAACCGCCATTCGCCTCGCCGCCAGTTCGAGCAGGTGCCTTACACCATTGGCACGGGTAGGCAACGCCATCGGGTAGGCCAGACATTCACTGAGCCTGACTGAAGGTTTGCCAGCCAGCGGGTGGTCTTTGGCAAAGAGTAAATGAATAGGCTGGGAAACATCGAGTACACAATGAAATTCGGTAAACAATTCCGGTTCGAACAACAGCGCAAGATCAGCCGTATATTCACCAAGCGCAGACTCGTATTCAGTTCTGTTACTGACGCGAACATCAAA
>CALHCI010000080.1 GCA_937931165.1 uncultured Granulosicoccaceae bacterium
GGTGGTGCCGTAGTATCAGACGGGCTTGAGAACGGGCAGGTTGTCAGTGGCGTTGGCGGGCAATACAACTTTGTGGCGCAGGCGCATGAACTGGCTGATGCCAAATCGATCATTTGTATTCGCAGTACACGTGGCCATGGTAAAAAAGCAACATCAAACATTGTTGCTTCTTACGGGCATACAACCATCCCGCGTCATCTGCGCGATATTGTTATTACCGAATATGGCATTGCTGATTTGCGTGGTAAAACCGATTCAGAAATTATATTGCAGCTTATCCGTATCGCAGATTCACGCTTTCAGCAATCACTATTAGACGTTGCCATTGAAACCGGCAAGGTAGATCCGCAAACCACACTTCCGGGCGCCTGGCTGCACAACACGCCGGAAAAAGTAAATGGATTTATCGAGCACTGGCGTCAGAAAAACTATTTTCCGCGTTACCCGCTTGGCTGTGACTTTACTAAAGAAGAGCAAGCGCTTGCGCACAGTCTGCTCGATGTCAAAGCCCTGCAGGCCGACCCGGCGCGTCTCATCTCTGCGACCATTAAATCGCTATTGCACAACGCCGACGATGAAGCCGCAGCACCTTTCCTCGAGCGCATTGGGCTGGAGCATCCACAAGCCCCTAAAGATATTCTGCTGCAACAACTGTTGTTATTGGAGCTTGAAGATAACGGTTATCTTAAGCCGTTATAAATTCAGCAACGTGTAAAGCACTACGCAAGCCTGCTGTAATGCTTGCCCGCAGCACGCCACCCCAGCCGGTAATCCTGTTGTAACACCCATTGCACATACGTGTTGCTGTTAGGTCCTGGCCAGTAGCGATAAACATGACACCACGGATAGTTTTCCGGTGAGGCTTCAATGCGTTCGCTTAATTGGATTGCCAACTTTCCATGCCAGCGCTGATGACAAATCGGCTCATCTTTGTGAGGCCACACATACGGCTCCATTAAATCCTTGTGTAAGTGTCCGCAGTAAGCACCACCTGCGCCCACGCTTTGCCACACCTCCCATCGAGTGGTTTGACTATCATGTTTAACAACAAACCAATGGTGTACGGCAATAAATCCGATCATTGGAATCTTTGCAGACCAGAGTGAAACCTCTTGAACAGTACCGGAGTGTTTTCCGGTGTCTTGTCGTTTGTCTGGCGCTGTTAGTTCGGTATCTTGCATAAGTAACGATTTGGAAAGATTGTTTCTGGTTGTGAATAATGATGGCTCGTTACCATTGATTGCTTAAATTCACAGAAATTTTTTTCTGATCATCTAGCATGTCTACCGTACCAAAAGAAAACCAGTTTCGGAAAATATGCCGTTCAGGTAATGGACAGTCAGTACGAAAGCTGGTCTATTTGTTCAGTTAGTCTAACTTTAGTGGTTCGCTAACAAACGGATTGTTAGCGCCAGTCAGTCAGATGAAAGGAGCCACCATGAAAAAACCACTGTACCAAATGTTGCTGGGTTGCCTTGTTTGCATGAGTCCATCAGTGTACTCGGCAGACATCGACCAGAAAGTTGCCAATGCCTACAACGACGGCATTGTGCGTTGTTCGAATGCAGAATGCGCGCGTTATTTGTATGCGTGTTTCCGCTCATTCTCCGCAGGCAGCCTGGATGAGTTTCTGGCGTGCGGCAGCCAGGCCTCGCGGTTGAACAACAATGAGTTTGTCGTTTCCGGCACATCGGATCAGACCGCACAAAAATAACAGACCTCACACACATGCTCCGGGTATCATCAGTTAAGCCCGGAGCTTGCTGGTTGTCTGGCTGTCCTGCCAACCAGCCACCAGGATTAACAGAAGGGTCGCGATCCTGCTAAAATCGCCCGATTGCCAGGATTCCTTCGTCATGCCCAAGCCCAAGCCTAAATACGACTTCAACAAACTCGCCAAGCGATTGCGCCGCAATACCGCCGAGGCGATTGTTGACTACAACATGATCGAAGACGGTGACCGCGTCATGGTTTGCCTGTCCGGTGGTAAAGACTCCTACACCATGCTCGACATGCTGATGAGCCTGTCGCGCTCGGCCCCCATCAATTTCCATCTCACCGCCGTCAATCTCGATCAGAAACAACCCAACTTCCCCGAACACATCCTGCCGGAGTACCTGCAGTCAGTTGGCGTTGACTATCACGTTATCGAGCGTGATACCTACTCAGTCGTCAAGCGCGTCATACCGGAAGGCAATACCACGTGTGGTCTTTGTTCAAGGTTAAGGCGAGGCACCTTATATGGTTATGCGCAAGAGCATGGTTATAACAAGATTGCACTGGGTCATCATCGCGACGATATTATCGAAACCCTGTTTCTGAATATGTTCCATGGTGGCAGCCTGCAATCCATGCCGCCTAAACTCCTCAGTGACGATAAACAAAACGTTGTTATCAGGCCGCTTGCTTACTGCAAAGAAAAAGATATCGAAAGCTATGCGGCGCAAAAAGAATTCCCAATCATTCCCTGTGATCTATGTGGTTCACAACCCAACCTGCAAAGACAACTCACCAAAGAAATGCTGCACGAATGGGATGTTAAACACCCGGGGCGGGTGGAGTCCATATTCCGCGCTATCACCAATGTAAAGCCATCACA
>CALHCI010000081.1 GCA_937931165.1 uncultured Granulosicoccaceae bacterium
CTGGCTTCGCAGGTCGTGCGCCATTTTGAGTATTGCCGCTCCAACGGGCCGCAAAAACGCACATCCCTGTGCTGCTGCGCTAACGCCGGCGTCCATGCCGCTTTTGCCCGTTGGATCGACAATATTCAGAACCTATCAAGACGCTGGGGAAACGATGTGCGTTTGTAACTCTTAATCGTCCTGTTAAAAGAGTCCTCTTTGTAGCAATGGTGAAGGGTGATTGTTAGGATTCCCGGAACAGATAATTCGAATCAGCGTATATTTTCTTTTCTGTAGAATGCAGTAAGCTATTGCGAAACAGGAGCATCTTCAATGAAATACGTTATATGGATCGCGATGACTATCGTAACCCTGGTCATGTTGATGGGGGGAGTGATGAAGCTCACCGGTAATCCAATGGCAACGACGAGTTTTTCTGTTTTGGGTTTGCCTCCATGGGTTGCTACCTTTGTTGGAGCGTGTGAAATTGCCGGAGCGATTGGTATCTGGCTGCGTAAAACGAGTCTGCTGGCTGCCATTGGCATTTCAATTATTATGTTAGGGGCAATCTATTATCACGTGATGCACACACCGCTTGTTGAAGGTGTGGCTGCTTTTGTTGTATTGCTCTGCTGTGCTTTGATTATCAGCCGTAAGGGTACCGGTGTACTCGGTTAGTGCGCTGGCGCAGGGCTGCAAGTTAATCAGGCGAAGAGATAACTTCAAAAAGGAAACAGGTGTGGCTGCCACTGCCACTGCGTCACGGAACTGACATTCAATAAGACACCTGCATGTAGTATGTTTTGTAAAAGACAACGGGTAAGTTCGATTTTTGACTTTCAGACTTGGCTGGCGTGGATTGTTAAAAACCGTGTCTGTACCAGTGAAAATTAAACTTCTGTCACCATATATACTCGGTGGGAAACGATAAAGTTTGCCAGTTGATTTAACGATGAGCTGGTGTTCAGTGTGATTCGGAGAGAATATTGGATGGCTGATTTAAAGAAAAGAAATACAGTAAAAATGTTAGGTGTTGGTGGTTTTTTGGCAACTACAAGTTCATTGGTTAATGCTGCGATGCAGGGTAGTGGTGCTAAGGAAATTAGTCCAAAAGATCGGACATCCGATTTAGAGATTCTCATTGTAGACAGCAATGATTTTGAATACAGCACCGTGGTAGTTACTAATCGAACTTCATCGGAAATCAGGTTAAGTGAATTTACCCATAGCATCATTGCTTACGATAACAAGGTTGTTGATTTAAACACGACGCCATTTGTGCAAAAGTTTAATTCGAATGACCTGGTGTTGGCAGCGAATCATTCTGCCTCTGCATTTGTGGTGCCTGCTAAAAGTGCAGGTTATGAGTCAATGGATATTCTATCTGCACAGTCCTCTGTTTCTAATGTCGGTACAAATACAAGAGTAGTCAATCTCGGTGCAACCCTGTCTGGTGGCAGTGCAATCGTGCATCCTTCGCATGATAGCGGTTTCAAATTAGCCTAATTGCTCAGGAATTTGGTGTAGTGTTAGCAGGCGTGGTGAGGACCGGGTATTTATTCTCACCATCGTCTGCTGATTGATGTCGTCAGGTATGGTTGCTTGTTTGGCAACATCATTGGCGGGCTCAGCTGTGGAGTAAGGTGTTCAGTGTGAGGACCCGTTTCCTGAATTAGTCAATTCGATCGTGCTGTTAGTGGCAACTGTGGCTGAGTAACGATGGGTGTCTCTGTTGTTCCATCTAAAGGTAGCTGTCTCAATTCCGAACGTAGGGGGATTGCGTATCCAGTGATGAATGTCTTTCTGCCGGACTCATGCCATTGAACTCAGTCGAATTCGCTCCATAGTAAAGTGCATTATCCAATAACAGCATCAGGCTGTATATGTTTGTGCCGACACCGGCATTCTCGCTTTGTCCATCTATTTCACGTGAGAGTAGTTTTAGATCGACTTCATAAGCTGAACCTAAGGAGGTGTTTGCTCTCCCACCACTAAAAGCGGGTTCAACAGTTAATACTTTTTGGGTTGGCGTGGCAGGTGAAGTGCAATCTGAACTAAGGTAGTAGGCATAAACGCTAACTATGGAATCCTCACTTATAGTGTCCGTAATTATTTGATAGACCGACGTTGTATCGTTTGGATCGCTTAAAGCGCACTCAGTCTGCCAGGTTCCTATAAACTCATCCGGTATACTCAATCCAGAGGTGGTGCTGCTGCTTCCCGAGCATGCGGATATCAGGAGCACTACTAACAGCCACAATGAAAAATACTTAAACATACTGAACTCCGTAGTTGTGGTTGTTTTCAAATGTCATAGCAGACAACAAGTACTTGCCGGATGGCGTATTGCTATTCAGATGTGTAGTACTTAAGCATAGCGAGTATAAGGTTGGGTGTAGAGCCTTGTCAAAGGAGCAATGTCCGACTCATGGGAATTCTGTAACGTGACTGTCCAGATCTTTCCCGTTTCTTATTTGACAAAATAACACCTTTCTGAATCGGCTAATTGCATCGTTCTTTCAGTTGAAACCGTGGGCTGAGTAGCGATGGACGCCTATGTGATTTCCCAATGCTTGAACAAGTGCAGCCTGCTTTGGGTATGCAAATATTACGACGACACAGATGTATGACCGGTGCAAGACGCAACACCGGGATTCGCGTTTCGCAGGCGGGAAGGGGGTATCTGGCTTGCGCCATGAGTGTTTCTGCGAGTGGTCTGAATGGGGGGCAAGACAAAATACGTGAAAGTGTTTTCCCCAGCGTGTTGCTAGGTTTTGAGTATTGCCGATCCAACGGGTAAAAGCGACATGGATGCCGGCGTTAGCGCAGCAGCACAGGGAAGTGCATTTGCGCAGTCCGTTGGAGCGGCGATACTCAAAATGGCGCACGACCTACGAAGCGAGCTCACTAATCCGGCGCGATAGAACTAAAACTTGTACTAACTGTCAGCAAAAAGCGCCACCTTCAGGCCAATCGTTCGCGAAAAAGACTGGTTACTTTGGTCTTTTCAATGTAGCGGCCGCTGCAAGTGACTTAATCTCAATCTTCCCATGCAAAGTCTTATGCACCGGACAGCGATCAGCAATTTCCATCATCCGATCTCTCTGTTCTTCCGTTAAATCCCCCTCAATAGAAATACTCCGGGTAATAACATCAATCTGTGGATGCTGCTCATCACAAATCGCACAGTCATCTCCGTGTTCTCTGCTGTGCGAAAGATCAACACTGACATGAGTAACCGGCCATTTTTTTCTATCGGCGTACATACGCATAGTCATAGAGGTGCATGCGCCGAGAGAAGCTAACAAGTGAGCGTAAGGGTCGGGGCCAAGATCGCTGCCGCCTACCGACGTAGGTTCGTCAGCAAGCCAGTGGTGGTTTGTTGTGTGGATGTCTTGTGTGAAGACATGATCTTTTTCGCTGACAATCACATGGCCCCGACTCACTACAGGTTTACTCGCTGCAGGTTGGCTCACTGCAGGTTTGCTCGTCGCGGGTTGCTCTGTGCTGATATAGCGCAACGCCCATGCAGCAATAGTGTTTGCTACGTAGCGTGCATCGTCTTTGTTGCTTAGCAGATGATCCGCGTTGTCCAGGCTCACAAAGCTTTTGGGATGTTTTGCGGCAATATAGATTTGTTCTGCATTTTTGATGGACACAATGTTGTCAGTTGGCGAGTGCATGACCAGCAGTGCGTTTTTCATGGCCGCGATATTGTCCATGGTGTTGTCACGCAGATCATCGATGAACTGTTTTTTTATATTGAACTTACGACCCGCAAGCGTGACTTCTGCTTCACCGTTCCGTTCTATGGTATCGATGTCACAGGCAAACTGATGCAGGACATGTTCAGCCTCTGCTGGAGAGCCGATGGTCACAACACCACGCACAGCCGGTAATCGCCCTGCAGCATTGAGTACAGCGGTGCCACCAAGGCTATGTCCGATCAGTAACGCTGGTGCCTGGTAGTGCTGTTCGAGATGCCGGGCCGCGGCAATAAGATCATCAACGTTGGACGTAAAGTTAGTATTGGAAAAATCACCATCGCTGCTACCAAGACCAGTGAAATCAAAACGAAACACAGCAAAACCATGCTCTACAAGCGCACGGGAAATTCTGGAAGCAGCGGCGATGTCTTTACCACAAGTAAAGCAGTGTGCAAACAACACATAGGCCTTTGCGGCGGCAGACGGTTGCTCCAGCAAGCCCGCAAGCTCGTCTCCCTGACTACCAGTGAAGGTGACTTTGACTTTACCCATGAGGATGTTCCGCTGTTGAATTGACGATGGATTGGTTGACAAGCCAGCGACCAAAGAGTTTCAAATCACCGTACCAGGCATTCTATTTCGCTCCTGACAGGATGTGTCTTTATAGAGGGAGTGCCAGCTCAACCATCGTTGCTCCACCACCTTAAAACGCGAAAGCGTTTTCGCCACCGTGCTGATAGGTTTTAAGTATTGCCGATCCAACGAGTGAAAGCGGCATGGATGCCAGCATCAGCTCAGCAGCACAGGGAAGTGCGTCTGCACGGCCCGTTGGAGCGGCGATACTCAGAATGGTGTACCACCTGCGAAGCCAAATCACTAATGCGACACGACAGAACTAAAAGCACCATCCACTCACAGCAAAGAGCGCCACTCACAGGGCCAATTATTCGCGAAAAACACGTTGCCTGCTTTGGTGTTTTTAAAGTAGGCCCTCTGCCGGGGACGTCTTAACAGTACCCCCGACCAAAACCTCGTCACTCAACAACACCCCAAGCCCATCCCCTTCAGGCGCAGAAATAAACCCATCACTAACCGGCGGCAACCGATCAAGCAAATCACCATACCATCCATAATAAAACGCCCGGGTAAACTCCTGTTCACGCACATTAGTGGCAGCCATTGCCAGATGCACTGAAGCAGTAAGCGTGACCGGCCCGGAGCAATCATGAAACGCAATAGAGCGTGCATGTGACTCTGCCAGTGCAGCAGATTTTCTGGCAAACGTAATGCCGCCACCCCACGTCAGATCAATGATGGGTGTGGTGATGTTGCCGGTATCGATAAGGGTGCGGATCTGACCGAGACCGCCGAGTGTTTCGCCTGCAGCAAGGGGGATAGTGGTTTGCAGTTTATTGATATCGGTAAGTCGATCCATCCAGATCGGATCTTCAACCCAGTCTATGTCAAGTGGTTCGAGTGCATTGCAGATTTTCTGCGCTGCAGCCAGACTCCACAGACCGTGCAGTTCGGCTTTGAGTTTCATCTTATCGCCATGGGCATTACGCACTTTTTCGAAGGGTTCGAGTGCCTTTTTTAAATCAGTGTTAGAGATGTCCAGACCGTCTGTAGCACCGGCGGCAAAATCAAAAGGCCAGATTTTCATTGAGTCGATGCCCATCTCAAGCAGTGAGGCGGCGACATCGTCTGCATTTTGCATAAAGCCGGTCAGATCCTGATAAGACTTGCCGCCTGAGTCAGTGCCGAAATTATCCGGCCTAACGGCATCGGTCTGGGACACATAGTCGGGACCCGCACAGGTGTTATACAGCGGTATTTTACTTCGCGTTGCACCACCTAATAGCTGATAAAGCGGAACACCGGCTGCCTTGCCGGCGATATCCCACAGTGCGATATCAACAGCTGACAGCGCGCGAATTTCTGCCCCGGTACCGCAAAACCCGACGTAGGGATGCATTAGCCGGTTAAGGTATTCTATGCGCGTGGCGTTTTGCCCCAGAATTAGCGGCGCAATACGATCATGGATGTCGGTTTCAGCCGCTGCAGCGCCGAACCATGTCTCACCCAGGCCGGTGATGCCCGCATCGGTATGTATTTGCACCCACAGAACATTCGGGTGTTTTGGCGTACGCAGTGTGTCGACTCTGGTGATTCTCACGGTGTGGTCTTGGTTCGGATGTTGTGGAGGGTTAGTATCCAACAACTTCCGGCGCAGTGGGTGAGTTTTTAGACTGACCACGGCGCTTGTTCATACCTTGCATCCGGAGTAATGAATTGACGCACACTGTCGCCAGTCTGACTGTTAACACGCTGATTGAAAACGGCATCGATACACTCTATTGCGTACCTGGAGTTCAGAACGATCAGTTCTTTGATGCGCTGTATCACCGGCATAATGAGATTAACGCGCTGCAGGCAAGGCACGAGCAGGGTGCAGTGTATATGGCGCTGGGAGCAGCACTTGCTACCGGTAAACCGCAGGTGTTTTCGGTGGTGCCCGGGCCGGGGTTTTTAAACGGGACCGCTGCGTTGTGTACTGCACAGTCGCTCAATGTGCCATTGTTTGGTGTGGTGGGGCAGATCCCTTCGGGCGCGGTGGGTAAGGGACTTGGTTTGTTGCATGAGATCAATGATCAGGCTGGTATTATGCAGCGGCTGACTAAACACGCTTCAAGCATCGTTGACCCTGCGTCTGCGCAATCGTTGTTACACGGGCTTTGGCAACAGATGGTCAGTGGTCGGCAGGGCCCGGTGTGTGCTGAGATACCGGTTGATCTGTGGACTAAACGTGTTGAAGCGCTTCCTTCCAAACGTATTGAATCTTTGCGTGCACCGCAGGTTAATGCAGCGCAAGTACAACAGGCAGCGGAACTGATATCTGCAGCACGACACCCGATCATTGTGGTTGGATCTGGCGCGCAAGGTCATGCCACGTTAATTCGAAGCTTTGCGGAAAGTATTGATGCCGGCGTTGTGGCATGCCGTACCGGCCATGGTGTGATGAATGCTGATTCAGATTTGTGTTTGAGTAACCCGGCAGCGCACCGGTTATGGTCGCAATGTGATCTTGTGCTGGGGCTCGGTACACGCATGTTTAACCAGAAAAAACTCTGGGGCACGGACGCTGCACTTAAGGTGGTGCATATCGATATTGATAAAGAAGTGTTAAGCCGTGTTGGCAAACCCACTGTGGGTATACATGCAGATTTAGCAGATGTGTTGCCATTGCTCATAGACCATGTGAACGCTTCAGGTAATAGCGAGTGGCGACAGCAGATCGTCAAAACAAAATCAGTGGTAAAAACCGAGATTGAAAACAAGCTGTTACCGCAGCTCGAGTGGTTGTCTGCTATTCGCGATGTATTGCCCCGTGAGGGTATTCTGGTTGATGAGTTAACGCAGATCGGTTTTGTGGCGCGCTTTGCTTTCCCGTGTTTTGAGCCGCGAACGTTTTTATCGACGGGTTATCAGGGCACATTGGGCTGGGGTATTGCAAGTGCCCTTGGTGCGGCACATGCGAGGCGTGATGTGCCGGTGGTCTCGATTGCCGGTGATGGTGGTGCGCTGTTTACGATAAGTGAGCTTGCCACTGCTGTGCACCACAATATACCGCTTACTGTCATCGTGATGAATGATCACGCTTATGGCAATGTACGAGGCATTCAAAGAGATGACTATGACGGCAGATATATCGCGTCTGATTTGAGTAGTCCGGATTTTGTAGCGCTGGCAAAAAGTTTTGGTGTCACTGCTGAACGTGCAGAGACACCGGATGATTTACGCAGCTGCTTACAGCGTGCTATTGCGCATAAAGGGCCCAACCTTATAGAGGTGCCGGTGTCTGATTTCCCATCACCATGGGAATTTATTCAGTTGCCGGCTGTCAGGGGTGTGCAGGGGTAGTTGATAAATAACTAGCTTGAGAACGCACTGCGCGCCCCGCCGGATTGCTGCACCTTAAAGATAGATGTGGCATCTGGTGGCGGAGGCAGTGGCATGCGTACCGGCACAGCACTCAAACGAGCGTGCAGCGGTTGTTCACCACAAATTAAATTGTCCTGCATGGCTTCCCACAGAGTCTGTTGACTAAGACCTGAATAAGCACTGCTGTTGCCATTGATTGGCCATGCGTCGGCGGCGATGCACTCGTAAAATAAAATCTTCCGTGCACGCGCAGAGTGATTCGGTGCCGAGCCATGCAGACTTCGTACATGATGAATACTGAGGGAACCGGCAGGCCCTGTGAGTGTGGTGGCCTGTTGTGGATGGAATTGCGGATCTTGCGGATCTACCGCGCCGCAGAAAACACCGTTGCGACTGTGGTCTAACACCGGCCCTTTGTGGCTGCCCGGTATGGCCATTAACGGGCCTGACTCTTCGGTGACGTCTTCAAGCATGACACCAATCGCCAGCAGATCGTCATTGGTGTGCGGGTAGAACGCCCAGTCCTGATGCCACTCAACGGCGCTACCGCCATCCGGTGCTTTGGTGTTTAGCTTGCTGGTGTGCAGTCGGATATTTTCACCCAGTAGCGGTTTAATCAAGTTGCAGATGCGCTCGCTTCTTATGATCTGCCAGTAGATCGGGTCCAGCGTGTGTGGAAGTTTTATTCGGGTTAGCCGTGGTGTGTCAGGTGTATGACCTTCATCGAGATCGTATTTTTCATTACTCTCGGTTATTGCAGCTGACTCAAGAATGAGTCTGTCGGTGACCTTGGTGAGTTCTTTCAGTTGATCTGCCGACAGTGCGTTTTCTATCAGAAGGTAACCGTTTTCAGCGTACTCAGAGATCTGTTGGTTCGACAGCATTTGTTTTCCTCCGACGAAATATTGTTACTGCTTCAGGCGGCGAGATAGCCCGCCGGCATTGTGATGCAAAACGTCATTACCAGAGAATGGTGCAGGGCTGCAGTGCGTTGAGAAACGCAAAGGTGTTTTGAAAATAATTGCATAGTTGCCTGCCCGGTAGTGTGTCATCATATTACGCGATATCAGACGAGCATTGCACCTGCCAGAGCCGTTCCCGGGATTGAACCAATCACGAGTTTAGCGGTCAATTCGGGTGCGTTTTTCCTTCTAAACAAACCCCAAGGTTTTCAAGTTATGAAATTTGCATCACTTATCGTTGCGGCAACTGCTTTTGCCGGTTCTGTTTCGGCAGCAGATTTGTCTGCGGTACCCTCCGGCACCTACGACGTTGACCCGACGCACGCCTACATTCGTTTCCAGTATAACCACCTGGGTCTTTCCAATCCGACACTGGGTTTTGAAGAATTCAAAATCACCATGGATCTGGACAACGAAAATCCGGTGAATACCAAGGTGTCGCTTGATATTACCACCGACAGCGTGCAGACCGGTTCTGACATCTGGCACGATCACATCACCGGCGGTAAGTGGTTTGACGCTGCCAACAATCCCAATATCACCTTCAACAGTACTGAGGTTACCGCCAACAGTGACGGTACCTATGATTTAACCGGTGATCTGACCGTCAAGGGTGAGACCCATCCGGTCGTACTGAAAGTGACCGTGAACGGCGCAATGATGCACCCAATGGCTAACAAGCCAGTGGTTGGTATTTCTGCTGTTGGCGGGCTTAAGCGTTCGCAATGGGGCCTGGGTGCGAATGCACCATTCGTCAGTGATGAAGTAAAGCTTGAAGTTCAGGCAGAGATGTTTCTCAGACAATAAGCAATAATGTCACGCTACAACAGTGTTGCGGTCAGCCTGCATTGGCTGATCGCACTGTTAATTGCCGGGCTGATTGTCCTTGCAAAAATATCCCACAATCTGGCTGAAACCGATCCTCTGCGGTTCGACCTGATTCAGTGGCACAAGTCGTTTGGCATAACGCTGCTGCTGTTGGTGGCAGTCAGAATTCTATGGCGGCTAACCCATCGGCCTCCGGCACTGCCGCGTAGTATAAAAAAGCTTGAGCGTTTTGGTGCATCTGCAGCGCATCTGGCGCTGTATGGATTAATGATCGCACTGCCTTTGACCGGTTGGGCAATGGTGTCGGCATCGCCGCTTAATCTGGCCACAGAATTGTTCGGGTTGATTCCATGGCCACATTTGCCGTGGCTGACAGACATCGCAGACAAAGATGTCTGGGAGCATCGCTTTCACGATCTTCACTATTGGCTGGCTAACGGTCTGATTGCAATTGTTGCTGTACATGCTCTGGCGGCATTGCGGCATCAGTTTCTGTTAAAAGATGGCGTGCTGTCTCGCATGACCATAGCCGGTGGGCAGGATAACGGTTACGGACTGTTTCTCGGCATGTTGATCGCCGGTGCGGGTGTGATCGGGTTGCTCAACCTGACAGACCATCACCACAACCAGCAACGAAATGATGTATCCGTAGCTGCTGAATCTGCGAATGCTGAAGCGTCGGTCGATGCAGCGACAGTTGAAAAAGAGAGTCGGGTAACGTTTTCAGCATCGCAGATGGGTGATCCAATCAACGGTGTGTTTGAAGATCATCAGATTACCCTGGACCTTAATGACGAAAACCTCGCAGCAGCAACGCTACTGGCAAAGGTTGTTACCGGCAGCGTTGATACCGGAGACGGCCAGATTGATGCGACCGTGGTGACGGCAGACTGGTTTGCGTCTGAACAATATCCGGATGCTGAATTCGCTTCCAGCGCCATTGAGTTGGTCGAAGATGGCGTATACACAGTTGCAGGTTCGCTGACCATTCGCGGGCAAAGTAACGATATTGAATTCACAATGAGACGTGAAGGCGGTACCTACAGCAGTTCTTTTACTATCGACAGAACGGACTTTGGCGTTGGAGTTGGCGGGCAGGATGAATTTGTTGCGCCGGTTGTCAGTATCGGTTTTGAAGTAACGCCGTAACGCCAGTGCCTTTGGTTATTGCGTCTGTTGAACAGTATCACAACGCATTGACGTTTAGACTGGGCAACAGTCAGAACTACAATAGCAGGGTGCCATGGCTGTATTGATTGATTCCGGTATTCAGGGTAAGACCGAAGCGTTGCTGGTTCACCGTGGCAGCGGTGACGACATTACTACCGAGAGTATCGAATCGGTTAATGTGACTTATGAAGGATTTGATGGCGAAAGTCACAGCGGGTTGACGCGAGCGTCTTGCGTTAGGGTAAAGCAGCAGTACCCGGAAGGGACAGAGATCAGAAACACCCGGCAGCTGTCTGTTGTTTCAATAGAAGAACTCGGTGTGGTTGCCGATTTAATGGGTATCGATGCAATTTCACCGTCATGGGTTGGTGCCAACCTTTGTGTTTCCGGCATTCCGGACTTTACGTTGTTACCTCCGTCTACGCGGCTGATATTCAGTGGTGGTGTGTCACTGGTGATTGATATGGAAAACGAGCCGTGTGAATACCCGGCACAGGTGATCAGTGAGCACTATCCTGAGCAGGGAAAGTTATTTGTGAAGCACGCATTCGGGCGGCGTGGTGTCACTGCATGGGTAGAGAAGGAAGGCTGTATTAAAAACGGTGAAACGGTTTTGGTGCATGTGCCGAGAGTGCGTGCTTACCTGCACGGTAAGCAACACAAGGTGTAATCCTTATTATCCGGTTCGGGTTATTCAGTTAGCCGCTTAGCTGTAGTACGGGTAGACAAACTCCAGGTATTCGCCACCAATTTCGATGAAGTCTCCACCGGCAAGTTTAATTTCGATTTGCGGTGCCACACCTTTGCCGTTGTGCTTAATCGGTTGGGTGCGTTCATTCATTGGCAGGAAGTAATATCCGGTATCTTTCTTTGCGATCGCGCCGATGTCGCCACCGGATTTACCTACTGTAGTCAGTGGCTTTTCCAGGGGGACGAAGGCACCTGACTTCTGACCGGAGGCGACTCGCAGAGCGGCGACTTCGGAGATTATCTGTTCGAGGTGGGGTTCGACGATCGGTGTGACGGACTGCATTGGTGTGACGTTTTGCAGTGCTTCCGGTTGTGGTGGGGTGCTGGTATAGGTTTCCGAGTATTTCAGCTGGTAGTTGCCGATTTTTATTTCGTCACTGTGCAGCAGGAAGTGCCGGTCTACTTTGCGGCCGTTAACCACAGTGCCGTTAGTACTTTGCAGATCTTCCAGAATTAAACAGCCGGTATCAGAAAGAACCTGAGCGTGATAACCGCTGACCGAGAGGTGCGGCAGGCACAGTGAGTTGTCACGTCTGCGGCCAATGGTGACCGTTTCGTCCGAGAGTCCTAGACTGGTGGATTCGCCGGTTTCTGCTGTAATAATAAGCTGTGGCATAGCGCAATTCAGGTGTTTTGGGAACAACCGAAGACACTAGCACAGACAGGGGCTACAAGGCAGATCGTTAAGATTTCTATACAGGAAGGTATGGGGCAGGCGTCAAATTGATGCTGTTAGAAAGCACCTGGTAATTGGCCGGAGTCGGAGGTGATGGTGACGGGAATCCTTATCGACTGGCCGGGTTGCAGGTGGTTTTTATTCCACAGCGCAGGGTTCCACTTTTTGAGTTCGCCAATAGACAGGTTGAATTTGTCAGTAATTGAAATCAGTGAGTCATTGGCATGGACGCGGTAGTTGATCAGTTTGGGTGAGAGGTCACTGCCGGTCTCATCGTCCAGATAGGCGACAATCATTCTGTCTCCCGGCTGCAGGGCTTTGTCGGACTCGCCGTTCCAGTCGAGCAGGGTGTCGACATCAGTCTGCATATCGCGGGAAATTTTCCATAGACTCTCGCCCGGTTCGACCACATGACTTCGGTAAACGTACTTTTTGTATGGCTTAAACTGATAGCCGCTGGCACTGGCGCGGTTTGCATTGTGTGCCGGAGGCTCGTAAAACCCTGCAATGGTTGCGCTGGCGTACTGGTTGACAGCGTTGTTGCCAGCCTGATTGGCAGCAATAATCGGGTTGCCGAGCTTGCCGTTGTTCAGTTGATGCACGAGCTGGCTGGCGTGTTTTGCAGGGACAAACACTTCATAAGGCCCGCCGCGAGGAACTTCACCACGCAGATAACCGGGGTTGAGTGCAATAAGCTCAGCAACTGGAAAATCGGCAAGTTCTGCCACTCTGGTCAGTGACATGGGGCGACCGACCGAGACAGTTTCAATTGCCTTTCGATTAGCCAGCTCCGGCAATTCCAGCCCGAATTGCTGCGGATTGGCGATCAGTTTGGCGGCGGCGATAATGCGCGGTACGTAGTTGCGCGTTTCGGTGGCCAGGCTGAGATTCCAGAAAATCGGCTCAAGGCCGGCGGCTTCGGCGCGGGACATGGCTGCGCGCACATTACTGGGACCGGTATTGTAGGCGGCCATGGCCAGCAGCCAGTCACCATCGAACGTTTTATTCAGACGCAGCAAGTACTTGATGGCTGCGCGGGTGGAGGCGATTACATCCTTGCGTCCGTCATAGTCTTCGTTGATTTTGAGGCCGAATATTCTTGCCGTAGCCGGAATAAACTGCCAGATCCCCACAGCATCCCGGTTGCTTTCAGCGTGCGGGTTGTACGCGCTCTCAACCAGTGGCAGCAGTACCAGATCGAGTGGCAGGCCGGCGCGGTCGATCTCGTCCACAATGTGGTAGAGGATCGGTTTTGCATCGATCAGATTGCTGCGCAGTGAAAACAATCCGTTCGTAAAGTAGTCGAGCTGCTTGTCAACAGTCGGGTGGTCTATTTGCGTGAATTGAAAGCGGCTTTGCAGCCTTTGCCACAGACTTTCCTGCATTAAGCCGGCGGGCATCAGTGCAGATTTCTTGTTCTGGTAGGCGCCGGGAGGCCCGCTGCGAGCGCTGAGTTCGGCAATCGCCTCGATTAGCTCGGCTCTTGAGTTGCTATTGGCTGACACGCTGCAACTGACCAGCGAAGCCCACAGGGCCAATGCCAACATAGCGAAATTTTTCCGCCGTCTGCGGGGCAGGCGGCATCGATAAACAGTATTCATGCAATCCAGGTTGCCGCCGAAAGACGGGCGAATGATAATTATCAGGATCCTGCGGAGACAAATATCCCTCTGATAGAGTATATTCAACCAATGATAAATTTCAGAAAAAACTCACCTTGCTGGCTGGATGCGCAGCCGGTATTGCGGAGTTGGTATGAAACCACGCTGGGTGGCGCAGTTCTCGATACCGTCACCGACAAATTCGATGACATTCTGCCCGGGATTTTCGGCTACCAGGGTGTGCAGGTGGGTCAAATAGCGCCACAACGCGAGTTGCTGGCCAGCGCCGGGCTGCATCGCCGGATAGTAGTGGATAGCTGCGCCGAAGCATCAAACAGCCACATTACCGGTGAGCTCGAGCACCTGCCAATCAGCAACAACTGTGTGAATCTGGTGTTTTTTCCGCATGCGCTGGAGTTTTGCGATAGCCCGCACGGGGCTTTGCGTGAAGCAGACCGCGTGCTAACCGCAGACGGGCACCTGCTGATCATGGGCTTTAACCCCTACAGTCAGTTTGGTATGCGCCGGGCGCTTGGGCGCTCAGTGCCGTGGACCGGAAAAACCTACAGCAGAGCCCGTATAGAAGATTGGCTGTCGGTACTGGGCTTTCGGGTGGTGGCGACGGAAACTGTGTTTCTGCGGCCTCCGGTTAATCGCGCAAGGGTGCTTTCTTCGACCAGATTTTTAGAGAAAACCCAGCGGCTGTTCGGTTTTGCGGGTGGGGTGTATTTAATCCATGCGCGCAAACAGACAATACCAATGAGCCTTTCAAGGCAGCAGTGGCTGCAGCCTCGCGGCCGATTGGTGCACGGCGCTTTTGCTCAACACGCCAGCCGCGTTGCAGCAAGAGTCAATGCCGACCCTCATCAGCGCAATTCAAAAAAAGATAAAGACTGAAGCCGGATACCGCATTGGAACCAAGCCGTCATTTACGTCAGGTGGTGCTCGATACTGAAACCACCGGCCTTGAAGTTTCACAGCATCACCGTGTTATTGAAATCGGTGCTGTTGAGATTATCAATCGCAAGCTCACCGGCCGTCACTACCATCAGTATATTCAGCCCGACCGTGCGATTGATGCTGGCGCTCTTGAGGTGCACGGCATTACTGAAGCGTTTCTGGCCGACAAACCCCGCTTTGGCGAGATTGCCGATGCGTTTCTGGATTTTATTGAAGGTGCTGAGGTCGTCATTCACAACGCAGCGTTTGATGTAGCGTTTCTCGATTACGAATTTAGATTATGTGCTGCCAATACCCGCATGGAGCTGGGTTGTCTGGAGGTAACTGATTCCCTGGAGCTTGCCAGGCGGCAGTACCCGGGGCAGAGGAACAGTCTTGATGCGTTGTGCAAACGCCTTGGTATAGACAACTCGCGTCGAACCCTGCACGGCGCTTTACTCGATTCGGAAATTCTTGCCGAGGTTTATCTCGGTATGACCGGTGGCCAGTCGGTACTGGTGCTTGAAGTGGAGTCCGGTGCGGGTAACCAGAGTGCCGAGGTGGTGATCGACCCGTCAATCTACCCGGTGACACCGGTGGTGCAGGCTTCAAAAGAAGAACTGAAGGCGCACGAAAGCTGGCTTGCCACGTTACAAAAAGAGTCTGCTGACGGCTGTGTCTGGAGCCGCCTGGAGGGGCTGCCAGCTAGTTGAAGCGCGGTTAACCGTGTTTCATGATGCGGGCTTTTTCACGATTCCAGTCGCGCTCTTTTTCGGTGGCGCGTTTATCGTGCGTTTTCTTACCCTTGGCCAGCCCGATATCGATTTTCACTTTTGATCGTTTCCAGAACAGACTGAGTGGTACCAGCGTGTAACCCTTGCGGTCTACCAAACCAACGAGCTTGTTTATCTCTGCCCGATGCAACAGTATTTTTCTGTCGCGCAGGGGTTTGGCCACCACATGGGTCGATGCTGACAACAGCGGCGTCATGTGACAGCCATAAAGCCATGCCTCTCCATTGCGGATCATGACGTAGCTTTCAGTCAGTTGCACACGCCCCGCTCGCAGGCTTTTTACTTCCCAGCCTTCAAGCACCAGACCACCCTCATAGGTGTCTTCGATAAGGTAGTCGTGGCGGGCGCGTTTGTTGGTGGCAATGCGCGCGGAGTTGTCGCCTTTCTTTTTCTTTGGTTTGGCCATAGGTTGCAAGTATACCTGTTAAATCGGAATATTCACGGAACCGGCCCCCGATCCTGATTGATTAGCCGGACTGATCAACAGGCTTATCAATCGAGTGTTTTAATGTTTGACGAAGTATCTATTTAAATTGCTTAATCGGTAGTTGAAAGTGCTCTGGCAGGCAAGTTGTTGCAGACCTGGCAATTTTTTTAATCAGCAGAAATATAATTAATGCCTAATCTTGAAAGGACAGCGCTGGTGTCTCACAGCGCAAAACAAATGTTCGATCTGGTCAATGACGTCGATGCCTACCCGGAGTTTTTACCCTGGTGTTCAGGGGCGCAGACACTGGAGCGTGGTACCGGCTACAACATTGCCCGGGTCAACATGAAAAAAGGGCCGCTATCGCAGCACTTTACTACCCGCAATGAGCTGGCCGACGGCGAGTCCATCACGATGTCTCTGGTCGACGGGCCGTTTAAACAGCTTAACGGCAAGTGGGTATTCGAAGAGATTGGTGAGCTGGGTTGCAAGGTGAGTTTCAGTATCGACTTTGCGTTCTCAGGGTTTTTGCTGCAGAAAACCCTAAGCCCGATATTCAACGAGATTTGCGGCAGAATGGTAGATGCGTTTGTGGCGCGCGCACGTGACGTTTACGACTGAGCGTCGCCACTTTTTAGCGACTTACGCCTGCCTGATTTGAATTTCTGACTGCGTGCTCTGGCGCGCCGCGCTTCCATCGGGTCGAGTTCCAGTGGCCGGTAAATTTCCACCCGATCCCCGTCTTCAAGTGGTTCTTCGTAGCTAACCCGCTCGCTGTAAATGCCAACGGGAGTCTCCCCGGGCACGATTCTCAAGCTGGCATCAGGCCAGTCTTTTTCCAACAGCCCGCTGTGGGTAATCGCAACAAGAACCGTAGAGCCAACCGGCAGTGTAAGCGATAAAACCGTCTGGTCTGACGGCAGCGCGTAGACGACTTCTATATTGATTTGATCAGCGTGTTCCGGCGTTGCTTCGTCAGGCATGTAAAGCGGTGATTAACTGAAGCCGTCTTTTTCAATAGAGACAATGCGATCGTTTTCGAACATCAGGGTCAGGCGTCTGGCATCGGGTGCATCTCCTGAGCGATTGATGCTGTAGATGTAGTCCCACCGGGAGCTGTCTTTGGGGTTGGATACCACCGGCTCACCCAGTATGCCGATCACTTCACTTCTGGTCATGCCTTCGACAATTCTGGCGACAGCTTCATCTGGCAGAATATTGCCCTGCTGGATTTCAATTTTGTGAGCCCGTGGCAACCACCATGCGCCGCAGCCGCTGAGGGAAATCTGGCTTAGAAACAGCGTTGAGACCAGCAGACTTTTGATCAGGAGTTTTGCTTGCATAATGAATCGCGGGAGACGTTGAGTAATTGCATACTAGCAACTGTCACTGCGCCAGTTGATGTTTTTGCGAACCGGTAACTGAGTCAGTAACTCGTGCCTGACTTAGCTGATCGTGTCACCGGCGCGCGCGGCGTCGAGCATTTCCTGCGCGTGCTCACGAGTGCGTTTGGTGATTTTTACACCGCCGAGCATTCTGGCAATCTCTTCGAGGGATTCTTTTTCAGTGAGTAGCTTCGACTCAGCCAGGGTTTTGTTGTCACTGGATTTTTTAGAGACCCTGATATGGTGGTGCCCTTGGGCGGCGACTTGTGGCAGATGGGTAACACACAGTACCTGACAGCGTGCGCCAAGTTGTCGTAGTTGCTGGCCAACAGTCTCTGCCACACCACCGCCAACACCGGTGTCGACTTCATCGAATATCAGCGTTGGCACCTGATTGTTTTTTGAAGCAATAAGCTGTACTGCCAGACTCAGCCTTGAAAGCTCACCGCCCGAGGCGACATCACTCATCGGTCGCAGTGCAGCACCCGGGTTTGCACTCACTTTAAACACCACCTGATCCATACCTGCGGGTGCCGGCTGGTCGAGCTTGCGTGGTGAAATTTCGATATCGAATACACCGCCTTTCATACCCAACGTTTGCATTGCACTTGAGAGATGCTTTGATAATTGTTTGGCCGCAGTTTTACGTTTTTTAGTGAGTTTTTCGCAGGCGGTTTTGTAGTCTGCATGGATAGTGTTGAGTTCTTCTTCGAGCGTTTCTACTGACTCGTCAATGGAGGTGAGTTCTTCCATCTCTGTTTGTAGTTTTTCTGTGAATTCGGCAAGCTCGGGTAATTCGATGCGATGTTTCTTGGCAAGCTGGTGCGCGGTGGACAAAATACCGTCAAGCTCCTGCAGGCGTTCCGGATGGGGTTCGATGTCGTTGTTGTAGTGCCTTAGTGAATCGACGGCTTCTTCTACCTGTATACGCGCGCTGTTTAACAGCTCACTGACATCAGAGATTGAGTTGTCCTGGGCAAACAGTGCTTCAATACTGCGTTGTGCATCGGCCAGTTGAGTGAGTGCCGACTTGTTGCTGTCTTGCAGTAACTCCATGGCCTGCTCGCAGTGCATTTTCAGTTCGGTTGCATTGGCCAGTCTGCGATGTTCTAAATCGATAGCGGCAAAATCGATACTGTTAAAGTTGTGGCGGGACAGTTCCTGTAACTGATAACGCAGTGTGTCGAGCCGATCTCCTCTGGCCTCGAGCCTTGCGTTGATGTCTGATAGCTTTCTGTGTTTTTCGTGCCAGTCACTGCATACGGCTTTTACTTTTTGCAGCAGTTTGGCACTGTTGCCGAAGTCGTCAAGAATAACCCGCTGTGTGTCCGGCAGTGTGATGAGCTGATGATCGTGTTGTCCGTGAATGTTAACCAGCAACTGTCCAAGCTCGCGCAGGTTGCGCAGTGTCACCGGTGTGCCGTTGATGTAGGCGCGGGATTTTCCATCACGTGTTACGACGCGGCGCAGAATGCATTCGTCATCCTGATCCATGGAGTGATCACTTAACCAGTGACTTGCCGCCGGACTTTCTGCAATATCAAACAGTGCGGTAATTTCTGCACGTTCGGCGGTATCTCGCACCGCACCCGGTGATGCACGATCGCCCAGTACTAAACCGAGTGCGCCAAGCAGAATAGATTTTCCGGCACCGGTTTCACCGGTGAGTGTGGTCATACCTGATTGCAAATCCAGCGCACTGCTGGTGATGATGGCAAAGTCTTTTACTTGTAGTGCAGTGAGCATGCTGAATACCTGATCAACTGAAGCGGGGTGGATTAAATGCTGGTGCGTTGCAACACACTAGCCCCAGTTGAGCTTCTCCCGCAGGATGTTGTGATAGTCGTAGTTGGAAGGATGCAAAATCCTGATGGTGCGGTTGTGCCTTTTTACCTTGATGATGTCATCGTTCTGTAAATCGGTATAAACCTGACCATCACAAACCATTTGTGCATACACCGGCTTGCGTTCAGTGACAATGATATCGATTTCAGATTCTGCGGTAACCACCAGTGGCCGGCTGCTTAGTGTATGCGGACAAATAGGTTGCAACACAACGGCATTGAGGTTGGGATTAACAATAGGCCCGCCACTGGATAATGAATACGCAGTAGAGCCTGATGGCGTGGCGACAATGATACCGTCGGCGCGCTGGCTGAGCACAAAGCTGCCATTAATTGAAATTTCAAACTCTATAATCTGCAATACATCTTTAGTGCGCATGACGGTGTCATTGAACGCCAGTGATTCATGGATGATTTCATCTTTGCGCTGTAGTTTTGCATCGAGCATCAGGCGATGCTCTTCGATGTACTCGCCGTTAATAATTTCTACTAGTTCGTGCAGTTTGTCTTCCGGTGACACGTCGACCAAAAAGCCCAGTCTGCCGCGATTTACACCGACCAGTGGTACGTTGTGGTTAACCAGTGCTCTGGCGGCGTGTAGCAACGTGCCGTCGCCACCGATCACAATGGCCAGATCACACTCCTGACCAATGGTTTCCATTTCAACGGTGACCGGGCCGCCCAGTAGTCCGCGGGTGCTGGAGTCGAGCAGGACTTCCATGCCGGAGTTTTGCAGCAGCACGTAAACATCATTGAGGGTTTTCGAGACGCTGAGATCACCGCTTTTGGCGATGAGACCCGCTTTAGTGAATTTTGACATGGCGCTAAGGTATCACGGTGGCGGTTAATTTTCTTTGGATCAGATGCCAGTCAGCGCGGTTGTCTGCATGGTGATTCATGACCCTGAAAGCAGTTCGGCCATATGAAAGAGGTGTTCCATTGCCTGCCGCGGGGTGGTGTCTTGCAAGTCAAGGGTTTTCAGGTACGCCTCGACTTCACTGGATGGTTGATCGAACAATGCCATTTGCATGACGGGTTCGCTGACAGGAAGTACCGGGTTGGGGGAGGTGTCCTGGGCTTCCAGTATTGCCAGTTTTTGTCTGGCTGTTTCAAGGACTGTGTGTGGAATACCGGCAAGTTTCGCTACCTGCAAACCATAGCTTTGATTGGCTGCACCGGATTTGACGTTGTGCATAAACACAATTTCATCGTTGTGCTCTACCGCATCGAGGTGCACGTTGCCAATGGTCGGGTGTGTGTCCGGCAGTTCGGTCAGCTCAAAGTAGTGGGTGGCGAACAACGTGTAGGCCTTGTTGTTAGCGGCCAGTGCTACCGCGCAGGCGGCGGCCAGAGACAGGCCGTCATAGGTGCTGGTGCCGCGACCGATTTCATCCATTAACACCAGGCTGTCGGTGGTGGCGTTGTGCAGTATGTCTGCGGCTTCTGTCATTTCGACCATAAACGTTGAACGCCCGCTGGCCAGATCGTCTGATGCACCAATACGCGTAAAGATCCGGTCAACCGGGCCGAGTTCGCAGCGTTCGGCCGGTACGTAGCTGCCGATATGTGCCAGCAAAACGATTAACGCAGTCTGGCGCATGTAAGTCGATTTACCGCCCATGTTGGGGCCGGTGATCAACAGCATTTTTTGTTTGGCATCGAGGTGCAGATCATTAGGGACGAATGGTTTGTCCAGCGCCGCTTCAATCACCGGGTGTCGTCCGCCGTCGTAGCTTATGCCGCCTGACTTCACGAAGGTTGGTCGCGCCCAGTTTAACGAGCGGGCTCTTTCGGCGAGGTTCTGCAGCACATCGATTTCGGCCAGTGCCTGTGCGCATTGTTTGAGTGCCGGCAGATTGGTGGCGAGTTCGGTTAGCAGCGTCTCATAAAGGGTGCGTTCCCGTTGCAGTGATCGCTCACGCGCAGACAGTACTTTGTCTTCAAACTTTTTGAGTTCTTCTGTGATGTATCTTTCGGCACCTTTAAGCGTTTGTCTTCTGCTGTATTCAGTCGGGATATCACCCTTGCTGGCTTTTGATACTTCGATGTAATAACCATGTACCCGGTTATAACCGACTTTTAACGTGGAAATGCCGGTGCGTTCGCGTTCACGGGATTCGAGATCAGACAGGTAGCTGTCAGCGTTTTCACTGAGTGTACGTAACTCATCGAGCGTGCTGTCGTAACCGGTACGTATCACACCGCCGTCTTTTAACAATGCCGGTGGTTCATCGGCCAGTGCATTGTTTAACAGCTGCGTTTCTTTTTCGAAGCCGCTAAGACAATCTGCCAGATTGTCGAGCAGTACATTATTGTACTGGTTTATCAGGGCTTCGATGTCAGGTTGTAAGCGCAGGCTGTCTCGCAGGCTCAGCAGATCTCTGGGGCGCGCGCTGCCAATGGATACTCTGGCAAGAATTCTTTCAATGTCTGCGATACCTTTTAAAGTATCAGCAAGTGTGGTGGCAGCGTCCGGCTGACTGATCAGGGTTTGAATGCTGTCGAAGCGCGCATCAAGTACCTGATGATCGCGCAGTGGTCTGTTGAGCCAGCGCGACAACAGCCGCCCGCCCATGCTGGTGCAGGTTTTATCGAGAAGGGCGCGCAACGTTGCACCGGGCTGACCGCTGAGACTGATGTCAATTTCAAGGTTGCGACGGGTGGAGGCATCGAGTGTGAGTGCATCTTTCGGCGACTCTGTAGTGATGCCCTGTATATGCGGCGGTGCACCTCGGTGGGTTTCTTTGACATATTGCAGCAGGCAGCCGGCAGCGGCCGTCCCGCGCAGTAGTTCTTCACAACCGAAGCCGCGCAGGTCTTTGCTACCGAATAACTTGCACAATTGTTCATGCGCGCTTTGTGTGTCGAAATGCCATGGTGGTCGCGGGCGAACAATGTAATCACTGAACGCAGGATTTTCAGCATAGTCTTCAGCGACCAGCAGTTCAGCCGGTCGCAGCCTTGCAAGCTCCGCCAGCAGCATGGTTTCAGATTGAAATTCCGACACCTGAATAGTGCCGACTGCCAGATCAATGCTGGCCACGCCATACCAGTCGTTGTCGATAAGTACCGAAGTCAGTAAACAGGGCTGGCGATCCTGCAGCAGTGCCTCATCGGTAACTGTGCCTGGCGTCAGTACGCGAACAATTTGCCGTTCGACCGGCCCTTTGCTAGTGGCCGGATCACCGATTTGTTCGCACAACGCTACCGACTCGCCCAGTGCGACAAGCTTGGCCAGATAGCTTTCAACTGAGTGATGGGGCACGCCGGCCATCGGGATTGGCTGACCCGAAGACTGGCCTCTGGCCGTAAGGGTAATGGACAGCAGTTCGGCGGCGCGTTTGGCATCGTCGAAAAACAGCTCGTAAAAATCTCCCATACGGTAAAACACCAGCGTGTCGGGATATTCCGATTTGATACCCAGGTACTGGCGCATCATCGGTGTATGTTTGGTGGCGGTTGTCATAGGTGCCATTGTAACCGTTGCCAGAGTCGGTGGCACCGTAGGGATGGCCACAAAAGTGTGCTGTTGATGGCTGGCCGGTTTTGTTTCGCTGCTTTACCATGGCGGTGGTTGGCAAAGGCCGGTTAGGGTTGCGAATGACTGACAGGATTGTGTATGAATAAAGAACAGCAACAATTGCTACAGCAGTTGGCTGTGTTAGCGGTGGAGCGGCAACAGGTTATTGCCACAGCCGAGTCATGCACTGCCGGTATGATTGCCGCAGCGCTGACTGAATTGTCCGGCAGCTCTGCGTGGTTTGATCGTGGTTTTGTTACCTACAGCAATGACGCCAAGCAGCAAATGCTGGGGGTAACGGAAGAGACACTGCAAGGTCCGGGTGCGGTGAGTGCGGCGACGGTCGCACAAATGGCGCAAGGTGCGCTGGCACGGAGTAGCGCGACCATGGCGGTATCTGTAAGCGGGGTTGCCGGACCCGGAGGTGGCAGCGAGCAAAAGCCGGTGGGTACGGTGTGGATGGCCTGGGCCAGTCGCGACTATGGTCATCGCACGCGGCATTTTTTGTTTGCCGGTGATCGGGCGGATGTTCGTTCGCAAACTGTCACTGAGGCCGTTCGAGGTCTGATCGACTGTATTCTTTCCGAGCCCGAAGTGTCTCCGATCAGGCACTGACTCCGGTTATCGTCGCGAAAGATCAATTTACGGTGATTTGGCCTTACAGCGCTGTGATGACGCCGCTGTCTATGCGACAATAGAAAGGGTCACGGAGAGCATGCAACCGCAAGTATGTCTCACCGGACCGCAGGCAAATCACGCAGTTTCTTCCAGTCGTAAATTCAGGAGTCCAGAACGTGGATGACAACAAAAAGAAAGCCCTAAGTGCAGCTCTGGGTCAAATCGAAAAGCAATTCGGCAAAGGCGCCGTTATGCGCATGGGTGACTCCAGTGTCAATCGCGATATCGATGTCGTTTCCACAGGCTCGTTAACGCTTGATATTGCGCTCGGCATAGGTGGCCTGCCCAAGGGGCGGATCTGTGAAATCTACGGTCCGGAATCTTCCGGTAAAACCACAATGACACTGCAGGCCGTTGCCCAATGCCAGAAGGCAGGTGGTACCGCTGCATTTATCGACGCTGAGCACGCGCTTGATCCGGTTTATGCTGAAAAGCTCGGTGTGAACGTTGATGAATTACTGGTTTCGCAACCCGACACCGGTGATCAGGCGCTGGAAATTACTGACATGCTGGTTCGTTCTGCTTCGGTAGATATTATTGTTGTAGACTCGGTTGCCGCGCTGACACCAAAAGCGGAAATCGAGGGTGACATGGGTGATCACCATGTTGGCTTGCATGCCCGCCTGATGTCACAGGCGCTTCGTAAGCTAACCGCCAATATCAAACGCTCCAATACGCTGGTCATTTTCATTAACCAGATCCGTATGAAAATCGGTGTGATGTTCGGCAGCCCTGAAACCACCACTGGTGGTAATGCACTGAAATTCTACTCTTCCGTACGTATGGATATTCGCCGAACCGGCTCTATTAAAAAGGGCGATGAGGTTATCGGCAACGACACTCGTGTGAAGGTGGTTAAAAATAAAATGGCGCCTCCGTTCAAGCAGGCCGAGTTCGAGATTCTGTACGGCGAAGGTACCTCTCATGAAGGCGAACTGATTGACCTTGGCGTGAAAAACGGTCTGGTTGAGAAGGCCGGTGCCTGGTACAGCTACAATGGCGATCGTATCGGTCAGGGTAAAGATAACGTTCGCAACCACATGAAAGAAAATCCGCAAATGTCAGAAGAGCTCGATACCAAGTTGCGTGAGATGCTTCTGCCAAAGGCCGGACCAGTTAAAGACGAGGCGTCAGAAGATCTTGCCGAAGAGCAAATCGGCTAATCCTTTTGCCGATATCACCGAAGATCCCGATGACTCCGGCATTGCGTGTCTCGACGAAGCCCAACCGGAGTCAGACGAGCCGCTTGTCACTGTTTCCACTGTCAGACACACAGCGGTCAGACTGTTGGCGAGGCGTGAGCACGGCAGAGCAGAGTTAAGTGACAAGCTTCGCTTGCGGAAGTATCCGCAGCCGCTGATCGAGCAGGTGCTCGATCAGCTTGCCGAGCGCGGATTGCAGTGTGATCTGAGGTTTGCAGAGTCCTACACACGCATGCGCGTGCAACGTGGCTACGGCGGCAACAAGATCCGTTCCGAGTTGCAGACGCGGTCGTTAAGCCGTGAAATCATCGAGGATGCGCTGGCGGTGTATGAGGGCGAATGGATAGACAACGCCATTGGTGCACTGCAAAAAAAATACTCCGAAGCCCAGTTAGCAGATTGCAGCATACGAGAACTTGCCAGAATGCAGCGTTTTTTGTGGTCGCGAGGCTATAATTCCGCTGACATTTCAACAGCGCTCAAAAGTGTACGTAATTCTGTAAAATAGCCGGCCCTGCTTGCGGCCTGACACTCGCTCCCGACACCGAAAACCTCCTGCCATGCTATCGACATCTGACATACGACAAAAATTTCTGTCTTTTTTTGAATCGAAAGGCCATGAAATTGTTGCCTCCAGTCCCCTGGTACCCGGCAACGATGCAACCCTGCTGTTTACCAACGCCGGTATGGTGCAGTTTAAAGATGTGTTTCTCGGTATCGACAAACGCGGGTATGACCGGGCAACTACCTCGCAGCGCTGCGTCAGAGCTGGAGGCAAACACAATGACCTCGAGAATGTCGGGTATACCGCACGCCACCATACGTTTTTTGAAATGCTCGGGAATTTCAGTTTCGGTGACTATTTTAAAGAAGAGGCAATTGAGTATGCCTGGGAGTTTTTAACCGGCGTTCTGGGGCTGCCCGAAAATAAGCTCTGGATTACTGTTTTTGAAGAGGACGATGAAGCCTACGACTTGTGGGCAAAGAAAATCGGGGTGCCGGAAGAACGCATTGCGCGCATCGGTGCGAAGGATAATTTCTGGCAAATGGGGGATACCGGTCCCTGTGGTCCTTGTTCGGAAATTTTCTATGATCATGGGCCGGAAGTTTTTGGTGGTCCGCCGGGCACACCGGATGAAGACGGTGACAGATACATTGAGATCTGGAATCTGGTTTTTATGCAGTTTGACCGCTCAGCCGATGGCACGTTAACCCCACTGCCGAAACCCAGTGTCGATACCGGCATGGGTCTGGAGCGAATTGCTGCCGTGTTGCAGCACGTGCATAACAACTACGAGATTGATCTGTTTGCTGAATTGCTGACTCACGTGCAATCGGTCACCGGCGCTCAGGATGCTGACAGTCCTTCGCTCAAAGTTATTGCCGATCATATCCGCTCGTGCGCTTTTATGATTGTGGATGGCGTATTGCCATCCAATGAGGGCAGGGGCTACGTACTGCGCCGGATCATTCGCCGCGCAGCAAGGCACGGACACAACCTGGGGGCTTCAGAGCCGTTTTTTCACAAGCTGGTTGAGCCGCTGGCAAATCTGATGGGTGAAGCCTTTCCCGAGTTAGTCAAAGCCAGGTCCATTGTCACCGATGCGCTGCTGGCAGAAGAACTGCGCTTTGCCGAAACCCTGAGTCAGGGTATGAAAATACTTGAAGACGATTTGTCAAAGCTTCAAAGTGATACTGTACCAGGCGAGGTATTGTTCAAACTTTATGATACCTTCGGGTTTCCGCTTGATCTCACCGCGGATATTGCACGTGAGAGAGGGCTGAAAGTTGATGAATCAGGATTTGAGCTGCAAATGGAAGCGCAGAGGTCACGAGCCAGGGCGGCAAGTCAGTTCGCGAGCACTACTGTTGAAGTGAACTCCAGCGCCCGTACAACTTTTACCGGCTACGATCACGCGTCGGATACCGGTGTTGTGCAAGAACTTTTTGTGGACGGTGAAGCGGTCAACAGTGTGTCCTTCAATGGTGAGTCCGTGGAGTCTGTGGTGGTTGTGCTGGATAAAACGCCATTCTATGGCGAGTCCGGCGGGCAGGTGGGTGACAATGGCATGTTGCGCGCGGCCGGTGCTGAATTTTCAGTCGCAGATACGCAAAAGTCAGCTAACGCTATTTTGCACTTCGGTAAGTTACTGAGTGGCACCTTAAGTTGTGGCGATGAGGTTGCGGCCAGTATTGATGAGAACCGTCGCGGTGCCACCATCAAAAATCACTCTGCAACGCATCTGTTGCATTCAGGGCTGCGCAGATCTCTTGGTGATCATGTACAGCAGAAAGGTTCTTTGGTCACACCCGGCAATTTGCGTTTTGATTTTTCTCATAACGAGCCGGTAGCAACTCAAACACTGGCTGAAATAGAAACCTGGGTTAATGAACAAGTGCGTCTCAACAGTGGTTCCAGCATCTCTGAAATGAGTATGGATGAGGCGATGCAAAAAGGAGCCACCGCGTTGTTCGGAGAAAAGTACGGTGATGTTGTCCGTGTTGTTGAACTGGGTGAGCACTCTACCGAGCTTTGTGGTGGAACGCATGTCCGCCGCACCGGAGACATTGGCACGTTTCGAATCATCAGTGAAACCGGTGTTGCATCAGGGGTTCGACGTATAGAAGCGCTAACCGGTGCTGCAGCAGTGGATTTTACTGCCAAAGAACATCGTACGTTACAGCAGATCGCGGTTAGCCTTAAAGCACCTGTTGAGAAAGTAGACGAGCGCGTGATGCAGCTTGCAGAACAAAACCGTGAACTCAGCAGAGAGCTTGATCGCCTCAAATCAAAACTTGCCTCGCAGGCAGGTGACACCATGATAGACACTGCTGAAGACATCAGTGGTATTAAAGTACTGGCGACTGAACTTGAAAATGCTGATGTTAAAGCCATGCGTGAAACGATGGATAAGCTTAAAGATAAACTGGGCACCGCAGCGATTGTGCTTGGTAGTGTCGACGGCGATAAGGTTCGATTGATTGCCGGTGTCACCAAAGATGCCACTTCACGTATCAGGGCAGGTGACTTAATTAATCATGTTGCGATGCAGGTAGGCGGCAAAGGTGGTGGCCGTCCTGATCTTGCTCAGGCTGGTGGCAGTGAACCTGAAAAACTGGCCGCGGCCCTTGCCAGTGTGCCAGGCTGGATAAGCGAACAACTAGAACAATCATGAGCTTACTTGTACAAAAATATGGTGGTACGTCTGTCGGCTCCCCCGAACGTATCAAAGCAGTTGCCGAAAGAGTAAAAAAGACTGTTGATGAAGGTCATAAGGTCGTTGTGGTGGTGTCGGCAATGTCGGGTGAGACGAATCGATTGATCGGCCTTGCCAATGAAATCAGTACACAGCCCAAACCGAGAGAGCTTGATGTACTGGTATCTACCGGTGAACAGGTCACAATTGCGTTACTGTGTATGGCGTTGTCTGAACTTGATCAGGAAGCACGGTCTTATACCGGTGCACAGGCAGGTATCCGAACCGATAAGTCCTATAACAAAGCAAGAATTACGGATATTAATACCGACAAAGTGATGGCAGACCTTGAGAAAGGTAGAGTTGTCGTTATAGCTGGCTTCCAGGGTATCAACGACGATGGTGATGTAACAACGCTTGGTCGGGGTGGTTCCGATACTTCTGCGGTTGCTATGGCAGCAGCGCTCAAAGCAGATGAGTGTCAAATTTATACCGACGTTGATGGTGTGTATACCACTGACCCGCGTGTTGTTCCAAACGCCCGCAAGATGGATCGCATCACGTTTGAAGAAATGCTTGAGATGGCCAGTCTCGGGTCAAAGGTATTGCAAATCCGTTCAGTAGAATTTGCTGGCAAGTACGATGTCACATTACGCGTCTTGTCATCGTTTACAGAAGGCGAAGGTACATTAATAACTAAAGATGATGGGGATTCCTCTGTGGAACAAGCGTTAATTTCCGGTATAGCTTTTAATCGTGATGAAGCTCAAATAACAGTAGTGGGCGTACCTGACACACCTGGAATTGCGCACGCGATTGTCGGTCCGGTTGCAGAGGCGAACGTCGAAGTTGACATGATAGTGCAAAATATATCGCCAGATAATGTTACTGATTTTACATTTACGGTGAACCGATCTGAATATGACAAGACTCATACTATAGTCAGCGCATTGGCGAATGAACTTGGCGCTACCAGTATGTCCGGGCGTACCGATATCGCCAAGGTTTCGGTGGTCGGGGTAGGGATGCGATCCCATGCCGGTATTGCCAGCAAAATGTTTCAGGCACTGTCGAAAGAGGCGATTAACATTCTCATGATTTCGACGTCGGAAATAAAAATTTCTGTCTTGATCGATGAAAAGTATCTTGAGCTTGCGGTCAGGACGCTTCATGACGCATTCGAACTAGAAGATACCGACAAGGTGTAAGTGTGGGTATTTCTTTTTTTTGCAGCAGTGGCAGAGTATCGCGCCGCATCGGAAAACAATTGTGTCAACGCGGAGTTCGGGGGAGTTTTTGGCCGGAAGTTAGAATATTGTTATCTATTGGGCGTATGTGCAGGTCGCCTTCGTTAGCTAGAGGGCATATTAGAAATGAATGCTACGTACAACCACATTAAGTTTAATCACAGGGGGCAGTCATGCTCATACTAACCCGCCGCGTCGGTGAGACACTCATGATCGGTGACGAAGTTACTGTCACTGTTCTGGGGGTGAAAGGTAATCAGGTACGCATCGGTGTCAATGCACCGAAAGAGGTTGCAGTTCACCGCGAAGAGATCTACGAGCGTATCAAGCGCGAGCAACAGGCCGCTGAAAGTGACGATCAGGGTTACGCTGAAGCAGAGTCGTCCGGTACTGACGGCTAGTATTTCTGTTTTCCATCGCGGGGACCGCTACCGGGAACCTCTGTATGGTTCTAACTGACTAAATGGAAACCGCCGAACCGGCGGTTTCTTCGTTTTAATGTTTGACATTGTCGCGTCACAAGATAAGCTTAAGGGCTTGTGTTGGAGAGATGGCCGAGTGGCTGAAGGCGCTCCCCTGCTAAGGGAGTATGGGGTTTATAGCTCCATCGAGGGTTCGAATCCCTCTCTCTCCGCCATTAATTGTTTCCTTCCGTGAATTATCCTGTATTTGTCCCTTCCAGCCTTAATTTAAGGGCCTCCTGTTGACGGAAGGTGGATGAATCGGCATACTTGTTGGAATGTGTGCGCCCGTAGCTCAGCTGGATAGAGTACCTGGCTACGAACCAGGCGGTCGGAGGTTCGAATCCTTCCGGGCGCGCCAATTTCCTTTTGAATCAACGCCAAAACATGGCGATGGTTCACGCAATGTCTGTATGTGAGTTACTAGCTCATAAACAGCCGGTCAGTAACCTCGGCGGTAAAGCTGCCATTTTCAGAGAATAAAAAATGTTACCTGTGCTTGTTTGTCTGGCTATCTCCGCGATCGCTATGGCTGTGGTTACCCGACGGGCCTAGTCCCCTGGCTGCAGAAATTTCTGCAAGCAACTTCCACCATTAATTCTGTTTGACCCGCCGGCTAATGTTAGTCAGTGAGCCAGGTTTTGGCGTGGAAAATCGAAACGTCAGATTGATTCTCGAGTCTTGCACCCGACGCATTCTTGGCAGTGAGTGTTGCCACTGTGTCTGGCACTCACCGCACATCAGCAGCAGGCTGCCATGGGCTAACAACAGCTCGCGTTTGTCGGCGTGATCGTTCTTTTTCCGCAGTAAAAATCGCCTGTCTGCACCCAGACTGACCGAGGCGATCTGTGGTTTTTCTCCCAGTGACCGCTCATCATCGCTGTGCCATCCCATGCAGTCATGCCCGTCTCGATATTTGTTGGCGAGCACGCTGTTAAAAGATTCGTTGGCTATTTTTTCAACAGACAGCTTTAAGGCTTCCAAAGGTTTCGGCAAAGGTAAGGCTGTGAAACGGGTGCCGGAGTAGCTGTAGGGCTCGGAGCCAAACCACGCGTTTAGTCTGGGAATGGTGACTGGTTTGCCAAACATTTTGATGGTCGACTGGATCCAGGGTAACTCGTTTAAACAAAACGACAGCAACTCGGCTGCATGGTCCGGCGAAAGAAAATCTTTGCAGTAGACAATGGATGAGTGATCGTCGAGCGGGATATCGTCTGTACGTTGCCGGCTGATGTTAGTCATAGATTAAATTGAGCAGGGTATGGAGTGACTGACCGCAGTCTGCACTCACTTTTATGGCGGCTATATCGTCTGCTCTGGTTTGCCCCTGATTGATGAGGCATACGGGTTTGTTTTGTTTTGCAGCCTCCCTGCAAAACCTGAAACCTGAAAGCACCGACAGGGAACTGCCAATGCACAGCAGACTACGCGCTTCCTGCAACGCTGCCATGCAGCGGTCAACTCTGGTGGAGGGTACATTCTCTCCAAAGAAAACTACGTCCGGCTTTAACGTACCACCACACGATTGGCAATTGACCAGCTGAAACGCGGTATCGGAAACACTGTGGTCTACCGGTGTTGCGTCGCCATCCGGTCCGGCCAGCACGGGCTCACCGGCAAAGGTCGGGTTTTGCCCGGTCAGTTGCTTTTGAAGGTCTGACCGTTGCAACGAATCGCCGCACTGCAGGCAGATGACTTTTGCCAGCGACCCGTGCAGTTCGATCACATCAGTGCTGCCGGCCGCCTGGTGAAGGCCATCGACGTTCTGAGTGATGATTGTCGACACAATCTTTTTCTGCTGCAGCTGTGCCAGCGCTGAGTGCGCCAGGTTAGCAGTAGCGGCGTTAAAAACCGGCCAGCCATTCATGCTGCGACGCCAGTAACGTTGTCGTACCTTTTCGTGCTTTTTAAAGTCGGACGCGGTTACCGGTTGTGATTGTACCCACTTGCCGGTGGCATCTCTGTAGGCGGGTATGCCAGAGCTGGTACTGATGCCAGCACCTGTCAACGCCAGCACTGGCTGGTTCTCTGACAGCAACTGCGCCAGCGCTTCAATAGAATCAGGCATTGGAGAATCAGGCACTGGAGAATCAGGCACTGGGTTGCCTCAATTTTTCGTTCACTTTTATTGTTGTCGTAGTCATTCGTGCCATCTGAACGGACATCATCCTTATTTAATCCCGATATAATTGCAGCAAACTGGAATAAATCAATGGATAAGGTAATGAGCAACGATCCGACTGCTGCGGTACTGCTGATTGGCAACGAGATATTGTCTGGCAGAACGCAGGATCTTAATCTCAAATATATTGCTTCTAAATTGTCTGCTATTGGTGTCCGATTGCGGGAATGCAGGGTCATTGCTGACAATCCGTCAGCAATTGTCGAGGCGCTGAATACGCTGCGGAAAACCCACACCTATGTTTTCACCACAGGTGGCATTGGCCCCACACATGACGATATTACTGCTCAGTGCGTTGCCGATGCATTCGAAGTGCCGCTGCTGCAGCATCCGGAGGCGGTTAAGCTGCTACAAGACTATTTTAAAATGCGTGGTGTTGACGCCAATGAAGCGCGGATGCGAATGGCCAATGTGCCGGACGGTGGAGCGCTAATTGAAAACCCGGTGTCAGTAGCCCCCGGGTTTCAGGTTGATAATGTTTTTGTAATGGCCGGGGTGCCGAAGATCATGCAGTCAATGTTTGAAAATATACTGCCGACGTTACAGCGAGGGTCTGCGCTGTTAAGTGTGACAGTAACCTGCAATTTACCCGAAGGAGATTTATCCGCACCACTTGGTGAGTTGCAGCAGAAATTTCTATCGATTGATCTGGGAAGCTACCCGGGTAAGTATCAGACTGAAGTGCCGCAGGTGGCGTTGGTGGGTCGTGGTACTGATATTAAGCGCCTGAATGAAGTGGCTGAAGAATTAAAATTGCTGGTAGCGAAACTGGGCGGTGATGTATTGGCGGTGGAGTTGCCATAGTGCAACCTGCATACACTTATCAGCAGAGGGTGTAGTGATCGCGCCTTTTACGACGGCCTCATGAAGCGGTGGCTGTTACACTGCACATGCTTATTTAAACGCTGGCAGTTGCAACTGACACTCGCTCAGTTCACTGATTGAAGCGCCGGTAAAATAATCGACCACCTCGTTGCGCACGCACTCGTTTTGAAACCATACGGCGTGACCGGCACCTGGAATCAGCGCACTTTCAATGTTGCTGAAGGCATCTGTGGTGCGCTGGATATCTTCACGTTCGATAACAGGGTCCAATGTTCCGGCAATGATCAGGGCGTTGGTTGCGAAACGCTTTTTCGGCAGTAGTTGGTTATCTGATGCTACTTTCCAGACTTTGCATACTGCTGCTTGTGTTGACAGCACGCGTTTGCTTGCGGCAGACAGACTTTTGACATAGTCAGGATTGGCCTGCATATATTGTTCTTCAAGCATCTGTCGTTCTTTGCAGTGTACCGTCAGATTTAATCCATCGGCGTATGTGTTGTCGGTACTTTGATACCAGTAGTCCTGTGCATACAGCGTTAACGCGTCTATGCGACCACTGTGCAGCGCCTTGATCGCCTTTGGCAGGGTGGCAATACCTTCATTGCTGTAGATTGCGTTGGAAAAAATTGCCAGCAGAGTAGCATCATCAATGACCAGCGCAGGACTGGTCCTGTCATAGGTTTCGTTCAGTACATTAATACGTAGCCGGTACGGGCTGGACTTTGCAGTTGCGATCACCTGGTCAAAGCGACTGGCAAGTTTCGGGTATTTTTTGTTGCAGCGCGGGTCATTCTGACACAGCAATATGCTCTTTCTGACTGCCTGATAAGTGCCTTCCAGCGTTAGTGGTTTCTGGAAGTCGAGCGGTACTGGTGAATCCAGAACCACACTTTGAAAGGCATCTGGTTTCAGGTGAATCATTGCCTGGGCAATCGTTGTAGCGTAAGACGTTGCAATGGTTCCCCACCAGCGATACGGCAGCCCTTGTATCACGCTCAGGAAGTCTTTGGCAGATTGCAGGGTATCGAAATGTGAAATGTCGATGTCGGCCAGTCGCTGTCGGCACTTTTCGGTTGCCTGTTTGTAGCCGGTTATTTCGTCATCAAGTGTGCGTTCGCGAATCACCAGTCGCTTAAATGCTTCTACAGTTTCAAAGCACGATAATCGGGGAGATGAGAATCCGGCGCCTCGTTGATCAAGCACAATAATATCGAACCCGGCCTGCAGCAGGCCTTGGTACGGAGATAAAAACTCTCCGGGGTAATAGTGGTAACCGAACCCCATCGCGGCTCCGGGGCCGCCTGCACCGGGAATGAGAATGGCGTGTTCAGAGTTTGCCAGCATGCTGCGTGTTGATCGCGCGATGATCACCGGTAGCTCAATCTGCGTACCTTCCGGGGCATTGTGGTCCAGTGGCACAGAGATAAATCCGCAGGTAACCCTCGGAACCTGCTCGTTTATAAAGTCTTTGCAGTCTTCTTCGCTGATTTCTACCGCAGCCACGGGCGGTGCTAAAGTCAGCAGGCCGGTCAGGGCGAGAAACATTAACGAGCGGAATGTGATCAATCGATTGCTCTTTTTGTTTACCAGTTGAATCTGCAGCGAGATGTAACAAGGTGTTAAGTCACTCAATGCAAATGAAGAATAGTCGTTACTACATGAAAGTGTGCGTGATCAACGCATTGGCTCGCTGTGCCGATACCGATACACTTGAGCGTCTTACCCCCGTAACTGTGACAGAGATCAAGTTTGCCTATCAAGCCGCAAATCGAGATATTGCCGGGCTATCACCATACGCTCGGTGCGAACTGGGATGGCAGCGGTGTAAACTTCGCACTGTTCTCCGCCGATGCCGAGCGCGTAGAACTGTGTCTGTTTGATCAGTCCGGCAGACACGAACGTGCTCGTATAACGCTTCCCGAGTGCACTGATCAGATCTGGCATGGCTACATTCCGGACTGCCGCCCGGGGGATTTGTACGGGTATCGCGTGCATGGTCCGTACGAACCGCATCGCGGTCTGCGGTTTAACGCAAACAAGCTGTTAATCGACCCGTATGCGCGGCTGCTGAGCGGCGAGCTGAAATGGTCAGATACACAATTGGCGTATCGAGCGGGCAGTGGCAAGCTCGATTTGTCCTTCGACCGGCGTGACAATTCGCGCAATATGCCCAAGTGTGTGGTGGTCGACCCGGCGTTCACCTGTGGGGATGATCGCGCACCTCAGATTCATCCTGCAGACACTATTTATTACGAAACCCACGTCAAAGGGTTTTCGATTCTCAATGATGCTGTGGCCGAAGAGAGCCGTGGCAGTTATGCAGGCGTTGCTGACGCTGCATCCATTGCACACCTGAAGGCACTTGGGATTACCAGTGTTGAGTTACTGCCGATCCACCGTTTTGTCGACGATCGGTTTCTGGTCGACAAGGGGTTGCGAAACTACTGGGGCTACAGCACGCTGAATTTCTTTGCTCCGGAGAATCGCTACTTTTCCCACGGTGGGTTGCATGAAGTAAAAACCATGGTGCGCAAGCTGCACGATGCAGGTCTCGAGGTCATACTTGATGTCGTCTACAACCACACCTGCGAAGGGGATCATCGCGGTCCGAGTCTGAGTTTTCGGGGCATAGACAATCGCTCTTACTACCGGCTGGTGTCTGATGACCCGCGCTATTACATCAACGATACCGGTTGTGGTAATACACTAAATCTTAATCACCCCCGGGTGCTGCAAATGGTGATGGACAGTTTGCGCTACTGGGTGAGTGATATTCACATCGACGGTTTCCGTTTCGATCTGGCATCAACGCTTGCGCGCGAACCTCACGGGTTTGATCAGCGTGGCGGGTTTCTCGATGCCGTCAGACAAGACCCGGTGTTATCGAAAGTAAAGTTGATTGCCGAGCCCTGGGATATCGGCCCGGGCGGATACCAGCTTGGTGCGTTCCCGGCCGGCTGGTCTGAGTGGAATGACAAGTACCGCGACAGCATCAGACGTTACTGGCGCGGCGACGAAGGTATGTTGCCCGAGCTCGCTCGTCGTGTGCACGGATCTAGTGATGTGTTTGATCACAGTGGTCGCGGGTCGTGGTCAAGTGTCAACCTGATAACCGCGCACGATGGTTTCACGTTGATGGACTGTGTTTCCTACAAAGAGCGCCATAACGAACCCAACGGTGAAAACAGTCAGGATGGCCATTCTGCAAACTACACCGACAACTACGGCGCCGAAGGGCCCACGCAGGACAGTGGCATTCTTGCGATGCGTGATCAGCAGCGACGCAATCTGCTGGCAACGCTTTTTCTGTCTCAGGGGGTGCCGTTGTTGCTTGCCGGTGATGAACTTGGCCGCAGTCAGCAGGGCAATAACAATGCGTATTGTCAGGATAATGAAATAAATTGGCTCAATTGGTCGCTAAAGACAGAGCAGCAGGAATTTTTAACTTTTGTGAAGCAGCTTATTGCGCTTCGCAAGTCCGAAAGTCTGCTGCGACTCAGGCAATTTGTGCATGCCTCCAGTACAGAGGATAACCCGGTGCAAATCAGTTGGACGTCGCCGTCCGGTGATGAAATGCAGGAGTCCCAATGGACTGAAACTTTTGCACGGTGTGTCGGCTTACTGCTGACAGATCAGGCGGCTTCTGATTGCCTTTTTATCGTTTTTAACTCGAGCCGGGAAGATGTCGAATTTACGTTTCCGGTCACTACCGGGCAGCAGTGTTGGTATGGTGTGCTCAACACGGTAAACGTCAAATCCGAAACAGTTGAAATCAGTGAAAAACTCATCGCGCATGCGAGTTCCGTATCAGTGTACAAACCTGTGGTCTGTGCGGCTGAAGAAGCAAACGAACAGGTTACAGGTTAAAGAGCAATAACTATGAAAAAGATTAAACCACTCGCGCCGCTGGCTATGGATGGGCAAGCGGTTGATCACGACTTCCGTCGCCACTACAGTCATACACTGGGTTGCGTTGCACCACTGCACGATGAACGTGAAAAATATGAAGCGCTGGCACTGGCTGTGCGCGACCGGCTGATGGAGCGCTGGACGGCAACCCGTATGCGCCATACTGAAACCGGCTGCAAGCGTGCTTATTATTTGTCGCTTGAATTTCTGATGGGCAGGGCACTTGGTAACGCGGTGCTTAATTTGAGTCTGGAATCTGCGGTGCGTGAAGCGCTGCACGGCTATGGTCAGGAGCTTGAAGAGCTGCAGGAGCAGGAAGCTGATGCCGGTCTGGGTAACGGTGGTCTTGGCAGGCTTGCGGCATGCTTTCTCGACAGTTGTGCCAGCCTCGATCTGCCCGTCGTGGGTTACGGTATTCGCTATGAATACGGCATGTTCCGACAGGAAATACAGGACGGTGCTCAAGTCGAAGAGCCGGATCACTGGCTGCGTGATGGCTATGTCTGGGAAATCAAGCGTCCACAGGAAACCCGCAAGGTTAAGTTCGGTGGTCGCAGTGAATTTTATGTGAACGCTGAAGGTGCGACTCAGGTGCGCTGGGTGGATACTGAAACCGTACTGGCGGTACCACACGATACTCCCATACCAGGTTATGAAAACGATACCGTAAACACGTTGCGATTGTGGAAAGCAGCAGCGTCTGATGAGTTTGAACTGGGTGAATTTAACGCCGGGCGTTACACCGAATCAGTGGCGGCTAAAAACACTGCCGAACACATATCCATGGTGCTCTACCCCAACGACAGCAGCGAAAACGGTAAAGAGCTGCGGCTGCGCCAACAATACTTCCTTGCGTCTGCCAGTTTGCAGGATGTACTTGCCCAGTGGGTAGAAGCCAACGGCACTAACTTCGACGGTTTCTCGGCTAAAAACTGTTTTCAGCTTAACGACACACACCCGAGTGTGGCAGTTGCAGAACTAATGCGTTTGTTAATGGATGAGTATCATCTTGGCTGGAATCGCGCGTGGGAGATCACCACTGAAACCATGGCGTATACCAATCATACGTTGCTGCCTGAAGCGCTCGAACGATGGTCGGTTGGTTTATTCCGTCAGTTGCTGCCCAGGCTGATAGATATTATCTTTGAAATTAACGCTCGCTTCCTGCACGAAGTATCGATGAAGTGGCCAGGCGACACTGAACGACAGCGCCGCTTATCCATCATCGAAGAAGGCCCTGACCCGCAGGTGCGCATGGCATACCTTGCCATAGCTGGCAGCTTTTCTGTCAATGGTGTGGCCGCACTGCACACTGATTTACTGAAGCAGGGATTGTTTGCCGAGTTCAACGAACTGTGGCCGGAGAAATTTAATAACAAAACCAATGGCGTAACACCACGTCGCTGGCTTGCCGCCTGCAACCCGGATTTGCGTAAGCTGCTTGATGACACCATTGGCAATAAATGGATTACTAATCTTTCCGAGCTCGATTCACTGGAAAAGCATGTAAACAATGAAAACCTGCGCAGCGAATGGCGGCAGGTGAAGTTTGCTAATAAACGCAGGCTTGCTGCCATGGTGGAGCAGGACTGCGGTGTGAAATTCGACATAGAAAGTATGTTTGATGTGCAGGTAAAACGTATTCACGAGTACAAGCGCCAGCTGCTGAATGTACTGCACGTGGTTCACTTGTATTGTCGTATTAAAAACGGCGATACCGAAAAGTGGGCGCCGCGCAGTGTACTGCTTGGCGGTAAAGCAGCGCCGGGTTATTACATGGCCAAGCAGATCATTAAGCTGACTAACAATGTGGCTAAAGTGGTCAACGAAGACCCTGATGTGGGTAACAAGCTTAAACTCGCATTTATACCTAACTACCGGGTGTCGGCAATGGAAGTCATCTGCGCAGGTACAGATCTGTCAGAACAGATTTCTACCGCGGGTAAAGAAGCCTCAGGCACCGGTAACATGAAGTTTATGATGAACGGTGCGGTAACCATCGGTACGCTGGATGGTGCCAACATTGAAATCCGTGAAGAAGTTGGCGATGAAAATTTCTTCCTGTTTGGCTTGACTGCCGCCGAAGTTGAAGCTGCGCGCGCCGATTACAACCCGAATGCCATCATTGAAGCTGATGAAGGTTTCAAGCAGGTAATGGATCTGCTCGAAGGTGGTTTTTTCAACCAGTTTGAAAGCGGTATATTCGATGCAGTGATTCAGAGCATCCGTGATCCGAACGATCCGTGGATGGTCGCAGCTGACTTCAGATCTTTTGTTGATGCCCAGCAACTGGCGGCAGAGGCCTACAGCGATATTGAACGCTGGACTACCATGAGCATTATGAATACGGCAAAGAGTGGTAAATTTTCTTCGGACCGTACCATTGCAGATTATAATCGGGATATCTGGAAGCTTAAAAACGTTGCCTAAGTCATCAGTACGCTCATGACTTTACTTGTGAACGCATAGGCAGCAAAGACGGGTGGGTAACTGCTCACCCGGCGCTTCCCCCATTGTCACTGCAATACCGGAGAGCTTTTTTATGCAATCGCTGCACGCCGAGTGGGATGCGCTTAAGGCACATCATCGTGAGATCGAATCTGTTCATATGCGTGAGATGTTCGCGCAGGACAGCAGCCGGTTCGACACCTTCTCTGCCAGCGCCTGCGGCATATTGCTCGACTATTCAAAAAACCGTATTAACAGCGAGACGCTGAAGCTTTTGACAGCACTTGCTGCACGCGCAGATATTGCCGGTGAGGCACAGCGCATGCTCAACGGTGAACGTATCAATGCGACTGAACAGCGCGCCGTGCTGCACACGGCACTGCGACTGCCGGCCAGTAAAAAGCTAATGGTCGACGGCGTTAACGTAGTCGAAGATATTCACGCTGTCAGTGATCAGGCGGCTGCCTTTGTTGATAAGGTTCGTAGCGGTGAATGGAAAGGGTATAGCGGTAAACCTATCCGGCATATTGTTAACATCGGTATTGGCGGCTCTGACCTTGGGCCATTGATGGTGTGTGAAGCGTTAAAACCGTGGCAGCAGCGTGATCTTTCATTGCACTTTGTCAGTAATGTCGACGGCACTCACATCAGTGAAACACTGCAATTGGTGGATGCTGAAACCACGCTTTTTATTATTGCGTCCAAAACCTTTACCACGCAGGAAACGCTGGCGAATGCACATTCGGCAAGGCAATGGTTTCTTGATCAGGGGGCGGGTACTGACGATATTGCTAAGCACTTTGCTGCGGTTTCTACCAACGCGGATGCGGTGGCGGAGTTCGGTATAGACACCGACAACATGTTCCGCTTCTGGGACTGGGTAGGCGGGCGTTATTCATTGTGGTCGAGTATCGGGCTTACTATCAGGCTTGCTGTTGGCAACGAAAATTTTGATGCAATGCTTGCCGGTGCGCACAAGATGGATCAGCACTTTGCCAACACCCCTTATGAAAACAACTTGCCCGTGATCATGGCGTTGCTGGGGGTATGGTATGGCAATTTTTTTGATGTGCGGTCACACGTCATTGCGCCATATGATCAATACCTGCATCGCTTCCCTGCGTATCTGCAACAGCTCGATATGGAAAGCAACGGCAAGTCGGTGCAGATGGATGGCTCGGCCTGCGAAGTAAGCACCGGTCCGGTCATCTGGGGAGAGCCGGGCACTAACGGGCAGCATGCATTTTTTCAGTTGCTGCATCAGGGCACCGAACTGATCAGCGCAGATTTTATCGTTGCTGCAAAGTCGCAGAATCCACTGGGCAGACATCAGCAGATGCTGCTTGCCAATTGCATTGCGCAAACCGAAGCGCTGATGCGCGGAAAAACCGAGGCCGAGGCGCGCGCGGAGCTCGAAGCAAAAGGCGCTGAAGATATTGACATACTGTCCCGGCACAAGGTGTTCTCCGGTAACCGGCCGACCAATACGCTGATTTTCGATGAGCTCAATCCAAATGTTCTCGGTGCACTTATCGCGCTGTACGAACACAAAGTATTTGTACAGGGCAAAATCTGGGGGCTCAATTCGTTTGATCAGTGGGGGGTTGAGCTGGGTAAAGAGCTGGCCTCGACGGTACTCGGGGAGCTTGAATCGGGTAACCCTGGTGAGCATGACTCCTCAACGCTCGGATTGATCAATTACTGTCTGCAACGGCACAGTTGACGCTCGCGGGCGACGCTCACTGGTGATTCTCACTGGCGATGCTGGCCGGTGGCGAATGAAACCCGGTTAATCACCTCATCCGTCCAGCACTGCGGTTTTACCACAAGGTAGGTCGCCGTAGACCTTTTTTGCATTCCGGCGGTGTTGCACAATCAGTGGTCGTCCGGCGTCAGTGTCGGGCTGTGCAACGGTGAAGGAAAAAAATGAAAACTGAAACGCGTGCCGTGGTCATCGGTGGAGGTCTGGTCGGCTGCAGTATTCTGTACCATCTGACCAAACTCGGCTGGAATGACGTGATGCTGTTGGAGCGTGACGAGCTGACTTCCGGCTCTACCTGGCATGCCGCAGCCGGTATTCACGGTCTGCACGATAACAACAACATTTCCAAGCTGCAGTATTACACCATCAAGATCTACAAAGAGCTTGAGGCAGAAACCGGTCAGGGGTGCGGGATTTTCCAGCCGGGCTCAATCTACATGGCGCAGACTGAAGATCGTGAGCACCAGTTGCGCATGCAGGCGGCCAAGGCCAAGTATTTTGATGTCGAATTTCACGAGATTTCGCTTAAAGAAGCGGTCGATCTTCACCCGCTGCTGAATACTGATGGTATTCGCTGTGCGATGTTCGAGCCTGACGGTGGCAACGTCGACCCCTCTGGTGTGACTCACGCTTACGCCAAAGGCGCGCGCAACAACGGTGCAGAGATCCATCGCTTTACACCGGTAATCGAAACCAACCAGCGCCCTGACGGCACTTGGGACGTGGTTACCCCGGAAGCGACAATCCACACCGAAGTGCTGATTAATGCGGCCGGGCTGTGGGGGCGCGAGGTTGCACGACTTGCCGGACTCGAACTGCCGCTTATTCCGATGGAACACCAGTACTTTGTTACTGAAGACATCCCTGAAATTGTCGAAGCTGGTCGTCGCCTGCCTTCAATTGCCGATCGTGACGCTGAGTTTTATCTGCGTCAGGAAGGCAATGGCTTATTGGTTGGTGCCTATGAAAAAGACGGCAGGTTCTGGGCAGAAGACGGCACACCGCTCGACTTCGGTCACGAGTTGCTGCCGGACGACCTCGACCGCATTGCAGACAATTTGGAACTCGCCTGTGATCGAATTCCGGCGCTGGCTTCAGCGGGTGTGAAGCGAGTGATCAATGGCCCGATGATCTGGTCGCCGGACAGTGCCGCATTGTTTGGACCGGTACCGGAACTGAAAAACTATTTCTGCTGCAACGGCATTATCCCTGGCTTCAGTCAGTCCGGTGGTCTGGGGCTGTTGGCCGCTCAGTGGATTGTTGAAGGTGAGCCGGAGCTCGATCTGTTTCCGTGGGATCTGGCGCGCTTTGGCACCTGGCCTACCAAGCCGTACACCCGTGCAAGAGCGCTCGACTGTTACGCCAATCGATTTAAGATTCACTTTCCATATGAAGAGCGGGATGCCGGTCGTCCATTGAAAACCCGCCCTGTCTACGAAAAACAAAAAGCCATGGGCGCCGTATTTGGCCTTAACTATGGTTGGGAGCATCCGCTGTGGTTTGCCGGAGAAGGGGTTGAAGCCAAAGAAGACTACGGCTTCGAACGCAAGGCATGGTTTGACGCGGTTAAAGATGAATGCGCTGCTTTGCGATCATCCGTGGGCATGCTCGATGTCTCCAACTACGCCAAATACGAAGTGAAAGGTCCGGGTTGTGGTGACTGGCTCAACCGGCTGGTCGCCAACAATGTGCCGACTGAAGTAGGGCGTTCCTGTCTGACACCTATGTTGGGTGTGCGTGGTGGTATCGCCGGTGACTTCACCATCACCAAACTGGCCGATGATCACTTCTGGATGTTCGGTTCTGGTATGGCAGAAAGATATCACCAGCGCTTCTGGCAGATGTTGCCGATGCCGGATGGTGTCACCCTTGAGTCACGCACCGAGGACTGGTGTGGTTTCAGTATTGCCGGCCCCAATTCACGTGACATGCTGCAGCGCATGACTAACGCAGACCTAAGCAACGATGCATGGAAGTTTATGCGTTCGCAAAAAATCGGTATAGCCGGCATTGAAGCGCTGGCCATGCGGGTTTCATTTACCGGTGATCTGGGCTGGGAGGTCTATGTCCCCACCGAACATCAGGTCGCCTTGTTCGATGCGCTGGTAGAAGAGGGTAAAGGCTACGATATGCGTCTAGTCGGTGGTCGTTCACTGTTGAGTCTGCGAATTGAAAAAGGCTATGGCTCATGGGGGCGTGAATACTCGCCGGAGTACTGGCCGCATGAAGTAGGTCTTGAACGCCTGATAAAAATGGACAAGCCCGAGTTCTTCGGTCGTGAAGTATGGGCGGGACTCGCAGAAAAAGCACCCCGTGAAAAACTGGTGATGTTATCGATTGATGTCACCAACGCCGATGCGCATGGTGGCGAGCCAATCTTTACCAAAGATGGCACACCGGTCGGTCGCGTTAGCTCCGGTGCTTATGGACACACGGTTGAGCAATCACTGGCATTGTGTTTTATCAAAACCGAGTATGTGCAGTCAGGTGCCGAGTTTGATGTAGCAGTGCTAGGCTTGCCGCATCATGCGCGTTTACTTGATAAGCCTCCGTTTGATCCTGAAGGCAAGAAACTACGCAGTTAGTGTGCACGGCAGCCAGCAGCATCAACCGCTCTACTTGTCGGGTGTCGTAAAAGTTGTTGTAGCGCTATTTGCGAAACGTGCTAAACACGTGCGCATCCACCATCATGCTGAGAACTGGTGGATGCACTCCTGGCTTATGCCACCCGGCACAACCTGCTTAAATCTTCCAGCCGGGAGAGATCTCCACATTATCGAATGACTTTTACGCCACCCGCACAAGGAGGGCGTCTATA
>CALHCI010000082.1 GCA_937931165.1 uncultured Granulosicoccaceae bacterium
CGCCGCCCTGCTTAAAATTCTGGCACAGCACCAGAACCGGGAGCATGCGCATTACCTTTCATATAAGCGGCACATGCAGCGAATGAAAGCGCTGGCCCATCACGCCAAAGGCAAAGCCGCCTCGACTGCAATCACTTTTGAGCAATTCAAAAGGGCATCTGTTGTCGTTTCCCCGGTCAAAATGTTCAGCGCGGTAAAGCCGGTCTATGCGTCATCACAATCTAATGACGGACTGACCATTGGTAACACCCAACAAAGCAATAACGAAACCGTGGAGCAGAATGTTACTGCAGACAACACCCGGACAGCGCCAGCAACGGCGCCAGACAACCCCAGCTACCAACTCACTGCAGAGGAAGCTGCTCGCAACGCCAGAGAACTGGAAAAGAGGATTGCAATCTACCGTGGCCAAATCCGCAGAAAGGATAAAGGAAATCCGGATGAAGCGATTGTGACACCGGAACCTGTTACAACGAAAACAACCACTCCTGAAAACCGGGAACCCGGCCTTGCCGCTGCAACCCCTGCATCGAATGAGCCGACCAATCCGATTTCTTATCAATCTGCCGGCGTGCCGCCGTTTGAGACCACAAAATCCACAAAAGATAGAAAGTACCACGGCCTGAGTGGCAGCTTTGCATTAAGCAATAGAAGCTTTGAACCGGATGCCTGGTCACTAACAGCAAACTTTAACTACAAGCCGATAATAGACAGTTACTTTTTCGCACGCAGCGGGTTTACGTTTACTGAATCCGATGACCCTGTTTCCTATTACTGGGGAATCGGCTACAACGACTGGCATACCGACACCTGGGCTTTTGAATTAAACAACTGGGGGCCACTGACCCCGGGAGATGGCTTGAAAGTAGAAAAAGCAATCGCATCACTAAGTTATAAGTTTGACTCATCGCTCCTGACAAAATTTAACCTTTCAAGCTCCCTGACCCTAAGTGCCGGAAAAGACAGCAGTCCGTCACTGACACTCGCCACCACCTGGTCTCCGAAAGCAAACTGGTTTATCCGGAATCTCATCACACAGTCGCTAGATGGTGGAGATGCAACATGGGCATATGGCTTCGGTTATAACAACTGGCGTTCAAACACATGGTCTTTGGAATATAACAACTGGGGACCGAACACATTGTCAGCGCCAAATTTTAAGGACAACGCCCTGATCACTCTGAGTTGGAAATGGAACCTGTAGACAATCTTTTACATTTTTGATGAGTGTATTTGACTGTCAGCAACTCGATCTACACTAGGCCTATGATTTGCCGTTAGGTTTCAAACAATAACAATATCGGGATGAGGGGCTGAGAATGCGGCTTTCGTCAGCAGTAAAAGCTTGTTGCCTTTTCATAGCAATTTTGTGCGCTGGTTCTGCCACTGCAGAGAAGCGTTACTATCCATTGCCAAGCAATGAACCACTTGAAATAGGTACGGAAGATTTCCGTGAGCGTTATCTCACGCTCCGTCACCTTGAAGGTGTGTTTGTTGACTTCAGTATTATTCGGGCCGCCGGTAAAGATCTCGGCATATCCGTACCTAAAACACTTTACAAGCAGGCACAGCAGAAAATTGAAGCTGCGGGACTTCTCTACTTAAGCGAAGATGAGATGCTGTTAACCCCGGGCCAGCCTATGATGAATCTGTGGCCTTCTTACAAGGGCGAAGCAAGAAGCAAAAGCCCTACGGAAGACAACAGTGCCTACGGCGCCTGCGAAATACCAGACAGTTGCACCGCTTCATTGTGGGCAGGTTTTGAACAGTCTGCGAGCTTACTGAGACAACCTGAAAATCAGTATAAGTTGTCCACCTGGGGTGGTGGTGACAACGTTAACTCGTGTCATGGTCGCGGTGAATGGATGGCAAAAGCAGTGCTTTCTCAACTTGACGCATTTATTGACGACTACAGAAAATCTCAAAGAGACCTTGACCCTGTGGTGGTAGGCAGCACTAACGATGTACCACAACATTGCTCACAGTCCTGGGTGACACACCTCAATGTGTTTGCCACTGACGAAGCAAAGATAAATCAAAATATCAAACCGATTCTAGACAAGCTGCGCGACGTAGCTGCAAGATGCAACACCTTCAGCTACATCATCGAAACTCATGCTGATCAACGCGCCGATGCAAACTACAACAGACTGCTGACCGAGGCTCGCGCTAGGTCAATAAAGGACTATTTGATTTCAAAAGGCGTGGAGTATCACCGCGTACGTATGCGTCCACTTGGTGAGTCTGCACCAATCTCCACCGGCACCACCGCAGCAGATCATGCGAAAAACCGTCGGGTAGTGATCATTCCAATGAAGCAGGAAGAAATCGAAAACGCGCAACTGGAATTTGACTGACAGCACGGCATAGCTATGGTCGGTACTGCTCTCGAAGCGTTGTGCGATAGCTCAGCGCCTCGCGCAAATGTGGACCTGCTATCTGATCACTACCGTCCATATCTGCGATTGTGCGCGCTACTTTTAAGGTTCGGTGAATAGCGCGTGCAGACAGATTAAATTTGTTTAGCGCAGACTCCAGCCACTCGTGTTGCTCTTCATCCAATACGCAATGCTGCTCTATCTCTTCTGATGACAGTCGCGCATTAGACTTCCCGGTGCGCTCAAGTTGCGCCTGGTATGCAGTCACTACACGCTTTCTAACCTGCACTGAACTTTCGCCTTTTTTAGCGTCCGAGCGCAGCATTGCGTACTCTATACGCTGTACTGATATCTGAATATCAACCCTGTCGAGTAACGGACCCGATACCCGTGACTGATAGCGGGAGATCATTTCAGGACTACAGCGGCACGGTTCGCGTTGATCACCGTAGTAACCGCACGGACAGGGATTCATTGCCGCGATCAACTGGATGCGTGCTGGAAAGTCTGCCTGATGTCCGGCGCGGGAGATGGTTATCTCGCCGTTCTCAACCGGCTCTCGCATAACATCGAGCACTGATCTTGAAAACTCGGGCAGCTCATCAAGAAACAACACACCATTGTGCGCAAGCGATATTTCACCAGGCTTGGGCTGACTCCCACCCCCCACTAACGCAACACCTGAAGAGGTATGATGCGGTGCTCGGTAAGGGCGTTGCCGCCATTGACTGACACTCAGACCACCACGACTGATTGATGCGACAGAGGCAGTCTCGAGAGACTCCTGCAATGTCATTGGTGGCAGAATACCCGGCAATCGACTGGCGAGCATGGACTTACCTGTGCCCGGCGGCCCGACAAGCAACAAGTTATGCCCGCCACTGGCGGCCACTTCGAGCGCACGCCGTGCCTGATGCTGGCCACGTACATCTGACAGATCAGCGCAATGCTCCAGTCCATCTGAAGGCGGCACAGGTTCCGGCTTGAGATGCTCTAGTTCTTCAGGAAAAGCCAGATGATTACAAAGATGCAGCAGGGATTCGCACGCGTAAATATCACACCCTTCTACCAGACTGGCTTCAATTGCATTGTGCGACGGCACCACCAGAGAACAACCTGCCGCATGTGCGGCCATAGCTGTCGGTAACGTACCGTCCACAGCGCGAACCTCACCACTGAGCGCAAGTTCTCCTACAAATTCACGACCGATCAGTCTTAACGGGTCAATCTGGCCGGAAGCTGCGAGCAAACCCACAGCAATGGGCAGATCAAAGCGCCCGCCTGACTTCGGCAAATCCGCCGGCGCCAGGTTGACCGTGATGCGGCGAGTCGGAAACTCAAACCCGGAGTTAATAATCGCAGAACGAACTCTGTCTTTACTTTCCCTGACTGCCGTTTCCGGCATGCCGACAATAGAAAGCGAAGGCAATCCTCCGGCAAGGTGTATTTCAACGGCAACGGGAACCGCCTTCACGCCAACCAGCGCGCGGCTATTTACTACGGATAAATTCACTGTACTTCCTACTGCGTTATTTCAAACTAACTATGAACGGGAATTGCGATTCCTGCTTTGACAAGGGGCGTTAAAGGTTTGCTAACCAGCCGTTCTACCTACTGGCAACACCATCATCAGACTGCTGATCTTCCATTTGTGCCACCAGCGCTTCCAGCTGGTCGACCTTCTCGCGAGTCCTTTGCAACAGTGCCACCTGCATATCAAACTCTTCTCTGGTGACCAGATCCATTTTCTCAAGCGCAGTCTGCACTACACCACGAGCATTCTTTTCAAAATCAGCCTTGAGCTCTGAAGCACCTGACGGCAAAGCCTGCCCTAACTTGCCAACTAACTCGTTCAATAATCCGGATCTGTCCACCAGTGCTCTCATGTACTTTGTACCT
>CALHCI010000083.1 GCA_937931165.1 uncultured Granulosicoccaceae bacterium
GATATAAATTCCAAACACAAGTTTGTAGAGTGTATTGAACGCTCAGTTGCATTCTCAAATCTCGAAGTGACTATCCCGACAGACCGCGACGAAGTGCGTCATTTTTATATTAGCGGCAAGCCATGGTTTGATGAAAAAAATAATTTCTGTGGATTTAGAGGTGTTGGCAGAGATGTGACTAACTTCCGGCAGTTAGAGAGCCAGTTAAGCTATCAGGCATCACATGACGAATTAACCGGCCTGACTAATCGTCGGGAATTTATGCAACGACTGGAAAATCTGGTCCGAACCAGCAAGCATGAAAAAACCGGAGCCGTACTAGGCTACCTCGATCTGGATCAGTTTAAAGTAATTAACGACACCGCAGGCCACCATGCAGGTGATCAGTTACTGGTACAGGTAGCGCAGTTACTGGAAGGCTGCATAAGAAAGACTGACACACTCTCACGACTGGGAGGCGATGAGTTTGGCATTCTTTTAAACAATACGACCCCCGCAGAAGCAGAAGATACCATGCAGCGAATAGTGACCCAGCTTGAAGAAGTCAGATTCCCGTGGGAAGAAAACGTATTTAGTATTGGCACAAGCATTGGCCTGGTCGCTATTGATGACAATGACGAAGGTTCAACTGAACTTTTATCGAAAGCTGATCTGGCGTGTTATTCAGCTAAAGACGCCGGTCGAGGAAAGATCAGATTTTATAATGCCCAAAATGATGACATCATTGATCGGCGCTCACAGTTGCTGGCCGCAGCCAGTATCACAGAGGCTATAGAAAACGACCGGTTTATACTTTACGCACAACCGATTGTTCCAATTAACCAACAGGAACAATCATCGGTACATTATGAAATTCTGTTAAGAATGCTCGATGACGAGGATCAGCTGATTTTTCCAGGTGCGTTTATACCGGCGGCCGAACGCTATGACTTAATGGCCAGAATTGACCGATGGGTCATTGCAAAATCGTTGCAGCAATTGAATGATGTTTTTCAACCGCAATGCGCTTGTGGCATAACCATAAATTTATCCGGCCAGTCACTTTCGGATACCAGCCTGGCGGACTATGTAAAGAAACAGCTTCAGATTAATAACATCACTCCGTCACGGATATGTTTTGAAATAACAGAAACCGCCGCAATCAGTAATTTCAAGTATGCGCAAAACTTTATCAATACCCTTAAGGACATCGGCTGCACGTTTGCACTGGATGATTTCGGCAGCGGGCTTTCTTCTTTCGGTTACCTCAAGCACTTTAAAGTGGATTATTTGAAGATTGACGGTAGTTTCGTTCGTGACATCGTTAGTGATCCCACGGATCGAGTGATGGTGACATCAATCAATCAGGTGGGACAACTCCTCGGCATGAGGACAATTGCAGAGTTTGTAGAGAACGAGGACATTCTTGATGTACTGACCGAAATAGAGGTCGACTATGTGCAAGGATACGCGGTGGGCAAGCCGCAGGAGTTCCGGCGCTCAATAATGTTTCCAGGAAACACCCGGTGCACATAGCTTGTTCTGCTTATCCGATCCTGGCGAATCAGCAAAGACGTTGTATACCGGTGACCACCTGATACCAGCGAAATCGGGGCACACGACATCATCAGTTGTCCAGCGGAGACTACCTGCTAAAATAGCTGACGCGCCGGCCTGTTGTCGGCAAAGATACTGCTATAGTAATTTTTGAATTCACCCCGGATTATCACTATGAAGTTTGCACGCACACTGAAAACCGCCCTTTTCGTCACTATGGCGTTCGCCGCCGGCAACAGCATTGCTGCCGACGAATTTCTAGGCACCTGGTCATCGGGCGCCAAAGAAGTGCTTAACATCACCAAAGAAGGTGATTCACTGAACGCGATTTTTATTCGGGAAAACGTGAAAAACGAATTTGAACAGATCCGCTTTCCGGCAGCACTCAAGGATGGCGCGCTGGTCATTAGCGGTGAGCAAGGCGATCTGTCAGCCAAGCTCGATACAGGGAAAGGGCAGCTGGTACTTGGCGGACTAAAAGCGTTTCAGCGACTGTCCACCGAACAGGCACAAGCGCTGATTGACAACATTAAGAAATAAGCGGTTTTACATCGGCACCGTGACAGTCATTAATGATTGCTGCGGTGCCGTTTAAACATCGCCAGATACATCCCCGGTATAATCAGAATCGCACCCACCAGGTGATACCACTGTGGCGGTTCAGCCAGTAGCCACCACCCGAGCAATGCGGTATACAGCGGGCCGAGGTACAACACCAGCCCCGCGCGTGCCGCACCGATTTTCTGTTGCAGAAACGCATACGCCTGATAAGCACCAAACCCCGGTAAAACCGCTGCGATCGCACTAATAAACAGTGCATGCGGTATATTGGCTGGCAACCCATAGACAGCAATTTCCGCCACCGTAAACGGCAACAACACCAGCAGTCCACCTGCTGTGATAACGGTAACTCGCGCAAACGAACCGAGCACACTGTTGCGTTGCTTCAGCACCACGGAATAGGTAGTCCAGCTGATCACAGCAATGATCACCCAGACATCTCCAGTGTTAAAATTCACTTCAGCAATGCTGTGCCACGACCCTTTGGAAACAACAATCAGTACGCCGGTAACCGCGAGCAGGAGCCCGATCAGTTGCAACCCCTGTAAACGATCTTTCAGCAAGTGTGCAGAGACTATCGCAATCAGCACCGGCGCTAACGCGTACAGTAACCCGATGTTTAGTGCCTCTGTGGTTTCCCCACCAATGTAAACAAAAGCACCACAAATCCACATCCCCAGCGCACCGAGAAATAACATCTCCTTCCACTCACGCCCCCAGGCAGGCCACAACTGTCGCAGCTCGCTAAAAGCAAATGGCAGCATTAAACAAAACGCAATAAGCCAGCGCAGAAAGGCCAACAGGTGGGGAGAGACAATACCGGGTGCATAACGCGCCACCAGATAGTTGGCGGACCACAAAGCTGGGGTAATAACAATTAACAAGAGCGACAGGCGCCCGATAGGTGCACTGGACAAAGCGTTCAGAACCTGTGGTGATTTGTGAGGCAGATGGCTACTATGGAGTACCACTGTGACCCGGGAGTCTACGCGGCGAACGCCGGCCGGTCACCCTAACCATGCCACGAAAGTGCATTAACCGGCTGACCCTCCATTAAAACCCGGACCAATGAGCCTGTCTCTGAAACCACACAACGACCGTTGCTCGGCATTGCCTTAAAGATTGCATCCATCTGCCTGTTCGTGGTGATGATGATTGCGATCAAACTGTTGCAAAACGACATTCCAATTGGCGAGGTTATTTTTACCAGAGCGTTGCTCGGCATGATGGCAGTCGCTGGCGTATACAAGTTGCGCGGTCAGTTTGCCGGGCGCTTTGTGATTCGCTCTGTGCGTGCACACAGTTACTGGGCACTTTCCGCCGCGATGGCGATGGTCATGTGGTTTATCTGCATTACACTGATTCCGCTACCCGATGCCACCGCCATTGGTTTTGTGATGCCACTACTGGTTGTTGCGATGGCGTTTTTTATTCTCGGAGAAACCGTTAGAATCGTTCGCTGGATTGCGATACTGACCGGGTTGGCCGGTGTCAGCATTATTGTCTGGCCAAATCTGGGTATGGGCGCAGACTACAGTTCGGCTTCGGCCATTGGTGCAGCACTTGCACTGACAGCGGCATTTTTCTGGGCACTGGCACAGGCCCTTCTCAGACGCCTGACACAAACGGAAACCAGCGGCTCGGCGGTACTGAGCTTTTCAATTGCCACCATGTTTATCTCGTTGCTCAGCCTGCCATTTGGCTGGTCAATGCCCACCGGTTCGCAATGGGGTCTGATTCTGCTGTGTGGTGTCGCCGGAGGTTTTGGACAGCTGTGTATCGCCGAAAGCCTGCGATTTGCAGAGGCCTCCGCCCTCGCCCCGTTTGAGTATCTGGCATTCCCGATTGCCAGCCTCGCCGCCATTGCCTTTTTCGGGGAGTATCCGGACACACACATCTGGTACGGACTGCCACTGGTAGTTGCCGGCGGCTTGCTGGTGATCTTCCGCGAGCACCAACTCGCCAAAAGCGCCAAACAGCAATAGACGTCACTGCTCAGTTCCGTTAACGTCCAACCCAGCCACCCGCCAAAGCCAGGATCGTACCCCGTCATGCCAGACACCACACTCGTAAACAAAAGCGTGCTGCTGATTGTTGTCGCGGGTATCTCAGCGCTTTTTCTGGGGATAATCGGCAGATTTCTGGAAGCGATATTTCTCGCCGGCTTGTTTAGTGCTGTCTGCCACCCGCTGTATCGATGGTTTCTGCGGCATACCGGTGACCGCCAGGCACTTTCCTCATTCGCCACAATGATTCTGGTTCTGCTGTTTATCATTATTCCGGTCGTGATCATTGCCACTATTGTGATTGGACAGGCAACAGACTTTGCCACCACCGCCATTCCGTGGATTCAAAATCTCGCCAATGAACCCGGCATCATTACCAACCAACTGGAAAAACTCCCGTTCTACGACCGCCTGCTGCCGTTTCGGGACTTGCTCACCGAACGCATTGGTGGCGTGCTGGTGAGCATCAGCAGTGCCGGTGTTGGACTACTGCAATCTGCAACGCTTGGTACATTCAACGCGCTGATCACCGGGTTACTGGTGTTGTACAGCTTCTTTTTCTTCCTGATGGACGGCAGCAAACTGATTCAACTGATCCTCTACTACCTGCCGCTGGACGACAAGAACGAGCAACTGCTGCTCAACCGCTTTCGAAGCGTGACTATCGCCACGCTTAAAGGCACTGCCGTGATCGGTTTTTTACAAGGCGGACTGGCCGGTATTGCACTGTCGATTGCCGGTGTGCCAAACGCGCTGTTCTGGAGTGTCACGATGATGTTGTTATCCGTGGTACCCGGCATCGGTGCGGCGCTGGTCTGGATACCGGCATGTTTGTATCTGGCTGCCAGTGGCAAATGGGCTGTCGCCGCCGGGCTGTTTGCATTTTGCGGGCTGCTGGTCGGCAGCATTGATAACGTACTCAGACCGAAACTGGTTGGTTCTGATACGCAGTTACACGAACTGATGATCTTTTTCAGTACACTCGGCGGGCTGCTCACGTTTGGCATGTCAGGGTTTATTATCGGACCGATCATAGCCGCGCTGTTTGTGACTGTATGGGAAATATACGGCGTAGAATTTCGCCACTGGTTACCCAGAACAGCCTTCGTACCTCATGGGAGCGAGCCGGTTGATATGGTCGCCGATGAACAACAGGACGCAAACATCCCGGATGTCATCACTGAAGTTGCCGAACAAGTAGACGAGCAGGCAGAAACTAAACTAATCAACGACTCAACTGACAAACCCGTGTGACACCCACTGGTTTTCGATGTGACTAAACAACTTGCATAACTATTTCTTAAGCGTTGCCATTGTCCTGTTGTTACCCGCCAGCGCTGCAATGGCAGCTAACAGTGAACTCTCCTGTAAGCTCGGATTACTCAATGACCTTGGCTGGCAGATTCAAAGCACAACAGGCTTTCCGGGAATCAATAACGGCAATACTTGTGAGTCTGAAGTACCGCCGGTGTTTACCTATAACGCCGACACTGAATCTAAAGCAGACATGCTCTCAAGAGCCAACGGTGCATTGCGCTCTACCACCACCGGATGCCTGGTCAATCGGGAGTACATTGATGCGATAAAAATAGCCATTGTCAATTTAACAGCCAATAAGGAATTTGAGTTTATACAGGGAGGCGCAGACCCGAGAGATCCGTTTGTACCACCGGACAACAGCTGGGCAACAGCCGGCAACCGTGGTTACGATCTGCCATCTACATCTATTAGTAGTGCTATTGATTCACTTTATACCAAGCCGTTTATTGCCGAATGCGCCGCCGCAACCCAGATAGCACAGCTTGCTATTCTAAAGGAACACTACGGCATATTTACTGACGCGATGGTTCGACCACAGGAAGTAGGCATTGGCATATGGCCGGAATATATCAAAGCACCTGCCATTGCTGCACACCAGCCACTGTTGCTCGATTCCAGTCAACGCAGGCGGGCATTAAAAGCACTGGCACAGCTTGGCAAGGGTGCGTTTTACGGACAAAGCGGCTACTTAAAACCCTACAAAGGCGATGATTTCGTCGACTCGATTGATAATCGCGGACAGAACTTTGTCATCGTAGAGCTCACCAGACAATCGGTAACTGCAATACGTTCACGCACACAACCGTTAAAAGAGTTTAACAGGATTTCGCGTAAAATCTGGAAAAAGTACCGCAAGAAACTTAGAGACGGCACTGACCTTGAAACGCTCTCCGATCAGATGAAAGAAGAACTCGAGGACACTGATCCGTTTTTTAAAGAGGTAATGGTTTATGTGCATCCACTAAGCGTCAGGAACTTTGCGTTCCACATTGCACGACAATTTAAATGGAACCCGCGCACTCCTTACGTACTCGAAGTGTATGAGGATTTTCAGAGCGGTTACTTCCACGAACGCTATGTGGATTATCGGCTGCGCCAGTGCCAACAACAGGCGTACTGCAGAAAAGCAGATTCCGATCATTACTATCTGACTGATGAAACCGGTATTCCCGGTGATGCGGTTTATCCATCGGCATCTGCGTGTGAAGCCGACCTTCACTACCCGGCAGTAGATGAATAACTGGCTGCCTTCCCGACTTGCTCGGGAAGGCAGATTATCAGGCGTTATTTCATTCGCGCTCGCTTCAGAGTGCTGACAACAACTTAACTACGGGGTCAGCTCACCAAAGAATACGCGGGTATCGTCTGCTGTATGTGCATCCAGCCACACCTGACTCGGGTTTGCCGAAAGGCGCGCCAACAGATCGGGATACAACGGATCAGCCGGATCGTTAAAGTTGCCGTCACGGAAGAAGCGACTCGGGTTACTGGTGCGCTGCGTCAATGGCGCGTAGTTATTTTCTGTACTACCCGACACCACGCCGTCATTCACGTGTGCTGAAGCCAGTGTTGCATCAGAAGTATTCCAGGTAATGGAATAGTCACCAGTGGTTTCATTCACCAGCAGGTAACCAACAGCGGTGCCGGAACCACCATTGATCGCGCTGACACTGGTGGTGTATTGCGTAACACCGCTCGGGGTTAGCTGTCTGCGAACTTCACCATCCGGGAAGGCCGAGTTGCGTGCTGCTATGTAAAGGTTGCCGGAGTTCAGGTTCTGTAAAACAAACGCTCTTTGCTCATCAGATAACGTCGCCGGAATACTCCACTCGTTGGCACCAGTCATTTCAAGCGCAACCGCGACAAACCCGTTTGTTCCCGGCGGCCCTACCATGATATCTACTCGGTCTGCTGTTACACCAGTTAGTGTTACTGACCCGCTGGCATCTCCGGTAGAACGGTTGAATGCCAGATTAGCCGTGCCCAGGCCACCGGACCCTGATGCAGGCACTGCTTCGTTCTCAACCAGATCGGCGTTAACCACACCGGTATCTGCCAATACAGTAGTACCGCCGTTGGTTGTGTCGCCACCGTTAGTTGTATCGCCACCGTTGGTTGTGTCACCACCGTTAGCTGTGTCGCCACCATTAACCGTGTCACCGCCATTAGCTGTGTCACCACCGTTAGCTGTGTCACCACCGTTAGCTGTGTCACCGCCGTTCGCTGTGTCACCACCGTTAGCTGTGTCACCACCGTTAGCTGTGTTACCGCCGTTAGCTGCGTTACCGCCGTTAGCCGTGCCTCCAGAGCTGTCACTGCTGCCGCTGTCGAGCAGCAACCCTGCCAGCGCAACGCCGCCAACTACACCCAACACAGTCCCTGTTGAGACACCTCCACCAGCCAGCCCGCCTGCCACGCCTGCATTAGTATCTCCAGCCTGTTCGCCGCCGGAACAACCGGTTATACCGATCGCAGCAGCGACCATGACCGGAAGTAACTTCTTAAGGTGTGCGTTTGGCTTGCGGTTTATCATGAGTTTTGATCCCTTGATCGTCTGTTTAGTAAAGAACGCTAAGACAAGTGTCGCATTGGTGTATGAAGCCGGCCACATGCAGCCGGTTGACCGTGAAAGCCTGTTGCCGGAAAACGTTAATTTGAGCAAACTCAAATGATGCTTTACCAACGCAACAATATCCTTGCGGTTGCGGTCAACACTCATGCCCTATCGCACTGACTGTAACCTGCACCAGAGCGATTTACTATTACGGTGCGGACCGTATAACAATGTTATACATGAGAAGATTTACCCGAAAACCCGGTAATTACCTGCAGCTTTTTTAGACGCAAGCCGGCTGTTACCTCAACGACACCCTTGTCGGTTGACGGTTTTAATTATTTCGGGCAAAAACACCCTCGAATGTTTCATTTATCTTACACACCGAGACACCCATAGCGCCAATTTACAGACACAACACCACCAATAATCCACTACTGAACAGCATCCAACCTGCCAAACAGGTAACCTTTACCTACAGCAAATATCGATGATGTATCTTTCGAGTTCGCACGAAAATTAATATAGCAAGGCAACGCCACTATGATGTTTCCCATCAGGGACGAAAATCCGCAAATCAATGTACCTTATGTGACCTACGCTTTTATTGCGCTGAATGTGCTCGCCTGGCTGGGCCTGCAAGGTATGGGTGTAGAACCGGCACTGACACAGTCCGTTTGTCAGTTCGGCCTGATTCCGGCAGACCTGACGAGCCAGGAGCTGGTGCGCACCCGCCCGATGTGTGCAATCGATGGCAACCCGGACTGGTACACCCTGGTGAGCTCGGTGTTTATGCATGGCAGCTGGATGCATTTGATCGGCAACATGTGGTTCTTATGGATCTTTGGCAACAACGTTGAAGACTCTATGGGCAGTACCCGTTTTGCGATTTTCTATCTGGTCAGTGGCGTAGCCGCTTCGGCTACACAAATCGTTGCAGATACCGGTTCTGTGGTTCCAATGGTCGGGGCTTCAGGTGCTATCGGTGGAGTGATGGGCGCGTACATCGTGCTTTATCCAAAGGTTCATGTGCATATGTTTTTCCTGTTTCGCACCTTTGCTATCCCGGCTATTCTGATGCTTGGCTACTGGATCGTGATGCAACTGGTCGGTGGTTTTACGTCGATCGGATCCACGGGTGGCGGTGTGGCGTTCTGGGCGCATATTGGCGGGTTTGTTGCCGGCATGGCTTTAATACTGGTGTTTAAGAATGAAACACTGCTGGCGCAACATCCGTATCGCGGCTGGAAGCAATCTGACCACCGCGAAAAAGTATGGCAAAAAGTGCCGACCGGAAAGGATGGCTGGCACTAGTGCAAACGAACACACGAGCCGATTGAATGGATGGCTTTAATCTTCCGGCAGTGGCATGGATTCCCATTACTCTGCTGGCAGCGTTTTTTCAGAACCTGCGTTCGGCACTGCAAAAACACCTTAAAGGCAAGCTGTCTAACAATGCCGCTGCCTATGCAAGATTTCTGTATGCGCTGCCTTTTGCCGCGCTGTATTTCTACTTTTTATCTCACCTGCCCTCCACCACGGTACCTTCCATCAGCGGGCAGTTTCTATTTTATTGCCTGCTTGGTGGTGTCTGTCAGATTATATTCACGGTAATGCTGTTATGGATGTTTTCGTTTCGAAGTTTCGCTGTGGGCACAACATTCTCCAAACTTGAAGTCGTTAGCGTTGCGATATTCGGGGCACTGTTTCTCGGGGATCTTTTAAACCAATGGGGTCTGTTTGCAATCGCGCTTTGCACTATCGGCGTCATTGCACTTTCTTCAAGACAAACCGGGATTACTGCAGGCTCGATGCTCGAAGACCTGTGGGGAAAGGAAACCGCCGTGGGTCTGATTTGCTCGGTGTTTCTGGGTGCGTCAGTGGTGTTTTTCAGAGCGGCTTCGCTGTCACTCAACCACGCGGACGTGGTTGTTTCGGCGGCGTTCACACTGCTGATAGCCCTTTGTATACAGTGCATTGTGATGGGTATCTGGCTGATTGCCGTGGAACCTGATCAGCTCAAAGCGCTGATCAAAGAATGGAAGTGGGCCGGCATTGTCGGTATTGCCGGCACACTGGCATCTATCGGATGGTTTACTGCGTTCACCATGCAGAACGCAAGCTATGTTCGAACCCTGGGCCAGGTCGAACTGTTGTTTACCTATCTGTTTACTACCCGCATATTTAAAGAACAGGTAAGCCGCACCGAAATCATTGGCATTACGCTGGTAGGAGCGGGTATTGTCATTTTACTGCTACTCGGTTGAGTCCCAACTCTATAAAAAACGCTACAAAAAGTGTATGAGTAAATAAATCACTGCCGTCAGTGCAATACTCATATGCAGTGCTCCGCGAATACCGGCCATGTGCGAAAGCTTACCGAATATTGCGTTTGCTTCCAGTGCCAATACAATCAACACAGCGATAACAAACCCGACATCGGTAAAAGAGACTGGCTGCATGCCACCAGCTGTTGCACTGAAAGAACCGTGTTTGGACGCCAGCATACCGAACAACATTGGTGCAGAGAACACGGTATTGGTTCGTGACGCTAAAAGCGCTGTAGCCGCTGCAGCCGGTATGTCACCCTCTTTAATGCCACAAACAATTTTTTGCTTCGGCCAGATAATCAACCAGACGTTCAAAAACATGATGGTACCCATCAACGCGCCAATGGCAATGTATTGATTGATTCCGGCACCAAGTGAGCCGAACAGGTAGACGCCGGTCGCAAACGTTGCCACTGCTGCCCAGCGGAACCACCACAGCGCTCTGGGTGCAAGTTTGGACAGCACATCTGATTTTGCTTCTGCAGTTGCCTCTTTAAGATACTCGCCCTGAATGAAGTTGAAAAAGTACAACAACCCAACCCACATCATGCCGGACAACACATGCGCCCATCTGAAAATAAAATCGATAAAGTAAGTCATTGGATACTCCGGGCCGGGTTAGGCTAATCTGCGGACAGTGCTTGTAAATCAGGCACCGGTCGTTTGGTTTCGTCAGTACTTTGCAATACGGCCTCAAGCGCGGCAGCCACTGCCAGTACTTTATTATCTGATCCGTTTGGACCAATCACCTGGATGCCAAACGGCAACCCGTTTTGATCAACACCACAAGGCAACACACAACTGCAACACAGCGTGATGGTTGGCACGTACGCAAGCGCCAGCCAGCGCATGTAAGTTGGCATCGATTCACCATTAATCTTTGTGACGGTAAGCTCAGTGTGTGGAAACGGACTGACCGCAGCGGCTGGTGTAATCAATACATCGGAATCTTCAAAGTATTTCAACATGCCACGGTACAACTCCGATTGCTGTACAAAAGCGCGTGCGATATCAGATGCGCTAAGCGCAAGACCACGCTCTGTATTGTCAATAACGTTTGGCCCAAGGATGTCACGGTGTTCACGCAACCGCTCTTCGTGTGCCGCCGCAAACACAACACCGCGCAGTATTTCAAAGACATCGTGGGCATTTTCAGTGACCGGATCACGCTCTGCACATTCTGAAAACTGACCTCCAAATACGCCGATCCGTTGCTTAAAGATGTCTGCAATTCCGTTGTCTACCGGGCAGCATCCCATATCAACTGACCACCCTGCCTGAAGCTTATCAAGAGACACCGGGGCAAGCTGAGAATCAATTCCGCCGGGCGTACTACTAAACGGATCTCTGCGGTCAAAACCACTGATTGCCCGAAGCTGCAGGTGCATATCAGCGACGCATCTGCCCATTGGGCCAAGCACAGGAAAGGGACTTAGCGCCACGGCACTATGAATATTCGGCACCATACCCGGAGAGGGACGAAAGCCACCGATGCCGCAGAACGCCGCCGGGGTTCTAAGACTGCCTCCGTAGTCAGAACCGGTGGCTACCGGCACCATACCGGTAGCCAGCGCCACAGCAGTACCACCGGATGACCCGGCGCAGGTTTTACTCAGATCAAACGGATTGCAGGTCGCACCGTACACCCGGTTTACTGTGTTTCCGCCAGCACCGAACTCCGGTGTGTTGGTTTTGCAAAATACATTACCGCCGTGCTTACGGATATCAGCGACGATCTTATCGTCCGCTTCCGGCACATGATGTTCAAATTCAAGCGAGCCCCACGTAGTGCGAAGACTGGCGGTCGCTTCGAGATCTTTTATGCCTACCGGCAGCCCGTTCAGCAGTCCGGGAGACTCACCCTTGCCGAGCGCATTGGTCATCTGTTGCGCATTCTTGCGGCCTTGCTCGAGATCACTCGCCACAATCGCATTGACGGAAGGATTAACTGATTCGATGCGGGAAACACAACTGTCGTACAACTCCAGTGGAGACAGTGATTTATTCTCAAGCAGGCTTAAGGCCTCTACAGCAGTCAGGTCACACGGCTCGGTCATGTAAACGATCTCATTAGCAGTTTAACAACGCAGAAATTTAACAACGCAGCAACTTAACATTACTCACAGTTGGTGGTGGCAGTAGAACACAACGCACCCACACTACCGTAGTCTATACCGCCTGTTGTTGATTCAAAAGCCGATGCGCCGGCAAAGTAAACGCTGCAAAAAATATCAACGTCGCTGCCACCACCAGTATTTTAAATAACGCACCAAAGCCATAATCATGATGTACAGATGCGATCAGCGGAATTGACATTGCCATTACTAAAATAGTGATTGTGTAGCGAATGCCGAGTATGCGACTTCGATAGCCCGGTTGCGATACTCTGCCAACCAGTACGTCGTTTATTGGAATCTGACCAAAGGCCGCCAGCATGTACCCCACCGCTGCAATTATCGCGAGCTGGTTAGTGGCACTGATGGCAATGGCAAAAAACAGCGCCTGAAGTGCGGAAACACCCAGGAAAATTTTTCTAACAGATATTCTGTCAAGCAGAAAGCCTACAACCAGCTGCCCCATTGAGCCTGCAAAAAAAGCGACGAATGCCAATTGCCCAACCAGAGCTGCGCTGTCCGCCGGGACTGCATTGGCAGCCAGTACCGCATTTTCAGATAGTGACGTAACGCGCTCTGCAAGCACCCGGGGCAACGCAAAGGTTGTGCTCTGAAAAACAAGCCCGCCTAATGCAGTGGTTAAAAAGACCACCGTCAGCACTCTGATCAACAGCCTGTTGCCAAAAACATCGCTGGTGTCTGTACCAGATTTTACTGCCGCCTTTGGTGGTGTTTCAGCCTGCAAGTGTTTTTCACGGGTGACAAAAAAATAGATGACACCGAGCATTATTGAAAACACACCGGGCGCCACAAATGCCGCACGCCAGCCGCCATTGTCAATAAAAAAAGCAGTCAGCAATGCGGCACAGGCAACCCCCATATTTCCCCATACGCCATTGACCGCAACGCGCAGTCCGTTGCGCTGCCCTGAGCCCAACACCAATGCAATGCCGACCGGGTGATAAATTGCCGCAAACAATCCAATACAGAAAAGCCCGAAACTCATTTGCAATGGCGTGCCGGCCAGTGCACAGAGAATCGATGCCACACCGATACCGATAAAAAACACCACCATCATTCCATGGCGGCTCCAGCGATCTGCCAGCCACCCGGCCGGTAATGCAAACGCCCCAAAAGCTATAAACCCGGGTGTCGCATATAAAATCAGCTGTGAGTATGCGAGCTGCCATTCAGTTGCCAGCGTCAATGCGGCGAGCGTCGCGAAAACCAGCATAAACAAGTGATCGAGAAAATGGGCAATGTTAAGCAGCAGAAACTGGATTCGGGCACGCATTCCGGCGTAGCATCCCTGATTAGAGGCAGTTTGCAGGGTAGCAGATGTGCATCCGCGCGACCGCTCTTTTCCAGCGGGAATAAATGATGTCTAATGCGCCACATCACCTCAAAAGCAAAACGCACTATACAAGGATTCAGACGCCAGATGAGATTGAAACCATGGAATGCAATTGTGCAGGTAGCGCTGATACTGCTGTACGTTTGCGCACAAGCCGCCAACAGCGCTGAACTACCCAAACCAACCGGCCCGGTCTTGCTGAAGATTACCGGTAACATCGAAAACACCAACACCCCGGGTGCAGTTGAATTTGATCTTGAAATGCTGGAGCAATTCGAGGCGTCGAGCTTTGTCACAGTGACACCGTGGACCGACGACACACCGACGACATTTACCGGTGTCAGGATCAATGAGCTGCTTGAATATGTGGGAGCAAAATCACGAGACTTCCGCGCCAGCGCGATAGATAAGTACTGGAACGATCTCACTGATATGGACTTCGATAACATCCCTGCAATCATCGCCTATAAGCTCAACAATGAGTACATGCGTGTAAGAGATCTGGGCCCGCTATGGATCATGTTTCCGTTTGATGAATTCCCGGAGCTTGACACTGAAAAATATAAAACTGCCTGTGTCTGGCAACTCATTGAAATTGAAATCCATTGAACACCGCCCGAACAGCCACCATGCTAACGGTGCTGTTTGCGTTTCTATGCATTATTCAGGTTTCATTGATCGCACAGACACTTGATAAAACCAGATCTCAACTTAGTAGCAGAAGTACAGGCGCCATCAATTCGTTAACACAGATAGATCGTAATCTGGATCAGTTAATGGATGCGCTGGTAGCGCACCGGCTATCCGGTTCAGACGACGGTACGCCTCCGACAGCACAAGCTTACCGTACACAATTTGAAGTGTTCTGGGCTTCCGTTACCGTATTCAGCCTGACTGCTCCCGGTACTGTCGACGAAATGCCTGCTGCAAAAAAAGTTCGAACAAATGCCATGGCCTTTCTTACCGGCAATGATGAGCAGATTAATCGCAACACACCGCTGGCAGCGAATGAGAGTATCGATCTTTACAACGAAACAAAAACACTGTCTGAACAGTTCCACAATCTTGGGCATGACTACTTTATAGAACTATCCATGTTCAGCGACGAACTCAAAGACCGAACCAATCGATTGTACAACACCTTTCTGCTGTTTGCCCTGTTGGTTGTTACGTGTGGCGGAATTTCTTTGTACACACTATTTAAAGCGAACAGAAAGTCTATCGAGCTGATAGAGAAGTCCAGTGTGACACAGGCAAGGCTGACTCAGGTAGTTGACGAGTTGCGCAGCGGAAAACTCGAAAACAAGGCAAAAGACAGCTTTATTGCCGCAGCCAGTCACGATCTGCGGCAGCCACTACACGCATTGGGTCTGTTTCTGGGGGCGCTGGAAAACCACATAAAACCAACCGGCCATGCCATTATGGAGAAGGCGCAACAGTCGAGCTCGGCACTGAACCGGTTATTGTCGAGTCTGCTTGACCTTTCACGACTGGATGCCGGTGCAGTAAAAGTGGCACTTCGTGACTTTGATATTGGCAAGTTGATAGGCACGCTGGAACACGAGTTTCAATCAACCGCCAAAGCACGCAACATGGTGCTGAAGTTTGATACGGACGAACAGCTGGTACACACTGATCGGATTTTAATTGATCGTGTGTTACGCAACCTGATAGAAAACGCCTTGACACACAGCAGGGGGACCGTGCTTTCCGTTATCTGTAAACTGCATAATGGTGCGCTGCAGATCACCGTTGAAGACGACGGCATCGGCGTTCCTGCAAACAGCCAGGATGATATATTTTCCGAGTATTTCCAGATCGGGAACCCTGAGAGAGATCGTTCAAAAGGGCTTGGCATTGGGTTGTCTATCGTCAGACGTTTGAGTGAACTGCTTGATCTCGATTTACAGTTTTCTTCACGAACTAATCAGGGCACCCGCTTTTCAGTCTCAGTTCCACTTGCCACGGGTCTGACTATAAGTCCAAAACCCACTGACAAGTTTAAGCTCAACAACGGCACTTCCAGAAGTATTCTGGTGGCAGTAATAGAAGATGAATCCGGCGTTCGGGAAGGAATGGAGGTCATGCTCGACAACAAAGGTTATCGCACTGTGACAGCCGACTCGGCAACGGAGTTACTCAGGCAGCTAAAGGCTTTCCGGAATCCACCAGATGTACTGATCAGCGACTACCGGTTACGCCAGGGCCTTACCGGAGACCAGGCAATCGAGTTGGTGAAAACGACATTGAAACTGGATATACCCTCGGTGATTATCACCGGCGACACATCGCCAAAGCGTGTTAAAGCGCTTACCGGTGGAGGCTACAAGTTACTGCATAAGCCCGTTGAGCCTGCGAGTTTACTACGGGTTATTCAGAAACTGACTGAACACCCGGCGACCTCACACCCATCAAAAACAGGCTAGTCATCATGCATTGGCGACTTGCGGTCTGACGGCCAGAGGACTCACCGCACATTGTGCCAGTTCAATGGGTTGATTAAGTGTGTAGATATGAAACCTTTCGTAGCCACGCTGATGAAGGCTATCGATAAACTCTTCCGCATGATCCTTTGCAATAATGGCTGCCAGCGCCGGGTCGTCTTTTGCCGGCGCAAACCTTTCATATAAGTGTTTGGGCACGACTGTTCCACACCGCTTTGCAAATTGAGTCATTTTTGCGAAATCACGAATTGGCAATATACCCGGCACGACCGGCACGGAAATTCCCGCTGCACTGACGCGCTCCTGAAATCGATCTATTGCGTCAAGGTCAAAAAAGAACTGGCTGATCGCACGACTGGCACCCGCCTCGACTTTGTTTTTAAGTTCAGATACATCTTCGTCTGCATCTTTAGCCTTCGGGTGAACTTCAGGATAACAGGCAACACTGATATCAAACGGATGAATCTCGAGTAAGCCCGCAATGAATTCAGCAACGTTGTTATAACAGGCGCCGCGTTGAGCAGCACTGAGCGCGTTGTCTCTGTCATCACCACGAAGCGCGACTATTTTATCAACGCCCATATCTCGCAGCTGTATTGCCACCTGATTGATTTCTTCTTTGGTCGACCCTTCAAACGTCAGATGTGCAGCAACGGGTACCTGCGATTCTGCTAACACATTTTTTATGGTACTGACGCTGTTGTCCTGCGCACTGCCTAACGCACCATAAGTAATAGAGAAGAACGACGGGTGTAGAGTTTCAAGACACCCGAGTGTCCGCCAGAAACGTCTCTCTCCCAGTGCATTACCCGGCGGGAAAAATTCATAAGAACAGCTGATAGTCATTGTGTATTCCCTGAAATATAAGTGTTAGTGCGTTACCGCAGGGCAGCGTGTTGCCTGCCAGATTTTTACGGTTAGCGGCTCACCCTGCAGATCTCGACTAAGCCCTCCGTCGAGCTCGGACTGTTGGAGCCATGTTTGTATTTCCGCATCGTCAAAGCCGAGCCGGTGATGCTGGTGTTCTGTCCGCAGTTGCTCTTCCGTGTGAGAGGCAAAATCGACAATGATTAAACGCCCCCCCGGCTTCAACACACGCGCCGCCTCCTCTATCACTGCCCCCGGGTCGTCGCTGTAGTGCAACACCAGGTGTAGCGCTGCGAGGTCTACGGAGTTGTCGGGTACGGGCATGTTGTACATATCTGCCTGTCTGACGTGCACGTTTCGCAACGCTGCTTTTTCGAGGTTGGCGCGCGCCACCGTTAACATCTCTTGTGACAGATCAATCCCCATCCCACGCTCCGTGCGACCGGCCAGAAGCTCCAGCAACCGACCAGTGCCGGTGCCGATATCCAGAAAGTCACTGATAGGCTCGTCGCCGATGACTTCCAGAAACTCACGCTCCAGTAGTGTCTCCGGCACATGCAATGCGCGGATCCGATTCCAATGCGCGGCATTTTCCCGAAAGTAGCTCTGCGCCATGTCTGCGCGTTTCTGCTTTACCTGATCGAGCCGCACCAGATCACGATTCAGTTCGGTGTCTTCGGCGGGCAGGAGATCCACCAGCGTGCGGGCAAGCTGTGCCGATTCGGTGCGCTCGGCAATCCGGTAATAAACCTGCGCACCCTCGCGAAAGCGGTCCAGCAGCCCGGCCTCGACAAGCAGCTTAAGGTGCCTTGAGACACGCGGCTGGCTTTGCCCGAGTATTTGCGTCAGCTCACCGACACTTAATTCGCCGTAAGCACACAGCGCAAGCAACCGCAGTCTCGTGGGTTCTCCAGCGGCTCGAAGACCACTCAGCAGATTTTCCATATTGGATACCATATAAAGATATATTTATATGTACATTATTGCAGATAATGAAATTTATAAGCAATAACTCTTCCACAGAAATTCCGGCGATCTGAATGGATGCATTGTCATCTCTATTAAACGTCTCCGCACCGCGTGAGCTGACGCGCCACAAGGG
>CALHCI010000084.1 GCA_937931165.1 uncultured Granulosicoccaceae bacterium
GATCTGGAAGAGCGTCTGGCGCTGTTGTTGGCGAAACGTTTTGGTCGCAGCAGTGAGAAGCTTGACGATACTCAGATGAGGCTGTTTGACGAGACTGAGCTCGAGCAAGCTATTGCAGCGTTGAAGAAAGAGCTGCAAGCCGAGACAGAAGCTGAGAAAGCGGAAAAGTCCAAACGTAAAGCGACAAAATCACAACCCAAAAGAGAGCCTCTGTCGGAAAAGCTGCGTCGCATTGATATCATCGTAGATGTCGGTGAAGACGAGAAAGCCCGCATGGGCGAAGACTGGGAGATGATCGGCTATGACGACAGCGAACAACTGGCGGTGCGAGATCGTGAGTACTTTGTCAAACGCTACCGACGCTGCAAGTATGTGCGCAAACAGGGCGAACCCGAACCGACTGAGCACGATATTAAAGTCGCCGAACCCGCCTGTGTCATTCTGCCCAAGTCACTAGTCGATGCCACGGTACTGGCGAAGATCATCACCGGCAAATTCGTAGACGGGTTGTCGTTCTACAGGGAACATAAAGTACTTCAGCGTGAGGGTATCGATATCGGCTATTCCACGCTCTGCAACTACCCCATTCAGCTCTATGAAAGGATGGAGTTGTTCAAAGAAGTTCTCTACGAGGAACTCGGTAAAGCGATCCGCTGGCATCTGGACGAAACCACACTACAGGTGCTTAAAGAACCGGATCGGGCGGCAAGTACCAAGAGCTACATGTGGTGCAATCGGGCGCTTTTTGATGGTGGCGGAGAACTGATGATGTTCCACTACAATCCGCGGCGCAACTACGAGGCATTGCAACAGTGGCTGTCACCGGCGCTGGAGACATTCAGTGGCGTCGTGGTGAGTGATGAGCACAAACCTTACGCAAAGCTCGCCAGTGAGTACCCACAAATTGCTGCTCGTGGCGGATGCTGGAGTCATGCGCGGCGAAAGTTCTCCGATGCAATGAAGGGACGGCGCCATGGGAGTGAGGCGCATCTGATCCTAAAAGACATTGCGATGCTGTTTAGACTCAACAAGAAGATGACCCATCTATCGGGTCAAGCGCTTCTCGATCAACGCAGCAAACACATCAAGCCCTGGTGTGAGAGATTCAAAGCTCGACTTGAGAAGCTTTCGCCATTGTACCCTGCGAAGGGTTTGATGAAAGAGGCAATCGGATACAGCCTGAACAACTGGGATAGCCTCACCGCCTTTCTACAACATGCGGACCTGGTGATAACAAACGATCCAGTGGAAAGATCGATTCGACCGTTTACTACCGGACGCCGCAATTGGATTTTTAGCGGCGGTCCACGCGGCGCACACGCCAGTGCGTTTATGTACACATTGGTCGAATCCGCCAAAGCCAATGATCTGGAGCCAAAACGCTATCTGACCACGCTGTTCGAAAAGCTACCGTTGGCCACCACCCGGGAACAGCTCCGCTCACTACTGCCGCATATTTTTCAATTTAGCTGACTATTTTGCTTGCGGTAATCCCGTTGTTTGCTGGATGCTTACCTATAAACCGCACCGCACCAATATACGGAAGGTTACGATTACGCTGTGCATAGTCAATACCGTAACCCACGACAAACTTGTCCTCAATTTCAAACCCAACCAGATCTGCTTTCACATCCACTTCGCGGCGGCTCGGCTTATCAAGTAGCGCACACACCAGCATGCGAGCAGGCTTGCGCGACTCTAACAACCGCAATACATGATGTAGCGTGTGACCGGTGTCGACAATATCTTCAACCACCAGTATGTCCTTGCCTTCAATTTCACCGCGCAAGTCTTTAAGTATGCGTACCTCGCGGGACGACTCTGTTGAGTCGCCATAAGACGAAGTTTCGAGAAAGTCTACTTCTACCGGTAAGTCGAGCTCACGAACCAGATCGGCAATAAACATAAAAGAACCGCGCAACAATCCGATCACGATCAGTTTTTCTGTGTCGCTGAAGGTTTCACGAATCTCCACCGCCATGCTCTCTACCCGCGCTGCAATAGCCTTCGCAGAGATCATGTCATCGACGACGTAGTTATCGTGCTGCATGGTGCTAATTCGCCGGTGTGTAAACACCGCCGTGATCGGCTGACCACTGCAACGGCTGATTCAGGAATTTCTCTACTTCATCAAGCGTGTTTGTATCGAAGTAACCTTTGTTACGGCACAGCTTTAACACATCCCACCATGTAACGAGATGGTGCAGATTCAACCCTCGGGCAGCGAGCTTGGAACTGGTATCCGGAAACACATCGTAATAGAACACCACCAGGGTATGCTCGGTTACCGCACCCGCCGTACGCAATGCATCGGCAAACTTCAGTTTGGAGCCACCGTCAGTAGTCAGGTCTTCGACCAGCAGCACCCGCTGACCTTCTGTTAAGTCTCCTTCAATCTGTGCATCGCGCCCGAATCCTTTGGGCTTTTTGCGAACGTAAAGCATTGGCAGACCCATACGTTCTGCTATCCATGCGGCAAACGGTATACCTGCGGTCTCACCACCGGCAATCGCATCAAACGATTCAAAGCCAACATCGCGCATTAGTTTGGACACAGCAAAATCCATTAACGCCGAGCGGATGCGCGGGTATGAGATCAGTTTGCGACAATCGATATACACCGGGCTGGCCAACCCTGAAGTAAGCTTGTACGGCTGATCTGCACGAAAATGCACCGCATCGATTTCAAGCAGCATACCGGCAGCAAGCTCTGCCATGGTTTCTTCATCGGGGAAGGAGTTTTGAAACATGTTATGTAACCAGTGTTAGGGTATTTAACTTACGTGCCAGTGCAAGGCACACTCAGGGTCGAATACAGTGACCGGACCTTCCGCAGTTTGCACGCTTGCCGCATATTCAACAGGCTCACTTCTTTTTTCAAGTGTTACAGTGTTGACGTTCGGAGCCAGTCCGTAAAACGCCGGGCCGTTTAACGATGCAAACGATTCAAGGTTATCGAGCCTGCCTTCTTCTTCAAAAACATGCGCCAGACAGGATAATGTATTGGGTGCATTGTATACACCGGCACAGCCGCAGGCAGACTCTTTCGCACCATCTAAATGCGGCGCGCTGTCAGTACCAAGAAAGAAACTTTTGTCACCGGAAGTTGCTGCCTCACGCAGCGCCAGTTGATGGGACTGTCGCTTAGCAATAGGCAGGCAAAAATAGTGCGGCCTGATACCGCCTTTAAAAATGTGGTTGCGATTGATCATCAAATGATGGGTGGTGAGTGTTGCGGCAAGGTTGTCACCGCCACTTTTCACGTAGTCAACACCATCACTGGTAGTGACATGTTCCATCACCACACGCAGTCCCGGTATGCGGCTGCGTAGCGGCTCGAGCACGGATTCGATAAACACCGCTTCACGATCAAAAATATCGATGTCAGGATCGGTCACTTCACCATGCACGCACAGCGGCAAACCAATCTCTGCCATGCGTTCAAGCACATCAGTTACCCGGGTGATGTCTTTAACGCCGGAGTCGGAATTGGTTGTCGCACCAGCCGGATACAGCTTGACCGCGCGTATTAATCCTGAGTCGGCGGCGGCGGCAATATCGTCAGCACTTGAAGCTTCGGTGAGATAAAGCGTCATCAGTGGCTCGAAAGTCGAGCCTGCCGGCAGCGCCGCCATTATTCGCTCGCGATAGGCAACAGCGTCTGCCGCCCTGACCACCGGCGGCACCAGATTCGGCATGATGATAGCGCGGGCGAAGTGACGGGCGGTGTCGGGCAGCACCGACTTCAGCATGTCGCCATCACGCAGATGCAAATGCCAGTCGTCGGGTTGCTTGATTGTGAGTGTTGTAGGCATCTGACCAGTGCGGTGCTTTATTGGCCGCACATGGTAGCGTCAGAGGGTTAGGACTTCCAGCGATCATCCTTGACGATGGCTTCGCAATGATTACCGGAGACAACCATTTCAAGCCTCGTGCCGGGGGTTGCCGAATCGACCGATACCATAGCAAACAACAGATTAGCGTCGTATTTCGGTGAGAACGCGCAACTACTTGCATAGCCTGCAAGTGTACCGTTGTTTAGTACGGGCCATCGCTCACGCAGCCCCGGCAGTGGATTGCCAGCCACCATTAGGTGGCACAGGCGCCGCTTTACACCTTGCGCCTGCAGTGCTTCGATGGACTCTTTGGCCATATACGGCGCAGGTTTATCCAGATGCATGTATCGCTCAAACCCGCACTCGAGCACGTGATCGTCATGAGTCATATCACTGCCGTATGACTTAAGACCGGTCTCAAGACGCTCGATCAGGTTAGGTGAACCGGCGTGTATGTTGTACTTTCCGCCCGCATCCCAGACGGCATCCCAAAGCGCCAGCCCGTCTGCACTGTTTTGCAAATAGATTTCATAGCCACCCTGTCCGCTCCAGCCGGAACGCGCCAGCACCACATCGGTACCGGCAATGGTGGTTTCGATAAAGCGGAAAAAACGAATGTCACGAACCTGTGGTCCCAGCAGATCAGCCATCAGGTCATCGGCTTTCGGTCCCTGCACCGCAAGCGGGCTGACATCAGGCTCAAACACACGGACATTCAATCCACAACCATAGGCGATCCCCTTCACCCACAGCAGCACGTCCGAGTCAGCAATAGAAATCCAGAACCGGTCTTCAGCCAGGCGCAGAATGATTGGATCATTAACCACCAGCCCGTCCTGATCGGCAAGTGGCGCGTACACACACTGACCCACCTCGCAAGGTGCAATATGCCTTGGAGTGATGAGCTCAACCAGCGCCAGAGCATCGGGGCCGACCACCTCTACCTGACGTTCTGCAGAGACATCCCACAACTGCACATTGGCGCAAAGGTGATGGTATTCATCCAGCGTGTTGGTGTAGTTGACCGGCAACACCATGCGGTTGTAAACCGTGTAACTCTTGATACCCAGTTCCCGAACACGCGGCTCGAAAGGAGTGACACGTAGTCGGGGGGAAAGAACCAGTTCTACCGGATTCATAGGCTATGCCCTGCCGTAAATAAAGTCTGTTGACGGGAATTTTGTGCGTTATACCCTAGCCTTGCAACGCCCGCTTCCTCTGCGACGATCTTAAGACTACACTTGCCGCAAACAGTTGTGATTTATAGTGACTTTACCTTATCCGCGGAGCTTGCCCCTTGTTCTACACAACCGATACACGCAAACACGGTCTGAAATTCGACCCGTTTAAAGCGCTGGTGGTTCCCAGACCGATCGGCTGGGTATCAACACTGAGTGAAAACGGGCAACCCAACCTGGCGCCGTTCAGTTTTTTCAACGCTATATCAGATTCGCCCCCTATGCTGATGTTCTCGGTGGCAAACGGTAAAGACACTGTGACCAATATCACCGCTACCGAAGAATGCACCTGTTCGCTGGCAGCCAATGCGCTGGTCGATGAAATGAATATGAGTAGCGCCGCAGTCAACAGCGATGTCAGTGAGTTTGCTCTGGGCAAGATTGAAACGGCAGAATCACAACTGGTGAAACCGGCAAGGGTGGCCAAAAGCCCGGCTGCGTTCGAATGCAAATTGTGGAAGACAATTGAACTGCCACTGGTTGAAGGGCGCACTGGTTACACCACCATTATTGTCCATGTGGTGGGGGTGTATATCGATGACACGTACATTAAAGACGGACTGGTCGACGTTGCATCCATGGAGCCACTGGCCAGACTTGGCTATATGGATTACGCTGTGATTAACGAAAAGAATATGTTCAGCCTTAATCGACCAGAAGTCGACGACAGCGGCACTGAGGCCACATTAAAGAGCGGCCCATGGGATGGCGTGTATAAGTAGGTTACTGCGTACCATTGGCGCGCACTAAAGAGGCTAACGCTTCTAATAAATGCTGAGCTGAATAATCATTATTAACAAGCTGATCACACCAGTAACGAGCCGGCCGTAGTGTTGCGTCGTTTAAAAACTCGTTACCGGAAACCCCACCTATTTTAACAGCAACTGTTGACATCAGATGCTGCGAGCGCAGATCGCAACAGGCAAAGAAAACCATATCCGGTGCAAAGACACGGGCGTCAGCCACTACGCGATCCATATTGGCGTGACTCAACGACTCTTCCGGCCAGTGCACGTTGTGACCGGCTTCAATGAGATCAGCGGCAATCGCCAGCATCTGAATAGGCAACAGACGCCGACTTCGACGCATGGCAAGCGCATTACAACCGCGTGACATCACACCGCTGTCGTTGTCTGCACAACCCGGGTTGCGATGTTCAAGTGAAATAAACAGAATTTTCATCACACACCAACCTCGCTTAAAGATGAACCAAAAGATGAATTGAACGTTTGGGTGTCATCAATCAATGGCAACGGATCAGCTATTGGCCAGATAGATTGCTTCACATAAGGCAATAGCGTTTGCACACCGATTGCGGCAGCGGTTAACGAAATTAACAACACCGCACCTGCTGCAACGTCTTTGGCGGTTTTGATGTGCTCGCAATATTCGACAGAAACTGCGTTGCAAGCATATTCGATAGCTGTATTCAGCCCCTCTGCACACAACACCATGCCAATCAAAAGCATCATCCATCGCCAGTCACTGCCAGAAATACCAAGCGCGAAAGACAGTGCAATAACCGCCAGCATAATAGACAATTGAATCCATGCGCTGTGCTCATAACGCAACAGCAGGTACATCCCTCTTCCCGCGTGCAGAAAACTCATTGCACGGTTTGCAATGCTAAAACCGGTTCCGGTGGCAAATCCGGTAGACACTGCATTTTTTGGTGATTGTGTCATTTCAGCTGGTGGCCTATGTGCCAGTCCAGCAGGTTGCCAGGCCATACTGCACTGCGCCGATCCGCCAAACCAGCCAGACACCTGGCGCAACACCATAAACGGCAAGGCGAACGCAAGCGCAATCAAAATACAACAAGCCATGTGCTAAGCCGCCTTTGGTGTCAGGGAAACTTCAGTACGGCCATCTACCACAACGCAGAGCCGGGCTTCACCATGATGGTCTGCCACCACCTGACAAGACTCACCAGCCTGCTGCAGATAGGCCTTGCCGGGCATCAGGCCGCTCACGACAAAGCACTTCTTACCCGCCGTATCACCGGGATACATCACCGCCTTTATGCCACCATTGACGGTACTTTTAGCACTGGCCAGCAGCACATCGGGATACGCTATTTTTTTGATTACCGGCGCCGCCTGATCTTTCACCCCGGTAGTGGCAGATTGCAGTGCGTTGTGATCACCGGCAATTGCCACAAACTCTAGCGCATGCGCCCACAGCGATACCTGAGGCCGATGCGCCACGCCATTGCTGACTACGAGCGGACAGTCTTCATCCAGATAGCCGAGTATGCGGTTAGCAGTTTCTCTGTCACCCATTTCAACCGCGGTCGCCGCACAGGCCCCATAGCTTGCCGAACGATTAATACGATAGTTACCAATATCAACTGGCCACATCGAACGCTTGCCTGCAGACTCACTAAGGTTGTCACGTGTAATCTGCCATTGAGACACAGCTAAGTCTGGCAGCACCGAATTTAAAAACAGACACGGTAGTGCCTGCATCGCACCACCACCGATCATCGGCGCTGCGATACCGGTTCTGGATGATCGAAACGGCACCAGCAATCCGTTGGCGGAGGTAAACTCTGTGTGAAGTGATTGTTCGAATCTATCTGCTATCACCTCCCAGTCATTTGAGCCGGTTTGCGTATCAAGTGCACGCAGGCCGGTCGCGGTAATGGCGTTGCAAAGCGGGAATACCCAGTTCGGTTCACAGGCCAGCAGTCCATAAGTCGCTTTCGCATAGTGACCGGCGACTGTTCGATTGATTTGCGACAACGAGTAGCGGTAGTCGCGCTTATCACATTGCTTAAACACCAGACTTTCTGGTAAATCAAATTCATTAAGCCCGACTAACCCTCTGGCGAGCCCCACCTGTGCAGACAAAAACCCCGATAACATGATGTTGTCACGCGCAATCGGGTCGGCACTGGTGCGCAGGTTTCCCCACATATTTTCAAGCTGCCAGTAACCCCATACGCGAGGGTCTGTTAACTTGTATGCAAGACGATGTTGCGCCTCATGCATATACCCGTGCGCAGCCGGCAGGTGTACATGACTGGCAACTGACAATGCGTAGGAAACAAAATTAATCTGATAGCGCAGTGATGCTGTCTGGAACTGATCTATCCAGTCAAAACCCTTAAACTCGTTTACCGGCTGCAATGAACGATCAAGTAGTGCACGCATTTTTTGCAGATCCTGCAGACTGAGTTCACTGTTCGTCGAAGCTGATGGAATAAAAGATTCCTTTGCATCGGCTTCTACCCGAACCTGATTGCGCTTTTGTTGTTCCGACCGCTCAGCTTTCGAGACAAACGCCATCAGAATCATCAGCGGTACACCAATCCGCAATACTGCCACCGCCATAGGCCATGGCACACCTGCCTCAGAAACAGGCAGAGCTGATGGCACCCATGCCGCAGCCACTGCAGCAAGCAGCCACATACTAACGGGCGCTACCATATTGCCTGTGGCAAACCAAAGCACAATGGCAACGACATAACCGGCAACCGACACTGCCGCAAGCGCAAGGTAAACCAGAAAGGCATCACCCATCGGGTTGGCCCAGTAAAGAAAACCGGCACCAGGTAACATTAGTCCTGTAGCAAAAGCCTGCAGTCGCTGGGACTCTGCATACTGCTGAAGAAAAAACGCCAGTAAAAAAACACATGCATAGATCAGCACGGTGCGCAGCAGTCTCTTCCGCGTCACTGGCCCCCACGGCAACGGCAGTCCGCTGGTAAGCACTGCACGCTTAAAGTTGGCAAGCTTACCGGCACTTTGAGGTTTTCCACTTGCGCTCACTTGAGCACAATTCGATATTTTACTTTGCATTGCAAAGCATACTCCTAAAATAAAAGCCACTTATTTGTGGCCGACGATGAAACACGAGCAATATAGCCTGCCCGCCATGAAACTAAATACTAGCCGTATTTAAGTCCTTCACTTGTATTCCCACCTGACGGCGATTCTTGCGTGAGAGAATGGTCAAGACTGCTAATGAAGGCCTTTATCTGATGCGTCACATTACGATAGAACTCCCCGGTAGTCCCTCCCAGTTGACGAATACATTTTCCATGACTGGACCACAATACCGTTGCAGCAGCATATCCACACAGCCAAAACTGCAATCGCCAGTATGCCCGCCGCACTCCACCCTGTTTGGCGTACTGCTCTGCCAGCCGCGCGTTATGAAACCGCACATGACCATACTCATCTCTTAAGATAAGCGCACAGACATCACGCACTGCTTTATCCATACAGTGGCAGCGCAACACAGAGTAATAGGAAGTACTGACCAATTCTGTCAGGGTGAGTATCTGGAGCTCGAATGACACGCCAAGCGTTTTTCGCAGCGTACAGAACAGTGAGAAACTCCAGTGGCTGTGAATCGGCTCAACACCGAAGCGCTGCAAAAGACCACCAAGCAGGCGGGAGTGTTCTTTCTCTTCATTGAACCAGCTATCAACAATTGACTGAATATCAGACGATTGACAGCGGAAGCGCTCGGCATTAAAGGCAATCAGACTGGCAGGACCACCACCATCACCAAGCTGAAACTCACGCAGCGACTGAAACAACGCAGCCCGCGCACTTTGCGGCACGGTGACCGGCGCGTGCCAGTCCGGTTCTGCACGGTCCCGCTGATTGTCTGAAAAATATCCACGCCAGAAATCTGTATTCAATTGCACTACGGCTTCTCCCAATATACTTTGCATTATAAAGTACTTTGATTTATTCACTTTGTAAAGCAAAGTTCAAAGAACTGTGCACTCACACAGAGTTTCGTGACCAATCAGGAATAACGCACCAATCTAAATCAGTAGGGTGCCGTTGAATCGGAGGAGCAGTATTTGGAGAGAGAGTTGCCTGGCCCGTAAATTCGGCAAAGTGCAATAGCACACCAGAGGGCTCCCATACAAAAGTCACCGGCGCGCCATAGTCCCGGGGCTCAGGTGCTTTCAGCCTCGCCTTCCCATAATGGTCAGTCTTAACACACCAGCCATTAGAACAACCCTCGTCTGATCAAATTAAGCCCGCTAAGACAAAATACAAGCAGCAGCACTTTATAAAACTGTGCAACGTTTAATCTGGACCGTAAACGTTCTCCGAGCGCAAACCCGAGTAACGTCGGAATAATCATCAGACCAGACCCGATCAACAACTCTTTGCTCAAAATTCCGTTACTGATGTAGCCAAAAAACAACGGTATGGTTCCACACATGATCAAAAATCCGGTATGTGCCACAAAGTCATTTTTATCAAATTTTCGAGCGTGTAAATAAACCACCATAGCCGGTGACCAGATAGCGGTTAAACCTCCGATAACGCCGCCCGCAAAACCACCGACGAATTGAACAGGCTTGTCGTATTGATCCGGTAGCCGCGGTGGCGCTTTGATCAGACTGGTGGCAGTCCACAACACCACCATAATACCGATACCGGCGACCAGCCACTGCAAAGGTACCATTGGCGCAAACAGTGATGAAAAATAGATTGTAACCATCATCGTTAAGCCAAATGGCCACAGCGTTGACAGCGAATTAGCCAGCTGCCCGCCACGATATATCTGCCAGCTGTTCGTCACCAGCGCCGGCAGCAGCAAAAACGAAATTGCCACGCGCGGGTCGACAAACTGCGCCATGATAGAAATAGTGATTGTCGGCAGGCCAATGCCAATGGTGCCTTTTACCACCCCTGCAAACAGAAAGGCGCAAAAACCAATCAAAAACAACTCAAGGGCCATTAGCTATTCACCATCCTGTTCACCATTACCTGTTAACCAGCGCAATTAATGCGTTAACGGTAGCAGTGATACCTTCAGCACTACCACAATACTCATACGGCCAGTCAGACACTGCTGCCCGAAACACAATCCGGTTAACCGATGCAATCTCTACCTGTACAGCTGAAATCCCCAACTGCTCAACGGCAAAACGAGTGACAGTATGGTTGCGCAATCCGCCAGTGAAGCGCGGATGATCCGTCACCACACTTTGCCTGTGTTGCTCGGCTCCGACCCCTGGTGGCAACGGCACCCCGTCAATCAGTTCAAGCGGCGGTGGGACAGCGTCAGCACTGACTACTTCAAAACCGTGCCTGGTAAAAGGTGCTATCACGTCGAAATGACGGCAAGCGCGCCCGTGCATAGTGCCCAACGCCACACCCATATGATGTCGGTTCGTCATACCATGCAGATCAATGACAAACCGTATGCCATGTTGCAGCACCAGTTCTGCCACACGGGATTTATACGCGCCCAGAGTCACCCAGTTTGGATCTTCATCAGATTTATACCGTGTATAAATTGCATGGCAGCCGGTCAGACCTGCAACTTGTTTCGCCAGTGCAGCGGTAAACTCCTCAGACATTTTTTCAACCCCGTCACGCATATGCCGACATGCATGGGGCGCAGACACCAGCACCGGTACAGAGCCTTCTATACAGCAAAACCACGGCACTTCTCCAACAGCGATGCTGCGCGGAAAAATCTCGCTTTCGAACTGCTGCAACTGCAACAACAGCTCAGACGTGTTGGTGATCAATCGTTTTCCTGGGCATGTGCGCCTGTACGAGAATTCGGGTCACAGCAATCTTTAAAAGAGCATATCCCGCAGGCAACTGGTTTCACAGTGATTTATGGGTAAATTAGAATCAACATTTCGCCGGCACCATCAATCACTGCAATCAGATGCGACAGCAACACAATGAAAGTGACATCACACCATTGCCCTGACTCAACAATGTGCCAGAATCACTATTTCGATTACACGGCATTGATTAGTGAAGATTGGCATTCTGGAAACCGGCTATCCTCCGGAAAACACCATTGAAGAGCACGGCAACTACCCGCTGGCTTTTATGAAACTGCTGGACGGCTTTGGCTTTACTTTTGAAAGCTGGGCAGCACTGGAAGGAGAGCTACCGGATAGTGTCACCGAAATGGACGGCTGGCTGGTCACCGGATCAAAGTATGGAGCTTACGAGGACTTGCCGTGGATTAAACCACTGGAAAACTTTCTGGCACAGGCCTACGCGCAGAACATTCCAATTGTCGGCATCTGTTTCGGTCATCAAATACTGGCACAGGCGCTTGGCGGAAAGGTAGAAAAGTTCGCCGGCGGCTGGAGCGTCGGAAAAGTTGATTACCAGCTCAACGATAATGCCGAAGCAGTACCGTTGTACGCCTGGCACCAGGATCAGGTGGTGGAGCTGCCGGCAGAGGCAACAGTCGTCGGCTCAACCGATTTCTGCCAGTATGCTGCGCTGCAATACGGTAATAAAGCTTACAGCATTCAGCCGCATCCGGAATTCAGTCGGGAGTACATCACCGATCTGCTGGCCGCGCGCAAAGATGTGCTGCCGGCAAAAATAGCCGCCCTGGCGGCAGATTCAATTGCCAGTGGCGACACCAACTCCAGAGCTATCGCCGAAAAAATCGCCCGCTTCTTTCAGCTCGAGCGCAGCCAGGCCTGAAAGTACCGTCACCGCGACCGTCGAAAAAGGCACGAACACCCACCTCCCGCTTGCGGGAGTCAGCGTCTAAGCGCCGGGGAGGGCTCTCTACCCCGCTTTTACTCGTTTAAAACCACTCACAACCTCCCCGGTCCCGCACTTTGTCGTTTTACGCACAGATATTGCAATTAAATATTTAATTTTCTCAATTATAGTTTATTGTTTAATAAAACCAACGCTACTACTGACATGTGCAGCGATACTACAGACACCAGTAAATTCAACGAACGCCGCAGAAAAGCGGTTAAATTGCGCCTTGAAGGTCGTAAAATCGCAGATATTGCAGAGATCGTCGATCTCTCTGCCCCTACTATTATTGCTGCACACAAACAGTTTCTGGCTGGAGGATGGCCTGCTGTTGACGCGAACCCTCGAGGGAGGAAAGCGGGAAATCTCGCATTGTCAGATGACTTGCTGGATCTGGTACAGCAGGCGGCAGTCGGCAATCCAAACGATTCCGTCCCCTGGTCACTGCAACTTCTGGAGCAGCACTGCCGGGATACGCACGGCGCTAAAATCAGCGCCCGCTCTCTGGGCAGCTACCTGGACCAGTGGGGCCTGAGCGCTGAAAACGAGTACACCCGCTGCAAAGATGGGGGCGCTCAACTCGACTGGCTCAACACCACCTACAAATCATTGACGCAGTCCGCCCGTCGCAACAATGCCACTGTTTTCTGGATGGGGCGCCACAGCACCAGCCACCAAGACGAAAATGTATCGGCAGTTTATGCCCACACCACACGCGGCAAATACTACTGGACGGCAGAAAAGACCTCTAACCATGTTTCGCAGGCCAAAGATTTTCTGCAACGGTTAACCGTTGCCGCCAGTGGCCCCGTTGCGGTTGTGCTGTCAGACCAGATCCTGATCAATGACGCCGACTTTCAGCAATTTGTGCAGGCCACAGATCAGATCACTGTGATCCCGCACCCCGATAACCAGATTTCTACACATGAGCCCTCAGTGACGACACCCACTGAAGCTGAAACCAATCTATTAAACAGGAAACACGACACCATGACGTCGCTTACCCATCTTCAACGGCTGGAAGCCGAAAGCATTCACATCATGCGCGAGGTCGTTGCCAACGCTGACAAGCCGGTGATGCTCTATTCAATCGGTAAAGACAGCGCAGTAATGCTTCATTTGGCAATGAAAGCTTTCTACCCCGCCAAACCTCCGTTCGCCCTGCTGCATGTTGATACCGGCTGGAAATTCCAGGAGATGTACGAGTTCAGAGACAAAACAGCCAAACAACATGGCCTTGAACTCATCGCCCACATCAACAAAGAAGGCGTTGAGAAAGACGTTAACCCGTTTACGCACGGCTCTGCGCTACATACTGACATTATGAAAACCCAGGCATTGCGACAAGCACTCGACAAGCACGGGTTTGATGTCGCACTTGGCGGCGCAAGACGCGATGAAGAAGCATCACGTGCCAAAGAACGAATCTTTTCGTTCCGCACACCGGAACACCACTGGGATCCCAAAAATCAAAGGCCAGAGCTTTGGAGCCTGTACAACACTCACAAGATGCCGGGCGAGTCTATTCGTGCTTTCCCGATCTCCAACTGGACAGAGCTGGATATCTGGCAGTACATCTACAAAGAAGACATTCCGGTGGTACCGCTGTACTTCGCTGCCAAACGCCCGGTAGTACTGCGCGACGGTCAACTCATTATGGTCGATGACAATCGACTGCCAATGAATCCCGGTGAAGCACCGCTAATGAAAACGGTTCGTTTTCGCACACTCGGGTGCTACCCGTTAACCGCTGCTATTGAATCTAAAGCCACCACAGTGCCTGAAATCATCCGGGAAACCCTCGAGGCAGAAGGCTCTGAACGCGAAGGCAGAATGATCGATCACGACAGCGCAGCATCAATGGAACGTAAAAAACAGGAGGGCTATTTCTAATGGCCGTTGCAAATAAAAAAATAGAAAAAAATATTCAGACTCTTCTTGAGCAAAGCGAGAAGAAAGACATGCTGCGCTTTATCACCTGCGGCAGTGTTGATGATGGTAAAAGCACACTGGTAGGCCGACTGCTATTTGAAACAAAGTCACTACCTGAAGATCACATCGAAAGCGCAAAGGCAGCATCAGTCAAGCACGGCACACAAGGCAAAGACCTAGACCTTGCACTAGTGGTTGACGGACTCAGCGCTGAACGTGAACAAGGCATTACTATTGATGTGGCCTACCGTTACTTCAACACAGAAAAACGTAAATTTATTATTGCAGATACACCAGGCCATGTGCAGTACACACGCAACATGATCACCGGCGCTTCCAATGCAGATGCCGCGATTATCCTGGTAGACGCTCGCAAAGGTGTACTGACTCAAACTAAAAGACACTTGTATCTGATATCACTGGTTGGCATAAGTAACGTGGTGCTGGCCGTCAACAAAATGGATCTGGTAAAATATTCAGAAGAGAAATACCAGGAGATTGTTGAAGAGTTTCAGAGCATTGCTAAAGATCACGGCATCGATCAGGTAACGGCTATACCAGTATCGGCACTGCAAGGTGACAATATTATTACACCCAGCCAGCAGACACCCTGGTATCACGGCACAACGTTACTTTCCTGCCTTGAGACTTTAAAAATAGAATCAGAATCCAGCATTGACATGCCTTTCCGACTGCCGGTGCAATGGGTTAACCGACCCAACCTCGACTTCCGCGGTTTTGCCGGCACGGTCGCAAGCGGGCGGATAAAAGTGGGTGAGCAGATCAGGGTTCAACCCTCCGGCAAGACCAGCCAGATCGAACGAATTGTCACCTTCGACGGCGACTTGCAGGAAGCCATTGCAGGCCAGGCAATTACCGTCACACTGAAAGATGAAATCGATATTTCACGTGGCGATATTATCTCTACCACCGACACACCTGCCAGTACCGCAAACCAGTTTGAAAGCACATTGGTATGGATGGATGAAGAGCCATTACTACCCGGCCGTGAGTACGCACTAAAGTGCGGGACGGCGACTGCAGTTGCTACCGTTACCGACATTAAGTACGAAATTAATGTGGATACGCTGGAGCACAATGCCTCTAAAAAACTGGAGCTCAACGATATCGGTCTGTGCAACATTAACCTGGACAGACAGATCGCCTTTGACGACTACAACGACAACAAGACTACCGGCAGTTACATACTGATAGACCGCTTAACAAATAGCACTGTAGCTGCCGGCACACTTAACTTTGCACTCAGACGCTCGCAGAATATTCATATGCAGGCAGTCGATGTTGACAAGACCGTGCGCTCAGACCTTAAAGCACAAAAATCCTGTGTGGTCTGGTTTACCGGATTGTCCGGCTCCGGCAAGTCAACTATTGCCAATATTGTTGAGAAGAAACTCGCTGAACAGGGCAAACATACCTACCTGCTGGACGGTGACAATGTTCGCCACGGTCTTAACAAGGATCTCGGCTTTACCGACGAAGACCGCGTAGAGAACATCCGACGCATTGGTGAAGTTTCACGACTGATGGTAGACAGCGGACTGATTGTACTGACCGCATTTATTTCTCCGTTTATTGCAGAACGCAAAATGGCGAGAGATCTGCTCGAAGATGGTGAATTCCTGGAGGTATATGTTGAGACACCACTGGCTGTGGCAGAACAACGTGACCCGAAAGGCTTGTACAAAAAGGCGCGTCGCGGGGACCTTAAAAACTTCACGGGTATCGACTCACCTTACGAACGACCGGAGTCACCTGAAATTCTGGTAGATACTTCCTCTATGTCTGCAGAGCAGTGTGCCGAGAAAGTCATCAGTATTATGAAGCAACGGGGTATTATAAAAAATCCCGAGTAACCGGCGTCGTTGTAAAAGGCACGATACCACCCTCCCTTCGTGGGAGGGTCGGAGCCTTAGCAACAGGGAAGGTACTCCACCGCAGCCAGCACTCGTTTCAAGCTAAGTCCAACAACCATCAATTCCCATCATACTCCAGTATCAACGCAGCGTGATCACTCAATATTTCCCGTCGCCCCTCAGTGCGACCAGGCCATTCATGTCGAAAACCATTTAGTCGATCTATAAGCGCCGGATGCACAAACATTTGATCAAGCCTGAAGCCATTTCTGCCATTCGGTGAATACCACGTAAACTCACGCCCTTGCGGGTAAAGGTGGCGAAACACATCACGCCAGCCAAGCCGCTCTATCGATTCAATCCAGTCGTGCTCTGTACGATTAAAGGTTCTGGCTTCTTCGTCGAGATCAATTTTTCCCGAGTTAGTATCACCTATCATCAGTGCCGGCTGCCCGCGCCAGTGTTCAAGTACGTCAATAACAGATTGCTGAAACGGATACTTGAGCCCGGTAGACCGGTTGGGCACGTGTAACGCCATCACACAAAACGGCTGCGGTGCCGCAACATTTACTGACAGCCATCGATAGTCATTATCAGGTGCACGTTTCAGCGGCATTTTTCTGATAGGCCATTTAGAGGCCACCAGCAACGCATTGCGCGCCGGGGTTTTGCGACTGGCGGTAGTTTTTTGAAAGGGGTATCCGTTGGCCGCCAGCGACTCGGCAATGCTAATACTTGGTGGCGTACCTCTGAATTCAGACAATGCTATTACATCAGCATTTTGTCTGATCAGATAGTCGGATATTTGGTCGCACCTGACGCCACCGCCCGCACGAATGTTCCAGGCGATACACTTGACCATAATGGTGCGAACCAACCAGCTAGAATCAGCCGCTACCTTGCACTAATCTGACTCACGAATCCAGACACCGGCGACGAATTATCGCTACTGTAAATACTCATAGTTAAGACTCACCGCAAGCGCACTGCCGCTTTCTGTCGGCAGCGGACCAAGTCCTGAGTAACTCAATAACCGTTTCGATGACGCATCGTAAGTTAACTCGACAGACGGCAACAGCACACGCAGAAAGAAATTACCCAGTGATACACGAATGCAGTAGTGCCGCTTATTTGAACATGCGGCGCGACTAACAATCAGCGGTACAAGGCGGGCCCTGTCGACCTGAAGAAAGTTAAAGCGAACTTTACTGCCCGCAGCAATATCATCCCAGTGGTTAAGTAAAAAGCGGTGGAATCCTGCATCGACCACCATTGGCTCAACAATAGTTACCTCTCGCACATCGACAACAGCGCGCATATTATTTTCAAGCAGACGCAAAGACAACACCCGCAACTTGCCATCCTGCGGAACCACTTTGTAACCACTCGAACTACGGTAGTCCAGCAACTCAAAAGCAGGATGTTTTGACTCTTCGGTAAAATTTAATTGCTTGCTGGCGAGTTCTTTTCCATCAGCAGAGCGATAGCTGGCGCGCACTACATCCGACAACGGTTCATCGAGATAATACTCAACGTAGCCTGATTTTCCGGATTCGTGAGGGACAGCTTGCGCCTTGGAAATCGCATTTTCCAGATAGGCAGAATGCTCAGCCCCGAACACCGGACTTGCGCACACCGACATACCTAAGAACAATGCAATCAATAACTTATAGTGTTTACCCATATCATCCTACGATTGACTATCTTCGCCACTCCGTGGCCACCACGTCGACAGGTTCCGGCAATGGTTCAGAACGGATTCAGTGTCACGCTGCAAGGATATCGGCGGATTCGAGACAACGTAAAGCGCAACCGTGAACTCCACAAGAAATTTAACAATCTACCTGACAACGCTTTTTTCGCTGCTACTGGCGATGATCAGCCTGTCAGTAAATGCCGGCGATTCATCGCCAGCACCAGACGGAAGACAGGCCAGCATTACCGAAGCAGGACTTACATCGCTGCATTATTATGAAGCGCCTTTGCAACGAACCCGGCCAGCAGACGCAAGTCTGTCTGCTAACAAAAGGACCACGCTAAACCACCAGTATGGACTCTGGCTGTACGACGTTGTGATCGGCTTTAATAATGACTATGACAACGACGGGCATTATTCGAATTTCTCGATCACACTCGATTTTGATACCAGCCTTATCGCACCACTGGTATATGCAGTGCTTTATGTCAGCATTGACGACGGGCCATGGAATGAATATGCGGTAAGTGGAGATTTCACCATCAACGGCTCAAACGCCTATGACGCCTACACCATTCACGCAACCCTCGACTCAGGCTACCCGACAGGCTACTACAATCATTATGTTGAGTTATACGATGCCTACAGCCATGAGTTTTTGACTGGCTACGGCCCTGATGACAACCACTACTTTCATCACCTGCCCTTCGAAAGCTCGGTACACGACCACCACACCGGCTTTGCAAGCAGCGTGTCTTTGCGATTCACCGGCACCGGATCAATCGGTCCATTCAGTCTTTGCTTACTGGCAATGCTGTTTGGACTGCAGCTAAAAGGATACGTTCGCAGGTCACCAACCATGCACTGACAATGACTTTTACGTACACGCTTTCTGATAGAATGCGTTGATGCGCAGCCGACATTGTTGAGACGATCATTTCACTACCCAGACTGAAGTTCTTTTTTGCCGCCTCGGTGCTTATCTGGCTTTCGATTAGCCTGCCGCTGGCAGTATTGTGCATCTGGCTGTTTGCTCTACCCGCCACCACCACATTAATGTTAAGCGCTGTGTTTGCAATACCATTGGCAGTTTTTATGTGGGTATCTGTGCAGTCATCCAATCTGATTTATAAATGGCCTGCACTGCAGTTACTCGGCCTGACCACCATTTTAATTTCAGTACTGCTGGTTACCGCACCATTGCATATTTTTCTCAACGCAAATGCCGTCGGGATGATCGCTTTGATTTCCTGGGCACTGCTGTCTTTATATGCCGCCTACTCTGCGCTGCGGATTAAAAACATACATCTAACCATCAACAGCCACAAGCTGCGCACTAAACATCGCATTGTTCATCTTAGTGATATACACGCCGGCAGCCGCAGCACAAAGCTACTGCAAAAAGTCGTTAAACAATCGCTGTCGCACCAGCCCGATGCCATTGTCATTACCGGTGACTTACTCGACTCAAGCGCTGTTGATGCAGATTTTCTGGCACCGCTAAAACAGATTGACTGCCCTGTCTGGATGTCACTGGGCAACCACGAGCGCTATGTTGATCTGGCACAGGCAATAGCAGCGATTGAACAACAGCAGGTTGCCATTCTGCGCAATGAAAGCACTCTTTTTAAAGACTTGCATATCATTGGCGTAGACGATACCGACAACCCGCAGGACGCGATGCGTGAGCTGGCCAAACTCGACATACCTGACGACCGTTTTACCGTGTTGCTGTATCACCGGCCAGACGGCTGGCAGGCAGCAAAAGACAATAAAATCGACTTGATGCTTGCCGGGCATACGCACGCGGGGCAGATCTGGCCATTTGGACTGTTGGTCAGGCTACAGTTTCGGCAACTTGCCGGCTACTTCAATTATCAGCATTCAGACTCGACCAACCCGTCTTTGATGTCACACCTGGTTGTCTCTCAGGGTACCGGCACCTGGGGGCCAACACTGCGGCTGGGCACACGCAGTGAAATCATCGTACTCGACCTGCATCCTGTCCAACCAGCAAGCTAGCAGGCAACTAACAATCTATCACCTTATAACTTGGACGCTGCCGTTCCTCGTCCGGGATTTTGCCCTTGCGTAGGTCACAGGCCATACAGGTTATTGCGGAGATTGGCAGGTTGTTAATGCGGGTAGCAACATTGCGGTGAACGTGCCCGCAGTAAACAGCGCGCAACTCTTTGCAACCGGTGAATATCTCCAGCAACTGCTCTACCGCAGACCAATCCTCAAACTGAAACGGATCTGGAATCTCGGTAACTTCAAACGGTGTGTGATGCATAAACACCATCAGCGGTGTCGGTCCGTTTTCACTGAACACCTGTTGGATGTGCTGCATGCGCACCTCACACAACGCACCTTTATTACTCATGGTACTCAACGTATCAATCAATAACAGTCGCACCGGGTATTCATCCAGCGTGTACTGGATAAACCCTTCATGCATCGACAGCTTGTCATGGAATATTTCCACCAGCCGGTTGCGGTCATCACGATTGCCCGGCATAACGTACCATGGTGCCTGCAGCTGCTCCAGAACATCGCGGGCAAGCCGGTACTCCTCCACACTTGCATCATGAGCAATATCGCCAGTATGGATAACCAGATCGGGCCCTTGTTCATTCACAGCAGTCACACAGCGTTCAAGGTCGGCCAGCCGCTGCGGCGTGTCAGTAGAGATATGGCTGTCAGAAATTTGAATGATGCGCATATTTGGCTGATCTGTGGTTATTCAAGTGGTAGTCTTGACGGCATTCTTTCTACTGGCAACACCATGCAACAAAACCGCCCCTCACTGGATGATCTGACACAGCAGTTAATCGAGTTTCGCGATGAACGTGACTGGCGTCAATTCCATTCACTAAAAGATCTGATCCTGTCCCTGTCACTGGAAGCCTCTGAATTGCTGGAGCTTTCTCAATGGAAGCCCGAACAACAGTTTGAACAAGAGGCAGCTACACCGGCAATGAATGAACGCCTGCAGGAGGAGTGTGCAGACGTACTGTTGTATTTATTGCTCATCAGTGAGCGTTGTGGCATCGACTTACAAAGCGCTGCTGCTAAAAAAATAGCAGCCAACGCGGTGAAGTATCCGGTTGATAAATCTAAAGGCACATCAGCAAAATACACCGACCTGTAAATGCGTTTTTTTGATCAGGCCTGGCTCTGATAATAATCCATTAAAATTTCAGCCACCTCAGGTCGGGAGAATTCCGGCGGCGGTGCAATGCCTTTGCCGAGCATTTCTCTGACGGCGGTACCGGATAGCAAGACAAAATCTTCTTTGCTGTGGTCGGGGGCTTCACGCATCATCACAACCTGATCGAGCTTTTTCGAATACGCCGTGTGATCAGCCATAAACATTTCTATTTTTAATGCACCGGCAGGAATTTTATCGAAAATTTCCTGCGCCTCGAAAGGCTCGTAGTAATCTCCTACTCCGGCATGGTCACGACCGATAATAAAATGTGTCGCACCCATATTCTGCCTGAATACAGCATGCAGCAGCGCCTCTCGCGGGCCGGCGTATAGCATGTCGAATCCGTAGCCGGTAACCAACGCAGAGTTGGCCGGAAAGTAAACATCGATCATTTTGCGAATACAGGCATCTCTGACCAGTGCCGGAATGTCACCAGGCTTAAGCTTGCCAAGCAACATATGAATCACCAGTCCGTCAGCGTCTAACCGTTCCATCGCCATACGACACAGTTCTTCGTGCGCCCGATGCATCGGGTTGCGGGTTTGAAACGCAACCACACGATTCCAGCCGTTTGATTCGATTGACTGTCTGATTTGCTCTGCAGTACGGAAGGTATCCGGAAATTCGATTTCGAAGTAACTGAAATTCAGCACTTCAATCGGGCCGGACAACAACACGTTGCCCTGCGCCATAAATTCTGCAACCCCCGGATGCTCATGATCGGTGGTGCCATAGACATGCTGTGCAATAGACTCAAGTTCTGCATCGCTTAGCGACTCTACAGATTCGACTTGCTGCACCGCCAATACCGGCTCCCCGTCAACGTTTGGATCTTTAAGCGTTATACGGCTACCGGCAGCAACCCCTGCTGCGGCACTTTCATTGATCAGGTTAAGTACCGGCGTCGGCCAGAACAAACCATCAGTGGTCTGCATAGACTCCGCTACCGAAATCGCATTGGCTTTGTTCATGTATCCGGTTAACGGCGTAAAGTACCCCCCGCCAAGCATGACGGCATTGGCAGCTGTTGCCGAACTGACGGTAACAGAACTGAGTGTTGCCGCCTCAGCGAGCAGCTTGTCACGAGAGGCACTGTCGCTGACATACAGCGGCATGAGCACATCTGATCCATGCGGGGCGATTAATTTCGACATAAATTTATTCCAAAATCTTGAAACGGGTTTTCTCAGGCAATCGCAGTCAGTGGACCAACAAACTGACTAGAAGTGATACATCGGGTAAACCGCACCGTCCGTTTTGCCTTTGTAGTTAAACTGACGCTTGGCCATTTTATGGTAGGGCAGATTTTTTTCACTCATATAAACCTGCACGTCTTTTTTACTCCAGCGGGCAAGCGGGTCAACTTTAATCAGTTTGCCTTCGACGTCAACACGGTTGCGCGGTTCCGGCGACGGGTCGACATGGTACACCGCGCTGATCCAGCATTTGTATTTTGCCAGACAATCATTGATATGCAGCAACTGAAAAGAACGGCCAGGCATATCCCGATAGTGCACCCACATCCGCTCGCAATGGTCGCGATCACCTTGCGCTACTTCCGTCTCTCGACCGTCATTCATCACGACGTTGGTTAGCCCCAACTGCTCGACAATCTGTGCGCGATACTCGGCGCTTTCTTCAAACACCGGCGGTCGCTGACAAAATACGACCGGTGTGGCCGGATCAATTTCAGAGACCATATTCAGCACACAAATGCTTGGTGCACGCAACGAAGAGGTGATCACCGTTTCACCGGGGAACCTTTCCAGTATCAAGTGACGCAGCAACTCACTGGCGTTAAGCTCGCCACTGATCGAGCGAATTTCCTGTCTTAGGGACATATCGGGAGTCCAATCGGTACGACTTGAATTTATACCACTGCAGACTACAGCTCGCGACACCAATTGCGCACACTGCTAAACCGTCAGCGATAAAGTGAGATCACAGCACAGCAGGTGCCGCTGTCGGTGCGGCGATAGCGCACCCCGCCCGCTATCAATCCCGATAGCAGGATATCGCGGTGGCGCGCTCCTAGAAGAGGTGCGCCCTGCCCGGATCAAACGAGAAGCTTACCTGCTGACCGGCTTTGATGTCGAGACTCTCCGCTGCGGCAAAGCGAAACGAAGTCTCACTCGCCGACTGAAGCTCTACCACCGTTTCAGTACCCAGTTGCTCGACCAGTGTCACTGTACCGGTTAATGGTCCGTTGGCATCGAGCATCATATGTTGCGGCCGTATACCCAGCCGCACGGCATCACCGGTGGATTTCTCCTGACTGACCAATCGCACACCAGTAGCACTGAGACCCTCTCCGTCGAACTGCCCTGTATCAGTACCGGCACCGCCACTCAGCACGCCTTCAAAGAAATTCATCTTCGGTGACCCGAGAAACCCTGCGACAAACTCGTTGGCCGGTGCGTTAAACAGTTCCATCGGACTGCCCACTTGCATCACCCGGCCATCTTTGAGCACCACAATTTTGTCAGCCAGCGTCATCGCCTCGACCTGATCATGGGTGACATAGATGGTAGTAGCACCGAGTTGCTCGTGCAGCTTGGCAATCTCTACCCGTGTGTCGTGTCGCAGTGCAGCATCGAGGTTTGAAAGCGGCTCATCAAACAAAAACACATCCGGGTTGCGGACAATTGCACGACCAATCGCCACGCGCTGACGCTGACCACCGGAAAGCGCTGCGGGACGACGATCAAGCAGATGTTCCATTTGCAGAATAGTTGCCGCCGCTTCTACACGCTGACGAATTTCGGCTTTGCTAAACCCCTGCAAATCCAGTGAAAAAGCCATGTTGTGGAATACAGTCATATGCGGGTATAACGCATAAGACTGAAACACCATTGCTATACCGCGTTTGGACGGTGGCAAGTCCATCACAGGTCGATCAGCAATAAAGATTTCACCGCTGGATAAATTCTCAAGACCGGCGATTAAGCGCAACAGGGTAGATTTGCCACAACCGGATGGCCCGACAAAAACAACAAACTCGCCGTGTTCGATATGCAGATCAACATCATGGATAACCTGAACCTTGCCAAATGACTTGTTTACCCCTTTGAGTTCAACCTGAGCCATTTATATTTCCTCAAAGGTGGCGGTTAGAGATTCAAAATCAAAGCTGCAGCGCAGGGTTTGTTGCTCCGATACCCGATCAAACACAATCTGTTTCTCTGAGCCACTGAGTTCACTCATGGTATTAGCACTCATCAATGCCGGCTGATCTTTGCGCCACGCTAAAAAAGCCGCAAACTCGTTATAAACAGATTCAGGCCTAGCTGCCTCATCAAGGGCTGCTCTTTGCAAATGCCGCTGATCAATCGGAAGCCAGGTGCTGTTAGCTCTTGAGAAATCACCATTTGGCGAATCGCCCTTCCACACCATCGGGGTTCGACAAGTATCCCGTCCGAGAAACACCGGAGCAAATTCAACACCCCACGGATCCTGCATGTGCTCAACCGGGATATCACGCACATCCTGTAATGCTAACTCTTCCCCCTGATAGATACAGGTAGACCCGATCAAACAGGTTTCAAGCTGTAATAACAGTAGTTGCATGGCAGGCTGTTGCTCTTCTTTTAACCCCAGCGCTGCAAGCTGCCTGGTTGAGCTGCGAGGCACATCATGATTGGAAAATGCAAAACTTAATCGACCAGTACCATTAAACGCTTCTATGGCTTTAGTAATAGCGGACTTAAGCCCGTCGACATCTAAACCATCCCACTGCAGCAGGTTAAAGTTATAGGTGGCATGCAATCTACCGGGCGCGGTAAACGTCTGGCTCGCCAGTATGGGGTCATCACCATGCAGCTCACCCATCAAAAACCGATCACCGTACTGATCAGCAACTTCTCTGAATGATTCACTGAACGTCTGAATGGCCGGCTGATTCAGTTGTGCCGTGTCATGCAGTTGCCGGAAGAACGGTTGCTGTTGTTGCGGCAGTGGCCCCGGAACAAAATCCGGATTGGCCTGGTTGTCTCTAAAAGGTGCACTGTCTGCGTTAATGGTATGCACGGCATCAAGACGAAAGCCGTCAACGCCGCGGTCAAACCAGAACCGCGCTACAGCCATTAATGCTTCACGCACTGCCGGATTAGCATGATTCAGGTTTGGCTGACTGCTTAAAAAATTGTGCAGATAGTACTGCTGCCTGCGCGGTTCCCAGCTCCATGCCGGACCACCAAAAAATGACAGCCAGTTAGTCGGCGGGCCACCATCCGGCATCGGCTCTACCCAGTGAAACCAGTCGGCTTTTTCGTTATCTCTGGACTGTCGACTTTCCGCAAACCACACGTGCTGGTCAGAACAATGTGCAGGCACGATATCTACCATCACTTTCAGACCAAGCTCATGCGCCTTTTTCAGCAGTGAATCAAAGTCTGCGAGCGTGCCGTACTCCGGATTTACATCGCAGTAATCAGAAACATCATAGCCAAAGTCTTTTTGCGGGCTTTTAAAAAACGGGCTGATCCAGATCGCGTCGACACCAAGGCCGGCAATATAATCAAGGCGAGTAGTAATACCCGGCAGATCACCAACCCCATCGTCATTGGAGTCCTGATACGAGCGCGGATAGATCTGATAGATAACCGCAGTTTCCCACCAGCTTAAGGCGTCATTCTGCATTGTGTTATCCACCCTTCACCGAGCCTGCCAACAGACCTCGAATAAAATATCGCTGCATTGATAAAAATATAATCACCGGCACGATCATCGAAATAACCGCCGACGCATTGAGCAGGTGCAACTGATCTTTAAAAGTACCGAGTTGTTTTTGCAGACGAATAGGAAATACCAGATCAGCAGAATCAGCCGGGCCGATATACAACGCCACAATCAAGTCATTCCATACCCACAAAAACTGGAAAATGCTAAAAGATGCCAGTGCCGGTACAGACAACGGAATGATCAGACGTGTAAAAATCTGCAGATGACTGGCGCCGTCAATGCGCGCACTCTCGAGCAATTCCTTAGGCAATCCGACAATGTAATTGCGCAACAGGTAGATCGCCAGCGGCAACCCGAAAGCCGTGTGCGTAACCCACAAGCTGGCAAATGTTTTGGAGGCAACCTGACAGGTTTTGGTGACTTCGCAATCAGTCATCCATGCGTTAAGTGAAGTCGCCCATGAGGCAATACCACTAAAGCCCTGTAACACCGGCAAAAACGCGAGCTGTGTCGGCACCACCATTAATGAAACCACAATCACAAACAGCCAGTCACGCCCCGGGAAACGCATCCATGCAAACGCATAAGCAGCAAAGGCGGCAATGGTGATAGGAATAATGGTGGCAGGAATGGTAACAATAAACGAAGAGATCAACGCGTTCGGAACGTTTTTGTTTTCAAACAACACCTCTATGTAGGCATCTGTTCCAAATACAGGGTTTTGGTTAATAAACGCATCAATATTTTTTGGTTTAGGTGCTGTGGCTTCTGGAAACGTCCAGGTAAAATCACCATTCGACTGAAACACAAACTCGCCATCGCGCACATTCATGACTTCACCGGCAAATATCAACTGACGAATAAGTTTGGTTTTGCCTTCTTTTTCAGGGTCGGGTACACGCCCTTTAAACAATATTGACTTAACGTCACCAGAGACTTCAAAACTGCCTCTGTCTTTATTCAGCCGCTCAAATATATTCCCACTCATGGTGACAAACGGCTCAGTCTCACCCTTGTTATGAGTACTAAAGCGATGCCCCAGTTCTGTGGGAGTAAACGCCGTCCAGAAACCGGAGGTTTTAGACGCCGTCTCGGACCGTAGTGATGTAGTGACCAGTGCAATAAAAGGCAGCACCCAGACAACAACAATCAAGGCCAGAACAATATGCTTGAATGTTCGTGTCATTGTTTAGCCACCTCACAAATTAATTTCAGAGAAATCAATGGCCAAGGTCCTTCTGTTCACGGCGTATGCGCCTGGCGTTGTAAATCATATTGGGAATCACCGTCACCATCAGCATGACAGCAATAGCGGCAAACAGGTTTTCGACATTATCACCACCCACCGACCAGTTATTGCGGGCGTTCTCCATCATGGTGGCGAGCAGGAGTTTGTCATCATCGTTGGCGGATAATGCATAGGGTATGTCGAACATCTTCAACACCAGAATGACCAGCGTGGTCCAGACCACGACTACTGTCGAAAAAATCTGCGGCAGCTTAACGCGGAAAAACATCTGAAACGGATTGGCACCATCGATTTTCGCCGCCTCTATGGTGTCTTCCGGTACTCCGCGCAGTGCTGCAGAAAAAATCACCATGGCAAAACCGGTCTGCACCCACACCAGAATCCACATTAAAAAGAAGTTACCCCAGAATTTTAAGCTGTATAACGGCTCGTTGTAGGCAGCAGTATGCCCGAGCATCGCTTTGAGCAAACCAATCTGATAGGAAGGTGTCAGGCCGTTGATCGCCTCCTGAGGTTGTATACCACCACCTGCAAAAATGTTGCGCCATATCACTGCAGCGCCCACAAACGAAATTGCCATTGGCACAAAGATAAGCGTTTTGGCTATGATGCCCCAGCGCACAGAGTCGGCCAGTACCGCTATAAGCAGCCCCAGTGAAATACACACCGTTGGCACCAGCACCAGCCACATAAGACTGTTGCGCATGGCGTAACGAAACTGTTCGTAGCCAAGCGCTGATGAGTCCCACAAAAATGCATAGTTGCGCACCGTGCGGGTCCCATCTGCTTCCTGAAATGACAGGCTAAGCGTTGAAAACGCCGGTACAAATAAAAACAGTAGCAACAACACTAAGGCAGGGCCGACGAATATCCACGGCTGTATCGCCTCGATGATGTAGGTTTCCCGGCCGGTTGATCCTTTAGATGCGACACGTGCCAACCCCTGATTGAGCCAGTTGGTCAGCCAGAAGTATAAAAATGAAAGGCCTACCGCGATAAAGATAGAACGAATAGCAAAGCCGATTTTTGCAAACCGCTCTTGCGTATCAAACGTTGAAAATGACCAGTGATAGGTTTCGTGCAACCAGGTGCCAAACTGCACCATCCAGTTGTCCAGCGGAGAAGTGGCCACATAGGCAACGACACCGGTAATCGGCAGCACAAAAATGATGATGAGGGCGATGGCCAGACCGTTACCGGCAATTAGTGGCCTGTGTGAACCCATTGTTTATTCCGTTGCAGAAGGTCAAAAGTTATGAAGAGGTACCCGGGGGCACCAGGTCAATCAGTGCTATGACAACAAACCAATCAGAGGAGGTTGCTGCAAAGCATGTTTGCCGCACTTATTGGGCATTTTTGCGCACTTATCCGGCCAGGCGCTAATCATTGAACAAGTCACGACCCGGGAACCCCTCCCCGGTGCCTGGACGCTGACCCTCCGCAAGCGGGAGGGTGTGATCATGCACCTGTTCTGTTGGCTTGCTTATACAAGCCAGACCCGGTTACTTAATTGCATCCCATGCGGACTGAATGTTGTCGGCAGTGGTTTTAGCATCCTGACCATTCGCGAACGCTGTCATTTCAGACCAGAAAGCACCTGCGCCAATGGCACCAGGCATCAGATCAGACGCATCGAAACGGAAAGTCGTCGCGTTAGACAGAATCTCACCCTGCTTGCGCAGCGCAGGTGTTGCATAGGCACCAAGATCCGCACCTTTGTGGGCAGTCAGGAAAGTACCCTGTGACATCCATGCTTCGTGTGCAGATGCTTCTTTCATGTACTCGAAGAAAGCGCGGGTAGCCGGGCTGTCTTTAGTCATTGTCCAAAGTGTTCCTGCACCCAGCACCGGATTACCCAGATCAGCTTCTTCAAATGGCGGGAAGTAGAAGAAGTCTGCTTCACCATTAGCTACCTCTTCACCTTTGTTCGGGAAGAAAGCCGGGATGAAAGAAGCCTGACGATGCATCATGCATGATGCAGGGCTCGAGAACAGACCTTTTGGCGCATCACCGAAAAACGTGGTTGCGACCGAAGAAGCACCACCGGCAACATAGTCGTCGTTACGAGAGAACTGACCGTAAAGTTCCATAGCCTTCAGAACTTCAGGACTGTTGAACGCCAGATCATTGGATACCCAGCGATCATAGTTTTCAGGCGTTGTGGTCCTGAGCATCAGATCTTCCATCCAGTCAGTCGCGGTCCAGCCGGTAGCGTTACCGGACTCAACACCGATACACCACGGCGTGTTGCCGTCTTCAACCATCTGGTCAGACAGCGCTAATAGCCCTTCCATAGTTGAAGGTATTTCATAACCGTTGTCTTCAAACTGCTCAGGTGAATACCAAACCAGTGATTTCAGATCCATCTTGTAGGCAAAACCATAGAAGTCTTCTTTGCCATCTTTATCTGCGTAAGTGCCAAGCGCCACCCATGACGGACCTGCACCGTAGTTTTCAGCCATCCAGTCAGCTGATTCCTGACCCAGTGGTACCAAATGACCCTCTTTTGCCATATCACCAGCCAGACCCGGCTGCGGGAAGATAGCAATGTTAGGTGCGTTGTTAGAACGCAGGTCAGCAACAATCAGTGCCGCAAAGTCGCGTGAGCCGGAATACTTAACCACAGCGCCGGTTGCCTTTTCAAAGCAGCTAACGGTGTTGGTGAGCATTTCTTCGTCTTTGCCCTCCATTGAACCCATGATGGTAATGACTTCACCGTCAAATTTACCGAGATCACCGAGTGTTGAAGGGGTGTCACAGACATCCGCCAGTGTTGGCCCTGCGAACAAGGTTGCAGCAGCAGCTAACACGCTGGCCGCTGTTCCTAGTTTAAATTTCATATTGCTGTCTCCGGAGCGTGAAATAGACGCCAAAGCGCCTTGGAGCGTGGAGTATTCACCAGCCACCAACACCTGTCAACGGTGCAGGCAGCAATAGGCTGAAATAGTCGCTATTTGCCACTTTTTCCTTTGCACGACGTATCACCACAGACTATGATGCCTGACCAAAGCGCTTTAAATTTTTATCATTTCCACATGAACCTCAAACAGCTTTCAAACCAACTAGGCCTGTCGCAAACCACTGTCAGCCGGGCGTTGAATGACTACCCCGAGGTAAACGAGAAAACCCGCGAGCGTGTCAAAACCGCCGCCCGCAGACACAACTACCGTCCGAACGCCCGCGCCACCGGACTTGCCACCGGCAGAGCAAAAACCATCGGCCACATCATTCCGGTGAACTCCACCGAGGTGTTTAACCCGATTTTCGGTGAGTTTATTGCCGGTGCCAGTCAGGCTTACTCAAAGCACGGCTACGAACTACTGCTAAACATGGTGAGCGAAAACACTGAAGAATCGGTCTATCGTGAAATTGCCTCCAAAGGATCTGTCGATGGTGTGATAGTTCACGCACCACGCGTTAACGATTCGCGAATAGAGTTGCTTCGAGAATTGAATCTGCCGTTTGTCATTCATGGTCGCGATAACAGTAATGAAAGCGACTACTCGTGGATTGATATCAATAATCGCAGAGCGTTTTACCAGGCCACCAAGTTACTGATCGATCTGGGCCACACCAATATTGCTTTGATCAACGGCAGAGAGACGCTCAACTTTGCGTGGCGACGCCGCAAGGGATACCTGAAGGCATTAACAGACGCGGGGATACAACCCGACGACAACCTGCTGTTCACCGGTGATCTGACTGAAGCAAACGGTTACCACGCGGCGGCAAAAGCGCTGGGCACAGACAACACGCCCAGTGCGTTCCTGGTGTCATCGTACATGGGGGCACTTGGCGTCAGAAGAGCCATCCAGGATGCCAACCTGCAAATGGGTAAAGATATCTCTGTCATTATTCATGACGATGATCTCTCGTACTTTCACAACAGTGGCGACATACCGCAGTTCACCGCAACACGCTCGTCTGTAAAAGAGGCAGGCTACCTTGCCGCAGACATGTTACTTTCGCTGATTGACAATCCGCATCTCGCACCTCAAACCAGACTATTGGAAGCGCACTTGATTATCGGCGCGTCAACCGGTCCAAATCGTATAAAGCAATAGAGCTAACCGAATGTCAGCAAGCCAGGAAACGGACACTGAAAAATGGCACAACGCAGTAACCAGCACACCATTGATTGCCATATTGCGCGGCATTTCCACCGCTGAATGTCTGGGCATTGGTGAAGCACTGATTAATGCGGGCTTTACCCTCATCGAGGTACCACTTAACTCCCCAACGCCGCTGCATACTATCGAACAACTGCAAAAAGCATTTGGCACACAGGCGATAATCGGCGCTGGCACCGTGTTAACCGCCAGCCAGGTACACGATGTCAGTCACGCCGGAGGCGAATTAATAGTTGCACCTAACTTTGCACCAGCGGTTGCTGAAGCCTGCGGTGAAACTCACACTATCTATTGTCCCGGGGTTGCCACACCTACCGAAGCCTTTAATGCGCTAGGTGCCGGCGCACACGGACTAAAACTTTTTCCGGCAGAACTCATCAGCCCGCAAGCGGTAAAAGCCATGCGTGCCGTGCTTCCCGCAGAAACCTTACTGTTTCCGGTAGGCGGCATTACACCTGAAAACATACCGGTTTACCTCAGCGCTGGTGCTAACGGTTTTGGTATTGGCTCTGCGTTGTACAAACCCGGTGCAACTGCCAATCAGATTACGGAAAACGCCAAAGCGTTTGCCAATGCACTAATCACCGCAGCAACATCATCAAGCTGACTTGGATAATGAGTCGCACATGGCGGTAACCGTTTGTTGTACCTTTTCGACTGACCGCTCTTTCACAACACCGTAGCCTCTTATGCCTCCAGCGGCGTCAAGTATACTTTGCCATTTCGAATGGTTGTCTGCACTGTCTTCACTACACCGTCGCATTAAATCCAGATACCACGGCACCAAAGCGCGTTCCATTTTACGCTCTGCGGTGTAGCCGAAAACATCCAGCGGGGTGCCTCGCAGTAGCTTAAGGTGCGCGAGCCCATTCATCGCATTATCCATCCAGCCACCAAATTGCCGTTTTAGCGGTCTGCCACGACTGTCTTTTTTACCGCTAAGGAAAGGCGGCGCCAGATGGTAATTGAGCTGATAACCCGACTCAAACCGGGACGACAACTGCTCCTTAAACGCAGATGATGTCAGTAGCCTGGCTACCTCGTACTCATCTTTATAGGCCATTAACTTAAACAACGATCGGGCAGCCGCGGCAACGAGTTGCTCGTCGTTCACGTGGTGGCGAAAGTCCGTCAGTGCGTTTTCATATCTGGCAGCATAGCGTTTGCTCTGATAGTCGACCAGAAATTCACTGCGGTGGTTGATTATTTCATCCAGCGACGGGGCAATAGCATTATTCTCTGCACTTAGGCCAGCCGATCTATCGTGTGCCAGCACACGACCGGATTCAAATGCCTGAATATTTTTATCTACCGCAACACCGTTAAGCTTGATGGCACTGTGCAATGATGTTCTGCTGATGGGTAACAACCCATGCTGCCACGCAAACCCCAGCAGTAAAACATTCGCAAACACACTGTCACCAAACAATCGAACAGACGTTTCATTGGCATCAATGGAAGGTATGGCAACCCCACCAATCGCCTGCTCAATACTATGGAGCCTGTCTTCAATGCGCAGGCTTGCATCACGCTCACGAACAATATCACCAGTTGGCATGGTGGCGGTATTAACCACTGCCCGCATATTGTGCCGGTAGGTGCCGGACGCTTTTGGTGAAGACGACACCACAATGTCACAGCCAATCAATGCATCAGCAGAACAATCGTCTATACGTACCTGATTAAGCGCCGTCGGGTGTGATGCAAAGCGAACGTAACTAAGTACCGGCCCAAACTTCTGTGCAAAGCCGGTAAAGTCGAGCACCGAGGCACCCCGACCTTCAAGATGCGCTGCCATCGTCAGTAATGCAGAAACCGTGATCACACCGGTACCGCCAACTCCAGTCACCAGCACATTAAATGGCGAGTCAAGCGCAGGCAACTGTGGCTCGGGTAATTCATAGCTTTGTAAGTCCAGTGCTTTGGCAGTGGGCTTTTTAACGCTGCCGGTGACTGTGACAAAACTCGGACAAAACCCCTCAAGACAAGAATAGTCTTTATTGCAGGCCGATTGGTTAATGCGTCTTTTAACACCGAATTCAGACTCTACCGGCTCGACACTCAGGCAGTTCGAGGCCACCGAACAGTCACCACAGCCTTCACAAACCAGCTCATTGATAATCACCGTTTTGTCTGGCACTTTTGCCTGACCACGCTTGCGCTTTCGACGCAACTCGGTTGCACAGGGTTGTTCGTAGATCAACACACTGACGCCGGGCACCTGTCTTAAATCGCGTTGCACAGTGTCGAGCTCGCTTCGATGATGGATTGTCACTCCTGCAGGAAACTCACTGACACTGAATTTTTCAGGCGCGTTCGATACCAGCACAATACGCGCTACCCCTTCCGCACGTGATGCATGTGCTATGGCCTGTACCGACACCGGACCATCAACTGGCTGACCACCTGTCATTGCAACCGCATCGTTAAACAAAATTTTGTACGTGATATTGGCACCCGCTGCGACAGCCTGACGAATTGCCATAGAACCCGAGTGATACCAGGTACCCTCCCCCAGATTCTGAAAGATATGTTTATTCGCGGTGAATTTTGAAGATGCCGCCCAGTTAACGCCTTCCCCCCCCATCTGAATTAGTGAAGTGGTTTCGCGGTCCATCCAGCTCGCCATAAAGTGACAGCCAATACCCGCCAGTGCTTTTGAACCCTCCGGTACTCTGGTAGAAGTATTGTGCGGGCAACCGGAACAAAAATAGGGTGTACGCACCGCACCTTTAACATTGACAGGTACTGCCACCCTGCCCAGTATCTGATTAGCGCGTGCCGGATAGTCCTTGTGCGGGAACAACCGGTGTAGTCGTTTGGCGATGATCGGTACTAACATGCGCGGTGTCAGCTCTCCAGTCCATGGCACCAGTGGCTTGCCGTTTTCATCACGCTTGCCCACCATGAGCTCCGGTTTATCTCCGGGCCAGTCATAAAAGTACTCTTTAAACTGGCTTTCAATAATTCCGCGCTTTTCTTCTATGACCAGCACTTCACGCTTGCTGCGCACAAAGTCCAGTGCATCAGTGCGCGCTAATGGCCAGACCAGCCCGACCTTATAAACATCTATACCGAGCTCCCGACAATCCGCTTCATTGACGCCAAGCAATCGCAGCGCTTCCATCGCATCCAGATGGGCTTTACCAGTGGTGACCAGACCAAATGACGCGTCACTGATGTGATAGATATGCTTGTCAATGGGATTGGCTTGTGCAAATGCAAACACAGCATTTTTTTTATGCACCAGACGCTCTTCAATCTGAGGTCCGGGCAGATCCGGCCATCGATAATGCAAGCCCTCCGCAGGTGGTGTGAAGTCAGGTGTTTTAAATTGCCGGTCCTGCCGAAGATCAAACGATGCAGCAGATTCAACCGTTTCAGAGATGGCTTTAAATCCCACCCACATACCGGTGTAGCGCGATAACGCATAACCGTACTCACCAAACTCAAGATACTCCGCAACACTGGCCGGATTAAGTGTTGGCATAAACCAGGTCATGAAAGCGACATCGGATTGATGCGGCATAGAAGAAGACACGCAGCCATGATCGTCACCCGCCACCACCAGCACACCACCATGCGGCGACGAACCATAAGCATTGCCGTGACGCAGTGCATCTCCGGCACGATCAAGCCCCGGCCCCTTGCCATACCAAAGGCCAAACACACCATCGACCTGTTTATCCGGATTGCTCTCGACTTGCTGCGATCCGAGCACCGCAGTGGCAGCAAGGTCTTCGTTGACGGCCGGTAGAAACTCGATACCGGCTTGCGCGATGCGTGCTTTTTCTCGCCATAACTCAAGATCAACGCCACCGAGCGGGGAACCGCGATAGCCGGCAACAAACCCGGCAGTATTCAATCCGTGCGAACGATCCCTGCGCGACTGATCGAGCAGAACGCGAACCAGCGCCTGCGTGCCGGTCATGAATACCCGCCCACCGGATTGCTGATATCGGTCTGCCAGCTGGTATTCACTGACGCCGGAAACACTTGCAGTCATTGATTCACTCTCGCCTATACCCGCAGTTATTAACCTGTTGATTGGTGCAAAGTATAGGCCGTACAACCTGAGTTTTCTTTTCTAATCAATCGTTTATTAGTCTATATTTGAAATAACTATCCTAATTTTTCTATATTTATGAAACAACCGTTCAATCTCAGCACACTGGACAGGAAAATTCTCACCCTGCTGCAGTCTGACAGCAGGATGAGCAATCAGGACATTGCAGCAAAAACCGGCAGCTCCGCCTCCTCTGTGTGGCGAAGGATTCGGACGATGGAACAAGCCGGACTGATCAGCGGGTTTCATCTCAGTGTCACTGCAGAAGCGCTGGGATATGCCGAAACTGTTCTGGTGTATGTCAGCCTGAATACCCACAGCGATAAAAGTATCGAATCGTTCACGAAACTGATCGACGAAACACCACAGGTTATTGATTGCTATGCCGTCACCGGTGATCACGACTATCTGCTAAAAGTGCTGGCCACGGACATGCGGGCGTTTTACCGGTTCCTTGAAGACACGCTGATGAGCAAGGAATACATTGCACGAACACACACGAATGTTGTCATGAAAAAAATTAAAGAGTCACGCGCCGTTCCGGTTACCGCTCACACAAACCCTTAAAGCCGCTACCATGTATCAAACCCGCAGCCACGCCAACTTGTCAGTTATTTTGTTATCGATACTGACCGCCTGCCTCATACCGGCACTGGGGTTTGCGCATGGTGTAGAAGCCGGTGACAAAGCTTATATCCAACAGATAGACGGTCCACACATCATGCCGTTTATCTACCTTGGCGCCAAGCACATGGTGACCGGCTATGACCACATACTGTTTTTAGTTGCCGTTATCTTTTTCCTATACCGGATGAAAGAGGTATTTCTGTACGTGAGTCTGTTTGCAATCGGCCACTCACTGACGTTACTTGCAGGCGTGTATTTTGAATTTGGCATTAACGGATCCGTTATAGATGCAATTATCGGTCTTTCCATTGTTTATAAAGCACTGGACAATCTCGGTGCGTTTAAGCGTTGGTTCGGTGTTCAGCCAGACACACGTGCAGCCACTTTTATATTCGGTCTTTTTCACGGCTTTGGACTGGCCTCTAAAATTATCGACTATGAAATCTCACCGAACGGCCTGGTACCAAACCTGATCGCTTTTAACATTGGCGTTGAAATTGGTCAGCTGATCGCACTGGGTGCGGTACTCATATTTATGGGCTGGTGGCGACACACCCGAAGCTTTTACCCACTGGCTTACAGCACCAACGTACTGATGATGTGCGCCGGATTTACCCTGACAGGCATGCACCTGGCAGGCTATCTGATCAATATCTGAGTTACCGACTATGTTTAACGCTGAACCACCCACACACGCACAGTTACCGTCAACCGGCAGACTGATCAGATCAACACTGCTTGCCATGGTTGGCGCATGCGTACTGTTAGTGCTGTTTGTTCTGCCGGCAGAGTACGATATTGACCCGACTGGCATCGGAAAAAAGCTGGGACTGACAGATATGGCTCACGTCAGCAATGCGGATAATCAGGAGTCGTTGGCAATCACCTCCAATCCCACCGGTGACTGGCGCGATGAAGTGACTGTGACCATAGACGGTTACGGGCAGATTGAACTGAAACTGTCAATGGCGGCAGGTGAAACTGCCAGCTACGAATGGGTCACTGATGGCGGAAAGCTGAATTCCGACATGCATGGAGATGGTGCAGCAGATAAATTTGTAAGCTATCGCGAGGCCACCGATGAACCACAAAACAGTGGCGACTTAACAGCGGCGTTTGATGGCACACATGGCTGGTACTGGCAAAACAAGCAGCGAAGTAAAGTCTCAGTGACTCTGCGAACCAAAGGCACATACAGCGAACTGAAACGCGTGATGTAGGCAGGCAATAGCCAGCCAAAAACTGCCTTATCAGGCTTTTACTTTAGCAACGCGAACCTTGCCGTCTTGTTTCTTTTCGTACTCAGTCATTGCTGGCGGTTTTTTCCGCCCGCAGCCCGGACGATCGGCCGTTGCACCGGAATCGCTGTCATTACCCGAGATCTCGGCATTTTTTTCTCCGGCAAAACCAAGGCTGTCGCAATCGGTGCGAATTGCCTCTTCCTGCGATCTTGCCATTGTGCTGCCAGCCAGCAAAAACGCAGCGCCTGCACGCACAAAAGCACGGCGACCTGAAGCATCACGTACAATAACCTTGTCGGTTTTTTTCATGATAAACCCAATGAGACATAACTCGGTTAAGCATCAACCTAACAAACCTGCTTTTTAAGAGTCAAGTACAACACGAATACAATTGACATTCCTTAGTTGATCCAACAATGCGGTGCGCTGATCTTTATTCAAACCCGCCAGCTCATCAGCAGCAATTGTTTCATGGTCAATTAACTGCTGCACCGCGGTGGCAAACGGCTCGGGAAATTCCAGCACCTGCCCGGCCACCCGCAACTTCAATAACGAATCGTTACGCTCCGCACTGATTATTGCAGTGCTTTCGATGGCAAACCGTGCGTCTTCAGCAACAGCCGTTAGCTGTCCGTGTCCGGCTGGTGTCATAGCAATAGCCACTTCATCAAACAAACGCGACCGGGCTGCCTCAAAGAGTGATTGATCAACCGCAGAATTTAGCTGCTGTTTGATCAGTTGCAGTGTGTCGGCAGTAACAGGTGATTGCAGATCTATTGCACGGCGCAGTTCGACATTGCGTTCAGCTGCCGCCTGCACCATCTCCTGGAGCACATCACGTACAACCAACGGGAAAACCCCCAGCGTGATATGCAGCGACGGATCTTCCGTCTGCGCCACTGCATCATGAACTATACCTCTGGGTATATACAGCGTATCACCGGCGGTTAGCAGAATCGTTTCCTGGACTGTATCTTTAACAACGTAATCTGCAGGAAAAGTTTCTTCACTAAAAGGCAGCGCCACATCAGAGTGGTAAAACCGGAATAACTTACTGCCGGACACCTGCAGCACAAAAACATCATGGGTGTCGTAGTGCGGCTTGAAACCCTGATTGCTGCCCGGAGACAAATAAGCATTGGCCTGGCTTCGCATACAAAACTCCTGCGAAACGGTGCGGCACAAATCAGCCAAACGGGTAAACCGACGCTGTGCGCCGGATATAACAATGGTTGCACCGGAACGGTAATGCCCCCACAAGCCTGGGGTAACAATGCGCCGGTCACTATCTGTGTAATCACTCACCGGGATATCAACAGCAGAATTAACCAGCTGCACGTCCGGAAAATACTGACTGCCCGTGGACAACAACGCTTCAATATCCTCAAGCGACAACAACTCGCGAAAATAGTCAGACGCCGAGCGCTCGATATGCAGCGGTATCTGCTCGCGGTAATCGGCGTGAAACTCGGTTCTGGAAACGGGCGCGAGGATATTACAGTATGGCTGACTCATGCAGATACGTTACCATTCCATCGCACAGAAGCAAGCCTCACCGCAACAGAATACACAGATGAAAACACTTGTCCTCGGTGGCGTAAAGTCCGGAAAATCCCGTCACGCAGAAAAGCTTGCAAAAGCATCCGGCAAAGAAATTACCGTCATTGCCACTGCCATTGCAGGTGATGAAGAAATGCGTGAGCGTATAGCCCGGCACCAGGCAGACAGACCTGCGCACTGGAAAGTTGTTGAAGCGCCGCTGGCGCTGACAAATGCTCTGCAGTCAATAAACGCTAAAGCACAAGTTGAAAACAGCCATATCGTGATCGATTGTCTGACGTTGTGGATTACACAACTTTTATGCAGTGATTACTCAGAACCACAGATGCAACAGGAGATCGACAGTTTCGTCATGGCCGTCAGGCATTTCAAAGGCGAGCTAACGATTGTTTCAAACGAAACCAACATGGGCGTTATGCCTGTCGATGCGTTGTCACGCCGTTATGGAGATACCATTGGCATTCTGCATCAACAACTGGCTCGTGACGTGGGTACGGTTGTTTTGATGGTGGCCGGGCTACCTGTTACTGTCAGGGAACCCTGAACATAGCCACTAAGTTCCAGTAATTTCCAATAATTTCTACCTGGGGAACGTTAGCACCGACTCATCGGTGACCACGACAACCTGCCCGTCACTTGTCATTCTCATCGTTCTGACGCTGGCGTACCCCTCAGAACTTACTCAATAACGTCAGTGGTTCTGAGGCGGCGAACTTACTGTTTTTGCAAGAAGATAGATAAAATAACTTTCGCCTCTAACCACTTGCCTGTACAGCCTGTTAAACGGCATACTGGCTACGGGCATTCAGAACTTTATGAGGAAAGACTATGTGCCATGCATGTGTGATGGACAGTGTGAAAAACAAAATGCTCAATCGCCGCGGCTTTCTAAAAGCAACAGCGGCACTATCTACCGCCACCGCCGCAGCAACGGTGGTAAATTCCACACCGGCAATGGCTGCAGGGCATACGCAGGTTGCCGACATGACCCACACACTCGGTGAAGACTTTCCCTCTTATTTCGGTGTCCAGCATTTATTTATCGATCAGAAGTTTAACTACGAAGAACACAAGATTAATCTGAACGAACTCAGAGTCAATGAACACACCGGAACACACATGGATGCACCATTGCATTTCTCGGCAGATGGGCAGTCTGTTGCGGAAATACCGGTAGAAAACCTGGTCGTACCACTGGCAGTGGTAGATATAAAACAAAAGGCCAGTGAAAACGCTGATGCACAAGTCACCCCTGATGACTTAAAAGCATGGATTGCAAAGCACGGGCCGCTCCCTGAAAACTGCTGCGTTGCCATGAACTCGGGGTGGGACAAACACGTTAAAACCGACAAGTTCCGAAACGCCGACGGTGACAATAAAATGCACTTTCCCGGCTTTCATGTAGAGGCGACCAACATGCTAATGGAAGACGCCAACGTGACAGGGATAGCCGTAGACACTCTTTCACTCGATCACGGCCCCTCTGCAGACTTTGCTACGCACTACGCCTGGCTGCCAACCAATCGGTGGGGCATTGAATGTCTGGCCAATCTCGACGCAGTACCGGCAACCGGGGCCACGCTGGTAGTTGGTGCACCGAAAATTGTCGGCGGTACAGGCGGGCCGAGCAGAATATTCACACTGATGTAGCCTTTACCAACAATGCATAAGCCCGGATAAGGAAACCCGGGCAAATTGCCGGAGTTGTTACTCTCTATTCAAACCACTAATCACCTGCAGAGCGCTCAATGGCCGTTACCGCACCAGTCACTGATGATCAAGCCACTGGCAGAGTCGCAGAGATATTTGCAGATATTCGCAAAACTCGCGGCACCGACTTTATCAATAACTTCTGGCGGGCTCTGGCAGTAGACGAGGACTTACTTGAACGGACCTGGACAGAACTCAAACAAGTCATGTTAATGCCGGGTGATATCGATCCACTCACCAAAGAGATGATATACATCGGTGTTTCGGTGGCCAATGGTTGTAGCTATTGTGTTCATTCACACACTGCAGCAGCAACGGCCAAAGGCATGTCGGCAAAGATGCATGGCGAGCTATTGTCAGTGATTGCCCTGGCTGGAAAAACCAACCAACTCGCGGAAAGCCTGCAGGTTCCGGTTGATGACGCCTTTATGAAATAGTCGCAGAGGCTACCACCATTCACGTACCGGCGAGTTAGCCGGTATTACCGTGATACTCTGAGTCACTGCTCCGCAGAATCAGGGTGCCCTCCGTGGAAAAAACAAAAAAACTAGTGGCGTGTATTGCAGTAAGCACGGTACTCGGATCTATCCATGCGTTTTCTGTTTTAATTCCGGATTGGGAGACAAGCCTGGCGCAGAGTCGTGGCTCAGTCAGCTTTGTGTATTCACTGTCGCTTGGCTTTCTGACTCTGGCCGTACTATTCGGCCATCATCTTTTTCGACTGCTGACACCTGCACAGATATTTATTCTGGTCGCCGCAGGCAGCGGTGCCGGCCTGCTGCTCGCAGCCTCAGCCACCTCAATACTTACCGTGTATATTGCCTACGGCGTTCTGTTTGGTACTGCCAACGGGATTGGCTACGGTTATGCGTTACAACTGGCTGGACAGATAGCGGGTAAGCGCCACGCCGTCAGCATGAGTCTGGTTACCGCGTTCTACGCCGTAGGGGCTGTTGGCGCATCACCGGTATTTCAATTCACTTCTGGTATTGGTGGTAACAAACTCACCCTGATTACCGCCGCGACAATAATTTTTATCGTTTGTGTAATCGCAAGCATAACCACAGCCATCACAAAAACTACTTTTGAATCAGAACCGGCAGGCACAGTTAAAGCCATTAGTGCATCACAAAGACAATTACGATTGATGCTGTGGCTGGTCTATGGCACTGCTGTCACGGCAGGGCTTATGGTGATTGGACATGCCTACCCGATACTACATGCAAAGCATGCCGCCACAGAGAACGCGGCCATCGCCCCGATGCTGGTTGCAATGGGCAATATCATTGGTGGATTGAGCATTGGCTACTTCGCACAAAAATTCAGTCATAAAACCGTGCTACTGGCCTTTTCGGTACTATCATTTTGCGGATTGATTATGGTCGCGATACCAGCCGGCAACCTGTTTTTTCTCACGTTATTTGGCCTTACGCTAATCGGCCTTACTTTAATAGGTTTGGGCTACGGTGCCATCATTGCGATATATCCGGTGGTCGTTGCAGACCGCTACGGCAAACAATCATCTGCCAGAATTTACGGGCAGATATTTACCGCATGGGGGCTGGCAGGACTTATTGCACCGACGTTGTCGGGTATTTTATTTGATGTAAGCGGCACGTATACCTTTTCACTGTTGCTGGCGGTAGCGTTATGTGTCGTTTCTATTTTGGTTATATTACGGAGATTCTAAGTAGCGACCGTTAGTCATTTTTTGCTGTACCAGTTCTTTAACTTTAGCCACCACCACTTTACCAAGTGCATTTGCCGGCAACGCATTTACAAATATCACATCGTGCAGCTGCTTAAACCGCGCAATAGTTTCACAGGCAGCTTTAATATTTTCTGCAGTGATTTGAGGCTCACTAACGACGACAGCGACCGGTACCTCTCCCCACTTTTCATGTGTTCTGCCTACCACAGCCACCTGCGTCACACCATCGAGGTCACGAATAAGTCTTTCGAGTTCTGCCGGGTAAATGTTTTCACCACCGGAAATGATGACGTGCTTCAGTCGATCATCAAACCAGTAAAATCCATCAGTATCCCTATGCGCAACATCACCAGTCCTGAACCAGCCATCGTTTAAGGCAGCGTCAGTCGCTTGAGGATTCTTCCAGTAGCGATCCAGCAGGTTGCGCCCTTTTACCTGAATCTCGCCAGACTCACCGACAGCAACCTCAATACCCTGCTCATTGACCAGCCTGATCTCATTTAGCAGGCCGGCTCTTCCGATTGTGCCTTCAATATCAGCGTGTTCAATGCGCTGGTAAATGGCAACCGGCGCCATTTCTGTCGCACCATAGACTTGTATCAACGAGACGCCTTTAGCGTGCACTGATTGAATCAATGATACCGGCACATCAGTTGACCCAATGGATATTGCCCGTATTGAAGATAAATCTGCCTCAGCCCACTGCTCTGTATCTATTATTGCCTGTAATACAGTTGGCACTGAATTCATCAGGGTTATTTTGTCATTCACGAGTGAGTCGAGTGTTTTTAACGCATCGAATCGCGACTGCGAAACCAGTGTCGCACCGTACAATAAGGCAGGCAGCGGTTGAATATTCAAACCACCAACATGAAACAGCGGCAACACATTTAACACCCGATCTTCAGGCGTTAAATCGTACATATGTTGACTCATTTCGGCACTGCACAACACAGCGCTTTCGCGCAGCACCGCGCCTTTAGGTTGTCCGGTTGTCCCCGACGTATAAACAATTAACAAATCGCTGTCGGTCGCAGCTCCAGGTACAAACGTGTTTTTGGTCGACGGTGGAAACTGGCGATTGCCAATCAGCTGCAACGCGCTTTCATCAGTCACCAGTTGTCTGGCGGTTTCTGCAAAGGTCGAATCATGCAGCAGCAACGCTGGTTCGCAATCACTGACAACAAACCCAAGCTCTGCTACAGACAAGCGCCAGTTGAGCGGAACCAGTATCAATCTGCAGCGAGCAGCGGCAAACAGACAAATAAACCAGTCCGCATGGTTCTGCGCCAGAATACCTACCCGGTCTCCACGACTAAGCCCGCGTGAATCAAACCAGTCACAACACTGATCAGTCAGCACCTTTAACTGCAAATAGGTAAGGACACCACTTTCACTCTCAATCGCGGCGCTGTTGGGCTGAAACTCTGCATGACCACAGAGCCGTTGGTAGAGACTCATTCGTCAGTCTCACCCGGTTTATAAAGCGCTGCCTTGCCAATCATATCCATGCAAAGTTCTGCGGTCCATGGCAACATCAGTGCACCACAGCGACTGTCACGATAGAGCCGCTCCAGATGTAGTGACCGCAGCATGGCTTGCCCGCCACAAGTGCGGATTGCGAGCTGTGCAATCTCATTGGCATTTTCCATAACGGTATATTGCGCCGTCCATGCGCGTATTAATGATTCTTTATCTGGTGAAGTTTTCGCTTCACTGATACTTTGATACCACAAAGACTTGGTTTGCTCCAGCATAATTCGCATTTGCGCTACTGCCAGCTGCTTGGTTGGATACATACGTCGTTTCACCGGCGGCGTACCCGGCATTTCACCACGAAGATATGAAACCGTGAAATCATAGGCCGCTTGTGCAATACCCATGTAACTCGGTGTTAATGTCATAAACATATGTGGCCATTCTTTTGCCGCGCTGAAGTAGACGCCGCGCGGCATTAACAAGGCCTCTTTACTCACAAATACGTTGTCGAATATCAGGGTACGCGACACCGTGCCACGCATACCGAGCGGATCCCACTCCCCTTCAACACGAACACCTTCAGCATCCGCAGGGACGGCAACATACATAGTGTTGCGGCGTGACGGTGTATCATTAGCATCTTTTAGCTCAGTACACAGTGCGCCGTAGTAGTTTGCGTGACCGGACAATGACGCAAATATTTTCTTACCACTAATCAGCCAGCCACCCTCTGTACGTGTTGCTGTAGTTGCAAACGCCACTTTACCAGCCGCCGCCGCACCACCTTCGGAAAACGGCTGAGCGTAGATCGCACCGTCTTTTATTATGCGGTCGTAGTGCCGCTTTCTACCAGCCTGCAACTCGTCACGAACCGGGCCTTCGAGCGTTAGATCATCAGCCAGTGGCCCTGTCCAAAGACATGAACTGACATGCATATTAAAGGTAAGTGCAGTGGCACCACAGTACCGACCAATTTCAGATGCCACCAGCATATAGGTTTTCAGGTCTGCACCATGCCCACCCAGCGCTTCAGGAATACAGATACCCAACAAACCGGATTCGTGCAGATCTTTAAAATTTTCTGTAGGAAATGCGGCTTCCCGATCATAACGTACCGCCCTTTCTGCAAAGCGTGATTTTCCCAGCTCTCTTGCCAGTGCACTCAAGCTTGCCTGCTGTTCGGTTAACTGCCATTGACCTGGATCAAAGATCGGTGCATCTGCTACAGAATCATTCATACGGGAAATTCTTTTCAATAAATCCGGTTATTATTCGATTGCACTGATCAGGTACTTCTGTATTGACCAGGTGACCGGCACCTGACACAAGATTAAACTCGGCCTGCGGCATTTTATGTGACATCTTTTCCATGGTGGAAGCTGGCGCGTTGGTGTCGTTTTCACCGGCTATCAAACAAACCGGACAAGCAATTTCCGGCAATGCTGCTCTGCGATCAAATGTCACCAGGCAGCGCAGCACCGCTTTATAAACATCAACATCGAGCATCGCCATCGCATTGATTGCGCCTTGCAAAGCAGCAGGGCTAATGGCGTTACCCACTATTGCAGGCATTGCCTCCTTACCAAGCTCTGCCATCGAAACTCCCTGCTCAAGCGGCGCTAACCGGGCTTTCAAAAAGGCATCGCGAAAGCTACTGTCTTTGCCACCAAACGCTGCAGTAGTGGCGATAAGAATAAGAGACCTCACACGGTCGGGGTAATGACAATAAAACTCCTGTGCAACCATGCCACCGATGGACTGACCCGCTACATGTGCGGTGGTTACCGCGAGCGCATCAAGTAAGTTCGCCAGCGTATCTGCAAGTCCTTTAAACGAAACCGGTTCGATCACATCGGAGTTTCTATAGCCCGGCATATTCCAGGCTATTACCCGGTATTTTTCTGCAAGCACGTTCGACTGCATTTCGAAGCTGGTATCGTCACCGCCAATACCATGCATAAACACAATGGTATCTGTGTCAGCAGTTACAGTTGATGGCTCGGCGACTGAAAACTCTATACCGGCGAGCTTGCGGCGAACAATCATGAAACAGGCTTGCCGCAGGTGACAACTTCACTACCATCAAGTGCGATTGTGCAACCCATTACCGGGAGATCAAAGTGCCCGCGGGTAAAGCGACCGGCAAACTCGTTGGCACCAGTTGAATACAGAAAATTTCCGGCAACCGCTCTTAACTCGGTACCGTTGGTATCTGAACGATCATACATCGTCATGGCTTCGTAGCGGGCAGCCGGGTTTAATCCCCAGCCCACATGGCTGGTGGCAAACGCTGCAGGGTCATCAAACGCTGCCAGGTAATCCTGCATTAGCGCGCAATCCGCCCCGTGCCCTTGCAGTGCTTTGACATAATCATTCTCGATTTGCAAAGTCACTGGTGATTCAATGTAACGCTTAAAAGTCAGGTTCAGATCACCGGCACCCAATACCAATTGACCGTTTACCGTACCCGCTGCAGGAAAACTCACGACCAGACCGCCAGGCCAGTGGGCCAGTGTGCCGGGCCGATCCGTCCAGCCCCAGACACCGACAGTTCTGGCATCTTTAAGACCAACGGTGAGATCAGTGCCAGCCTCCGAAACAACCGTCATACGCGATGCTGATCGAATACTTTTTACCGCCTGCTTTACCTGTTGTTGCAGATTGTCGTCCGGTAGCATGCGACTCAGCGTTTCCGGATGCTCGTTGGAAATATTCATGATCCGAGTGCCGGACTGAAGTATTTCAGTAGTTTCCACCGCGTGCATCAGCCCCTCTACCGTCAGATCTATGACGACGTCCGCGTGGCAAAGTGCAGCAACTGCCGACGACTGGCCGGTTAACGCCAGAGAGGCACCGCTTGAGCGCACCAGGGGCCCGCCAGGCGTTGCGGGTGTTGGCAGCGTCAACCGGAAGTACCGACACTGCAGTTGTGACAATGCAAGCTCGGCAAGCGTCACGAGATCGGCACGGGTCTGTTGCTCAGTCAGTACCACAACAGTTTCGCCGGTAGCGATAGCGCAACGCTCAAACGTTTTTATAAATGCATCAAGCCAGCGGGCTTCAAGGTTCATGTTAAATTCCGTCTATCTCCAAGCCAAGCTTCGCCCAGAGCCAACAGCAAAGCAAATTTTTTGAACGCTGTTGCGAACCCGACAGCGACCCACGGTGCCTTGCTCGGCTAGATGCTATTGAGTGCAATCAATCGTCAGCCATTCGCCAGCCACCCGGCAATTCACCGAGACCGGGCGCTGCCTCAACCCCGTAAACATTCCGCAGATTTTCAGCACTGAGCACATCAGCGGTGATTCCGTCTGCCACCATCTGCCCCTGCTGCATGAGGTACAGCCGGTCACAATAGCGCGCCGCAAGCGACAGATCATGCAGTACAACCAGACAACAGCGATCATCAGCGGAAAAGCTGCGCAATACACTCATGGTCTGAAGCTGATGCTTGAGATCGAGTGCGGCAACCGGTTCATCGGCCAACAACACAGTGGGCTCTGTTGCTAGTGCTCGCGCTAACAACATACGGGTGCGTTCACCACCGGAAAGCGTTGTAGCATCCTGCTGGCGTAGTGCATCGCAGTCGGTGGCGGCAATTGCCGCATCAATCGCACGCTTGTCATCGTCACCAGGCTTTTGCCAGGCCCCCATATGCGGCCTTCGTCCGAGTGTGACGATTCTTTCAACACTCAACGGCCAGTTTACCGGACCGCTTTGCGCCACCCATGAAAGCAGACGGCTGCGCTTCGTTGCCGGTATACGTTTGATACTGGTGCCATCAAGAGTGACATCGCCTTCGTCACACGGGGTTAGTCCAGCCACTGCATTCAGCAGTGTGGACTTACCCGCGCCATTCGGACCGATCAATCCGACAAGCTCACCGGCATTAAGAGTGAGACTGACGTTGTCGACAAGTTTTTTATTGTTGCGAATGATTCCGACAGAATGAGCGATCAGCATTACACGTATTCCCGCCGGCTCTGCACAATCAGGCGCAGAAAAAACGGTGCGCCTACCAGAGCGGTTAAAACACCTACCTTGAGCGGCGTATCAGTTGGAATAATGCGTACACCAATATCAGCGGCAAGCAACATCGCAGCACCACCCAGCGCAGAAACCATCAGTAACCGACCGGGCTGATAACCCACATAGGGGCGCAGTAAATGCGGCACCACCAACCCTACAAAACCGATCATACCGACAGTGGCAACCGCTGCACCGACCGCAAGACTGACCGCTATAAAAACACGCCAGCGCAACCGCTGCGGGTTAACACCCATACTTTCTGCGGTGCGCTCCCCCAGGGTTAATGTGTCAAGCTGACCACCAACACCCACCAGCAACAACCAGCCGGCAATAGTGGTTGGGATCATTAACCAGAAGTCAGCCATACTTCTGTCGGTGATATCTCCCAGGGTCCACAACACCAGCTCACGTACCGCAAACGGACTGGGCGCAAGGTTTAACAACAGTGACATGCCGGCGGTTGCCAGTGCATTAACTGCCACACCCGCCAGTATTAGTGTGGTAATCGACGCATCACGGCCTGCCATCAGGTAAACGATAATAGTAGCGAGCATCGCACCACACATGGCTGCAATTGGCAGTACCCAGGGCATTGTGTTACTGACGCCAAAGTACAATACAAATACCGCAAAGAATGCAGCGCCACTGGCAGAGCCGACAAGCCCCGGGCTTGCCAGCGGGTTGCGAAGCAGACCTTGCATGGCTGCACCACAGAGCCCCAGAGAGGCTCCTGCGAACAGCGCTATCAGTGCCCTTGGTATACGAATCTGCGACAGGATAATACCGTGCACAGCATCATCACCACGCAACCAGCTACCGAGTGCCGCAAACAGGGGTAACGGTTCACGGCCAATCGCAAGCGATGCAATAAACAACAGTGCAACAACCACACAAAGTATTACCGGCAGGCGGCGATTTGCTGGTGCGTTACTCATTGAACTGTCGTCATTCTGATCCGTTCTTCCTGCAGCCGCTCAAGTATATCGACAGTCCATGGACCGGCACATATCATCATACGACTCGGTATAGAGATAATATGCGGATCAAGCCCGGCCTTAAGCAATGCCGGGTGCCGGCTGGTCATCTGTGCACGCGAGTAGGTTCCGGGGCTATAGGGGGAATCAATCAGCGCGTCCGGTGCCATGCTTATAATCTGTTCAAGCGATAACTGCCCGTAACTTTCAATACCCGCGTCTGTTGCAGCATTGCGCCAACCCGCCATCTCCATTAACTGCCCGCGCAAAGAGCTGGCACCACTGGTATAGCCGTTAGGGTCGTAGGCAGCTGCGACGGGCCTGGGCTCAACAACCGGCTCAAGGTTCAGCAGCCGCTGCTGCAGATCGGTAATGATTGCCTGCCCACGTTCCTCCTGTCCTACCCAGGTGGCAACACTTCGGATGTTGTCTATCAGTGTTTCAATACTGTTGGCAATGGGCAACGACTCCACTCGCAAACCCACTTCGGTGAGCAGTTTCACAGTGTGCAGTGCGGTGTATTGACCGGCGATAACTACATCAGGCGCCAGCCTCAGGATTTTTTCGGAATAACCTTTGTTTGCAGGAAAGTTGCGGGCTTTTTCATAATAATATGACCCTGCGGTATCGTGCGATAAATTGGTCAGTGTCAGTATCTGGTTATCATCTGCTAACAACAGCACCAGTTGATCAGCGCACAGGTTAATAGAAGCCACCCTCAACGGCTCTGCAGATACTACCGGCGATGTCAGTAGCGGTAACACCGACACCAGCAACCAGAGCGAAATAATTCTCATGAGCTTCAAGGTACGACAGCACCCGAGAGAGTGCTGTCGTCAAGTCCGGTTACTGGACGAAATTTAAACCGGCAGGTACCAGTGTGGTCGGAAGCGTTGCACCCACCTGACTGCCATCAGCCGGGTTAAGCACAACGATTCCGGGGTTCACCGCATCACCAATAGCAACCCACAGATTGCCGGCAGGTCCTGTAGCAAGATCACGCACATCAACACCGGAAATACCACCAAAAGCGCTGTTAATAATTGCTCCGGTGTTAGGGTCAAACTTGACAACATTTGAGCTGCCAAAGCTTTGCTGCGAAATTAAGAATGCGTTGTTAGCATCTATCACTTCAACGCCCATCATACGACCGGTCTCTGCAGTATCGTCAATTAACAGGTTGGTACTGTAATCTTCAGTATCTACAGTAATGATGCCGCCGGTGAATGCAGGATCACGGGAACCGTCAAACGCACCGAAGTCACCTGCCGCAGCAACAAAAATCGTATTCGTCGCTTCATCAAAAGAGATTTCCCATGGGTTAAATGCAGGCAGTTCTATACCATTGAATTCCGCACTGGTACCGGTATCTATTTCAACACCATTAGCAGTATTGAATACCGCTACAACACCCGGCAATGCAGGTGCAAAGCCGTCGAGGCGCTGCATAAATACAAACAACTTGTCGCCAACTACCAGTCCTCTGGTGGCTTCAGGGACACCATCGGCATCATAGGCGCTAATATCTATCTCACCGGTCTTAAACTGCGAAGCATCGGTAGCCGACGGATTCACCTGCCAGATTTTAGAACTGCCATACCGCATCAGGTAACCTTTGGCACTGTCTACAAAGGCCATATCGTGCGGGTTACTCGACTCATCGACGTTGCCATCGTTAGTCGATGACTCGAAGATGACTGAAGAAGAATCGTCAACCGAATAGGCAGCAATACTGTCTGACTGAAACCGCCTGATGACGAAGTATCTGTCCTCAAATGTCCGAACGATGGTATCCGACACACCCGGATTCAAACCAGTCTGGCCATCAAACGGCTCTGATGTGTTGTAGATTTCCACACCGCCAGAGCTGAAATCACTGGCTAGTGCAGTAACGATAACCCGAGATGCAGCAGCGCTGTCAGTCCCGTCGGTTCCATCAGTGCCTTCAGTTCCATCGGTGCCGTCAGTCCCGTCGGTTCCATCAGTTCCGTCAGTTCCGTCAGTTCCGTCAGTTCCGTCAGTGCCGTCAGTTCCGTCAGTTCCGTCTACATTTTCCCCGCCATCTACAGCCACACCTTCGCTGCTGCTGTCACAGGCACTGAGCGCAAGCGTTGCGGCAAACAGCGGCACCAGCCACCACTTTGATTCTTTTATTACGGGAGTTTTCATACGTGACCTCAGTCAGGGTTGATAAGTGAAACTAATAAAACCGGAACGCCCGGGTTTAGGGTAGCCGTTAAAATCTTCATAGATATGATTGCCAATGTTGTTAATTTCAAAATCAACCCGCCACAATTTGAAGTAGCGACTAACACTGGCACTGTGAACTTTCTGATCCGCTGCCGGCAACAGATTTGGACTGTCATAAAACCGGTCTGCGTTTAACTTGTAGGTGTAACCCAGCTTCCACTGCGGATTTTTCCAGCCAATATTCAACGCACCGTCAATGGCCGCTTCACCCGGCAACTGCTTGCCGGTAAACCCGCTGATCGCTGAAAGGTTTTTGGTATCCTGAACTGTCAGATTGCCATTAACAGAGAACCCGTTTTGCCAGCCAAAACTGCCGGCAAGCTCAAGCCCGCTGCCACGGGCAGCAGAGATATTTTCTGATCTCCCGACTCCGCGTGCATCATACACTCTTGAAATCAGATTCTTTTTACGGTGATAAAACCATACCAGTTGAACAGTAGTATCGATCTTGTGGCGCGGGTCAGACTGCCACTCTACACCGATGTCAGCATTGCGCGACTCTTCGGTTTCGAGCGCAGGATTCCCCTCGAAAAAACCCTGACTGCCAAACAACTCGAAAAACGACGGTGTTCGTTGCTGCAGTGACGCATTGGCAAAAACGTTTGCACTGCCGCCTAATTTTTCGCCGAGCGAATGATTAATGCCAACTTGTGGGGTTATCGCATCTGAATCATAGTCAGCGCGTTGAAAGCCTGAGTTGGATGTGTCGTAGCTATCCCTGACTATAAACCCGAGCAAACCAACAGAGAACAAACTACTGCCACCGTTATAGTAACGGTTACGCTGAAAATTCAGGTCGGTGCGAAACCGGGAGGCTTGTGTACTGGTGGCACTACGCAACTGATTTTCAGTATCCAGAGATTCATACCGGCCTTTGAGATTAAACGAAAGTGAACGCCCCTCGGTCAGCTTTTCCCAATAGCCCGTCCCCCCCAGCACGCGTGTGTTTGACAATATCTGCTGATTACCCAGACCAATAGAACCCTGGCTGTCATCGTAGAGCTCATCTTTGGCACTGTAGTGCACCCCGAGTCTGGAAGACCAGTGACCTGCAGCAGCTGTCCGGCTAAGTGTTGAGCGCCATTGAACAGAGTCTGTATCAAGCGACGCACTACCACTGGCCGTGTTACGCCAATCCGCTATCTGCTGCAGATGACTGTCTATTTGTATTGCCTGCTCGAGTCTGTTGCCACCACTCAGCGTAAAGCCGCTTTTCAAAAACCCCGAGGTACTTTGTGTTGCTGCATTGTTGCGTTGCTGTTTTTCATCATCAGCAGTGTTAAACACCGTACCGTTATCATTAACAAACGAAAAGTTATTATCGCTTTGCCGATGCGTAAATGACGCAACCAGCCTTTGCTCATTCAAAAACTGTAACGGCCCCGCATAAGACGCGGAGACCCTTGCCGACCCGAACGATCCAAACCCTGCCAGCAACCGGGTGGATGGATTGGCTGTAGCACGATTAGTGGTAATGTTTACCGCACCACCAATAGCGCTATTACCCAATTGCACCGGCACCGCACCGCGATAGACTTCTACACGGTCAGCCTGCATCAACTCGATATGACTCAGGTTAACACCACCACCTGAAGCTTCGTTCAGTAAAATACCATCGAGATAGACATTGACCTGTTCGGCAGTTGAGCCTCGCAGTGACACGGTTGAAAAACTGCCAATGCCGCCACTTTGTCGAAACTGCACCCCGCTGCTTTCGGCAACCACTTCAGCAAGCGAGCTGCCGGCCTGTTGCAGCGCCTCTTTTTCGATCACTTCGTGTACGCCGGTAAATTCCCCGGAGGGCACATCACCAATCTCGAACGGTGTGACCGCATTCTGTACCGGTGCCACGATTTCAATCACACCAAGATCAGCGGCCACAACGCTGCCACTGCACGCCAAGTACAAGCCAGACGCAGTGCAGAACTGCAGCAGTTTATTGTGTAAACCAGACGGTTTCAAAGCTAGCCCACTCGGCAGTGTTCAGACGCGGGCGCTTTTAGAGAAGGGAAAGTCCACTACTCCGCCAGGCACCTCGCGTGGCAAGAACGTTAACGTTGTCGGTGGATATCCTGACTCACGGGTCAATGCTTACATTCGGCCTTCCCGACAACGCAATGTTGCCAGTGGCTGGGAAATTCCCTTGAATGTTCGCTCTCCGTCTACAGTTGCGAGGGCAGTCTGGGCTTTTGCCTGGCTGAACGTATCCGCTCAGGCAGTACCCCGTTCCCCACAGCCGCCTGCATAGCAATTGGCTGTCCTACTGGACCGACAGTCGCCGGAGTGTGGACCAAATACCAGTGACTATCAAGTAAAATATGACTGATTACTGATGCCCGAATCACAATGACGGTACCATGGCTGTCTGACTTGCACCTTATCCTCTTAGACAACGTTACTGACCACGACTCTGCATTGGCAATAGTCGAAACTTTAAGACAGGACTACCGCGATAATCGATTGGCAGGCTATGATGCGCGCCCCACAGTTGAAGACTACCGCCATGTACAGCCAGGCATTTACACAACGACTGCAAGCGGCAACTCAGGTGCTCGATCAGAAAACCAAGCCACCGGGTTCCCTCGGCACACTTGAATCGGTTGCTGCACAAATCAGTGCTATTCAACATACTGATACACCCTGTACAGACTCGGCACGTGCGTTAATTTTTGCTGGCGATCACGGTGTTGTACAAGAAGGTGTCAGTGCTTTTCCGCAGGAAGTAACCCGGCAGATGCTGCTTAACTTTACTGCAGGCGGTGCTGCCATAAATGCACTGTGTAACTTGCATAACATTGAACTCGAAGTCATTAACACCGGCGTTACCGGAGACCCGGTTGAAGGCACGGTTACCGAAAAAATAGCAAACGGCACAGCCAACATGCTAAATACAACCGCCATGTCACAGCCCGAGCTTGAACAAGCGTTGACCATTGGCAAGGACGCCATGCAACGCGCACAAGACAACAACATTGCACTGGTAGTTACCGGTGAAATGGGCATTGGCAACACCACATCTGCCGCGGCTATAGTCGCGGCACTCTGCAACGCCAACGCCAGTGATACCGTTGGCCGCGGTACCGGCCTCAATGATCAGGCACTTGCCAATAAAACGCAGATTATTAGCCAGGTACTGAAAAAGCACACTTCAACAGATGCAAAAGATGTATTGCGATGCATGGGCGGGTTCGAAATTGCTGCACTCGCTGGTGCCATGTTGCAAGCTGCCGGCACTCATACTGCAGTGGTTGTCGATGGATACATCACCACGGCCGCAGCACTTTGTGCGGTTGATATAAACCCGCAAGTCCGTGAACATCTGATCTTTGCCCACCAGTCTGCCGAGCCCGGACATCAGCTGGCATTAGAAAAACTACAGGCAACACCACTGTTACAGCTTGATATGAGACTGGGTGAAGGCTCGGGCGCGGCGTTAGCGGTACCGTTAATAAGAAGCGCCTGTGCCATCATCAATGATATGGCGACCTTCGATGATGCTGGTGTCACCAAAGAAAGCCATTAAAATGCACCCACTGGTTAATCGCTACTTCGTCGCACAGATGTTCTTAACGCGACTGCCTTCACCAGGCAGGCTGCGCTGGTCTGAAGCAGAACTCGCTGCCAGCACCGTATTCTTTCCGGTTGTAGGCATTGTAGTCGGCGCTATTGCCTCCCTGACCTGGTATCTGGGTGCAGCACTTTGGTCAGACACCATCGCGGCATTACTTGCAGTTGGTGCAGCAATCCTGGTGACCGGGGCGTTTCATGAAGATGGACTGGCAGATTCTGCTGACGGGCTTGGCGGTGCATTTGACGTAAACCGCAAACTGCAAATTATGCGTGATAGTCGCATCGGTACCTATGGCAGTGTATTGCTGCTGTTTGTCGTGCTGGCCAAAGTATTGAGTATCGCTCAAATACATTCTGTCACTATGGTTGGCGCGCTGGTCGCCGCACATGTTATTGCGCGCTTCACTTCATTGCCATTGATAAAAAACAACACCTACGTTCGTGAGGAAGGCACCGGAAAACCTTTTGCCGCTACCGTTAACCAGCAACAACTGGTCATCGCCTCGGCAGTCACACTGGCGGTCACCATTATCGCTCTGGGCTGGCGTGCAGCCATTGTCATACCCGTTGTAGTGCTTTTTGTATGGAGCGCACAGTGGTATTTACGAAGGAAAATCGGCGGTGTTACCGGAGATGTGCTGGGCGCGGTCAATTCTCTGACTGAGCTCCTGGTCTACCTGGTATTGAGCGTAGCATGGTCCGCTTCCTAGCCGGTGTCAGACCAGCGGAACACCATGTAACCATACCCGCTATTCATCGATTGCCGCTTCTTTACCGTCAGCCATCAGCTCGGCATTGCGTCTGAACCACGAGCCGATATCAGTGAGCTGGTTTTCAAGGAAGTAAAGCGGCTCCGTGCCCACAGGCAAAGAAAACTCCACGGTATAGTAAGCGTCGTTGCGTACGCGCTTCAGATCACGAATGTATTTTCTGGCACGCTTAACCGGCACAACGCCCTGCAGCGATTCAAGGCCGTAAGATAACAACAACTCTTTGCCATTCACCTGCACTGAACTGTGATATTTGAAGAAGTCATTATCTATAGTTACTTCATCAGGACCCATGGCCCAGCCTTCGTTCAGCATCACCGAGATAGTATGCAACACTGAAACCGGATGGCGATGCGCCAGCGGCTGCACGCGCCGCTGATCAGACGGCAGGGTCAGATTTTCGTAAATCGAGTCTGCGACAAATTCAAGTTCATACAGACCTTCCTCGTCTGTCTCTACCCATACTTCTGCAATATCATATCGCTCGGTAATAATAACCGTGTTTTCCGCGCGATTGTCAGTAACCTCTAACGGGGCGGCGATCTCAACCACCCCATAGCGGTTGCGATAGTAGTTCAAATAACTGTTTTGCAGCTCCTGCGCTCCCTCGCTTTGCAGGGTCTGACGTCTGTACTCGGCTTCTGCGCCTCGATAGGTTGTCTTCACTGTTAGCAATGTAGCTTTACTGTCTGCGTTGTGGCGCAAACGAAACTGCTCAAGAATTTCTTTCTCAGGTTGCTCTGCTGCATCTAAGGTATAGGCTTCAAGATCACCAGCGTGGTCATTGACAACCAGCGCATTATGATAGTTACCCTGCGCCAGCGACTGCACGGTGCTGCCTTGCAATGTCATGGTGCCATCAACCCAGTAGTCTTTACCCTGGTATGGCAGCTTGACAATCATATGGTTAAACACATCCGGAGACGGCAGATAGTCGGGCAGTGCTTCACCGTCTTTGCTGTGCACAAGTACGGGAAAGGCGTCAACACCAAGCTCCCGCAACAGCGCAATCATTAACACCGCTTTGTCTTTACAGTCACCATAGCGGCGATTGATTATTTCCTCAGGCGTATCTGGCTTATAACCGCCAATACCTGAGTTTATTCCGGTGTAGCGAATCGCATCCTGCACAAAATTAATGACCGCGTTAACCTGCTGATCAGCCGTTGACCACTGTGCTCTAATTGCATTTGCCTTTGCGGCCACAGACGGGGTTGCGCTGCCAGGCAGCTCATAAAGGGGGCTACCCCACTGCGCGACTGACTGCCAGTCTTTAAAGCTACTGTACTGCACGTAGGTTTCCGCCAGAAAACTATAGGGAGTGTCTGACTGATAGTGACTGGCTTCGGTATGAATTTCCTGCCATGTCACTTCTTTATACTGACCGGCAACCCGCTCTGTTACCTCCGGTTCATTAACATAGGTTTTGAAATTCACGTGTTTGTACTTCGGATAGCGCAACTGGTAGTAGTAATTACCCACCGGTACTCCAGCCTGCAGGCGCGCCCATCCGAATACATGGCTGCCAAACACCGGGTTTCTGCCAACCACCGAGTAGCTATATTCGACCTGATCACCAACACGCTGATCGTGCAGCAGGATATGGATGGTTTGCATACCATCGTATAAGCCGGATTCGAGTTCAGTTTCACGTTGCAGCAGTTGCACGTTGTCAGCGCTTAGCTGATTAATTACGCTGTCACCGCGCCGTAATTGCACCTTGTGCAGTAACACATGCTGATAGAGCGGATCAAACTCGATGGTTATCGCATCACTCTGATCAAGTCCGCTGGTGTTATTAATGGAGTAGACATATCTTTCGTACGCCAGGGACTCGGCCGGGTCATTCTCAAAACGGCTGTGTGTCTCCGCCACGTTATAATAACGGCCACCCACTGCATATTCGTTTTCCGGAGAAACGATTTCTGCCTGACTGCCCCAGGAGGGCTCTTCAGCAATTTTCCACAGTGTCTGGCTGGCTTCAGCCTGAGCAGGCGCCTGCACCGTGACCAGCAACAATAAATACATACACAGCTTCAGCGAGCTGATATATCGTGACACAATAGAATCTGTCTTGTACGTCATGAATTCTCCATCACGCGCCTGGCTGTTCTATTTTTTCTCGGCGCAACTTCCGCCGCGTATAACGGCTGCAGTTATTCAGACTGTACCACACTGAAATACCACAGCAGCAGGTTCGCAAACCGTGTCACACGACCCTTTCAAGCTATGACGATAAACCGCATTTTTCGCCTGTTTCTGCGAGTTGGCAAGTACCTACTCGTACTGGTCGCAACGCTCGCACTTGCGATTGTCGCTTTTTTGTACCTGGCGCCAACCTTCGGCGCAAACCCGTCCGGCGATACTCTGAGCAGGATTAAAGCTTCACCCAATTATCACAACGGTCGTTTTCGAAATTTAACCGACACACAAATCAGCACCCGTGACCCATCACAGCCGATGGATCTGGCCACATGGCTGTTCCCTGCAGCTGATAAAAACCCTGCTGCACCACTGCCATCACAGCAGTTCGACAGTAGCGCATTCAATCCCGGTAGCTATGTCTGGCTTGGGCACTCAACCATACTGTTCAAAACAGACTCACTGGTGGTATTGACTGACCCGGTATTTAACCGGGCCTCACCGATACCCGTATTTGGTAAACCATTCCCCATCCAGCACCCGCCAGCACTTGAATCTCTTCCCGCTATTGATGTTGTAGTCATTTCACATGATCACTATGACCACCTTGATCACCTGGCAATCGCAGCACTCGAACCGTCAACTACCCGTTTTCTGGTGCCACTTGGCGTGGGCGCACACCTGCTGAGATGGGGCGTACCGCAAAGTAAAATTACCGAGTTCGACTGGTATGAGTCTGAATCTATCGACAACACGCAATTCACAATGACACCGGCGAGACACTTCAGCGGCCGCGGTTTTACCAACCGCTTCAAAACCCTGTGGGGGTCATGGGTCATTACATCACCAACCGGCAAAGTATTTTTCAGTGGTGATACCGGCTACTTTGAAGATCTGAAAAAAATCGCTACAGACTACGGACCGTTTGATATTTCTTTTATGGAAAACGGCGCTTACAGTAAAGACTGGACACAAATCCATATGATGCCGGAAGAATCAGTACAGGCATCTGTAGACTTAAACAGCAAAGTCTACTTTCCCATACACTGGGGCAAGTTTGATCTGGCACAACACGGCTGGAAAGACCCGATCAATCGCGCTACCACCAAAGCAAAGTCACTTGGTGTCGCCATAGCAACGCCCGTTATAGGTCAGACTTTTACGCTAACAGAGCTGCCACAACACGACTGGTGGAGCGACGCCAAATAGCAACCGCTTTGAGCGGGTGCTGCCTTCATGTTCTCCCTGACAACCAACTGGTTTCCATCACCAGCACTCGACACCGCAGACAATCCGGCTTCTGCACTGATCAGACTGGACAACGCCATCGCATTGTTTCAACAATCGGCACCGGACTTACAGCCACACTTTGCTTACGGCAATCTGTCTAAAGCACAGTATGAACAGCCACATGCCATGCATCTGACCAATCACTTTTCAGCGATAGATGCTTAACCCGCATTTATTTACAAGGCGACCGGGGATAACCCTTAAATCTCCTGACCAGGCTCATGTAACTTTCGATAAGACTCCGGCCACAATGCCTTAGGCAAGGCGCCACGTTCCTGTATCCACGGATGAATAGTCACTGCACGCCGCAACATTTTCATTGCTGTTTCATGGCGGTTTTGAATACGCAACACGTGGTACATCCCTGACAGCGCGCCGAAATGATCCGGGTTCAGCTCCAGTGTTTTTTCAAGATCAGCCAGGGCACCGTCGTAGTTCTCCCTTAAAAACCTTGCAAAAGCCCGTTGGTTATACCCCTCGAAATATTCCGGGGCGCCGTCAACTACCTGATCAAAGTATGCTTCCGCAGCGGCATAATCATAGGCTTCGCGACGCTCCCTGCCTTTATTTAACAGGCCGCGAATTTCAGCTGTTGGCGACTGATCAAACCAGTGCTCCCAGATCACACTCTCAGCCAGCCGTCCGGCGCTTTCCGTTTTTGCACCGGCAAGCTGTTTGAACATCGCAAGTTCGATATCACGCCGATTATCACCCGCTGCTGCAACAACCTGAGCTGCACATAGTAAGGCAACCACCAATGCAAAGGGCAGGACAATAGCTTGTCTTATCAGATGTCTGTTCATCAACGGTGTAACCTGATGTTTTTACCAGACACCAACACTACATCAAAACAACGACCGGGCGTAGCAAAACGCGCCAGCTGTTGCTAAATTACCGGCACTAAAGAGACTAATTACATCCATCCGCCCAGTCAGGCTCATATATCTGAAGCCAGTTAACCACTGTGGGATCTGTTGCGGTAAAACAACCGTTACCATGAACGCTGAATGAAGTTTCATCCCACAATGTATCAATGACGTTAACCAGTGGATCTAAACTCCCTTCAAGCTGGTTGTATTCGATGTTCAGTTCGTTCAACTGCGGCAACGAGGCCAATGAAGCCGGGATTTCTCCACTAAGCTGATTGCGTGAAAGGTGAATGCTCCATAGCTCCGGGTTATAAAACGTATCGGGGATCGGACCCGTCAGATTGTTATATGCAAGATCCAGAATCTGTAAGAACTGCAGATCACCAATACCGCGCGGCATGCTGCCTGTCAGCTTGTTTGCAAAGACGTTAAAATCAATCAGCGATTGAAGTTGCCCGACGGTTGCAGGTATCTCACCGGATAACTCATTGTGTGCCAGGTAAAGGTATTCGAGTGCGGCGAGGTTGCCGATTTCATCTGGTATAGGCCCGTTGAACTGATTACTGTTGAGGTTAAGCCATTCAAGTTCAGTAAGGTTTACGATTGACGCAGGAATACCGCCACTGAACTGATTTCTTTGCAGCTCAAGCCTGACCAGTGCTGTAAGGTTTCCAAGGTTTTCCGGAAGCGACCCGGACAGGTTGTTTTCATAAACCCGTAGATAACCAAGCCTGGAGAAGCTACTGAGATTTGATGGCAGCGGTCCCGTCAGATTATTTTTATAAAGATCCAGAGAGCCGAGACCCGTCAGATTGTTTATAGATTCAGGAATCACTCCCGAGAGATTATTGTCTGCCAGACCCAACACCGATAACCCGGTCAGATCCCCGAGTTCAGACGGAATAGAACCCGTCAGATCGTTACCATAAAGTGCCAGTACCGTTAGTGTGGGTATGTTTCCAAGACTGACCGGAATTGACCCGCTAAACTGGTTGGATTGAAGGTCCAGGTGATACAGAGAAGTAGCACTTAAATCGGGAATAGTACCAACCAACTCGTTACCGGGAAGCACCAGTACTTTAAGTCCGGTAAGGTCATTGAGATTAGCCGGCAAGCTGCCTTTCAAACTCGCCGCAGGCGCGATGACACTGACCGAGTTGTTCTCACAGTAAACATCATCCCATGTGCAAGGATCGGTAGCCGTGGCAAAGTCGCTGTCTTCCCAGTTGGGACCATTGGTACTGTAGTAAAAAGCCATGAGCGCATCACACTCATGTTGTGGCAGCATGGTAGCAACAGCCTCACCATTTATGTCACAGGTTTTTGTTGGAGTCTCCGGCGGTTCAACCGTACAGGACTGATAACCGTTCCAGCCCCAGCCATCCCCATCGGGGTCTATGCATTCATCACTCACTGTGATGTAACAAGATGCATCTCCGGTCCACCCCCATCCGTCCCCATCGGCATCGATACACACACCCGATTCGTCATAGACCAGATCGCAGCTCTGCGTGCCGTTCCAGCCGTATCCATCATCGTCGGTGTCGATACAGTAGTTGGTAGTGGCCAATTGACATTGCGCAGTCGTACATTCGTCATCGCCGGAGACAACACAGGACTCACTGCCATCCCATCCCCAGCCATCGCCGTCATCATCGATACACTGTGCCGGCGCAATTCGGCAACTCTCCAGACCATCCCAGCCCCAGCCATCACCATCGGTGTCGACACAGACACCGTCAGGTGACGCGCCGATCCGGCAGGAACCGACACCATCCCAACCCCATCCATCTCCATCTGTATCAATACAGGCGCCACCGGGAGTTTGCGCTTGACTAACTGGAAGCCACAACACACCTAATACAACAGCAAAAACACACAGAGCACGCACGACCATCGAAAAATCACCTGTTTTATTGCAGACGTCTTATTAACCGACGCCAGCACATGTTATTGTCATGACATTTTATTTCAAGTAAAGTCATGTATCAAGTCTGGTGCGGCGGTATACTGAAAAAGGCATGTTGTCTATGACTTCCGGCCGAGTGATGAACCCACCGTTTTGCACAATTGACAATAAGGAAGAAAAGTAAACTGTCGTTACTTACCCGACACTTGTCACGATCGGTACGCTAACCGGTCAACATTTTGTAATTTCCCGGATCAGTGTGAAGTAAGGAAAAGGAGTACAAGCAATGCATGACCAACCCACAACAAACACACAGCATCAGTTGCAATTCACAGGCAGTGGCTCTGAATATTTTCGTATCTGGATCGTTAATATTCTCTTAACCGTTGTCACTCTGTACATTTACTCGGCATGGGCCAAGGTACGTACGCGCCGTTATTTCTATGGCAACACGGTGCTTGATGGCAGTGCATTTGAGTACCACGCAACTGGTAAACAGCTATTGCCTGGCAGGTTAATCGGTCTGGTATTAATATTAATGATTGCTTTTGGTGAATCACTTTCAATCGCAGTGGCGTTGGCCGGCTACGGCCTGATTGCGGTTCTGGCGCCGTGGGCACTCTGTCGCTCAAGGCAATTCAATGCACGCATGAGCAGCTACCGAAATATTCGCTTTGGCTTTTCCGGCAAAGCATGGAAGTTTTACGAGTACATTATATTAATGCCGTTTATACCAGTGCTGTTTATTGGCACAATCGCAGTTGCACTGTTTTACTCAAGAGTAATAACTCAGGGTCAGGCATTCTTTTTCCTGCCTGTTGCAGTGTTTACACTGTATGCAATGGCACCGTGGATACTCGGCAAACTCGCCAGGTATTCACTCAATAACAGCCTGTACGGTACCGCACAGTTTTCAACTGGTATAACTGCCGGGCGATATGCCAGCGTTTATTACAAAGCAATCGCACTCTCAATTGGTTTGTTCATCCTGCTTGGCGGGATTACCATTGGCGCGGCTACTCTGTTCGCAGAAACTGTAAATATTGATCCCGAGGCACTGGCAAACCCGGATTCCCTGGCGGCATATGGGTTACTCGGATCGCTGTACCTCGTACTAATACCGGTTAGCACGCTAATAAAGGCCTACATCGCGTGTCGGGTAAGAAACTATCAATTGAACAACACCACACTCGACAGGAAGTTCAATCTTAACTCCAACGTGACCACGATAAAGCTGTGGGGTCTGGAGTTGACTAATCTGTTGTTGATCGTATTGACTCTCGGGCTGGGTTATCCATGGGCCGCGATTCGCAAAGCACGCTTTATGGCAAACCACACACAGGTTACGACCAGTCACAATGCAGATCAGTTTGTTGCAGACCAGGGTTATCAGGTGTCTGCTGTCGGTGACGAGATTGGTGATGCCTTTGATATGGATATTGCCGCGGGTTTCTAGCACGCCTCCCCTTTCCACCAAACCCTCCCCACGGGGAGGGTCAAGGCTCACACTAATTTAAAGCAACATCAAAAATCACGCAAAGCTGTTAAGCAGAAACAACAACCATGGTAACAGTCAACGGACAGTTCTTTGAAGCCCATGTGTCAACGCGACACAACGCCACACTTGAACTTGGCAATGGCAGATACACACTGCAGTGCGACGCACTACCGGTAAGAGCCGGAGACATTAAAGAACTTTCAATTAGCGACAGACTCGGAAATATCGCAAGACGTATTCAATGGCCTGATGGCGCTACCTTTGAGTCCACAGACAACCAGTCGATAGACCGCGCAATTAATCATCAAGCCAGCGTGGGCGGAGTTTTACATGCGCTTGAAAGCCACTGGCGCTTTATTCCGGTTGCACTCGCATTAATCGGTTTCGCGGTTTTTGCATTATTTAGATGGGGATTACCCGCAGCGTCGTACCACATTGCCGACCGGCTACCGGTGTCTGCGCATGAACTGGTTTCCGAAGGTGCTATAGCAACACTGGATAAAGTGTTGTTTACCCCTTCAAAGCTCAGCCAACACAGACAAGACGAGGTGTCTGAAAGTTTCAATAACCTGGTTAGCCAAATTGAAAACAGCGAATTCAACTACCGCTTGTATTTTAGAAATATGTCATTTGACGGTGTGAGTCTTCCCAACGCCATGGCACTGCCTTCCGGTGAAATCATTGTCACCGATGCGTTCGTGCAAATAGCAGGGCCGGGAGAACTCGAAGCAGTGCTGCTGCATGAAATCGGCCACGTTGAAGAACACCACGGCATGCAACAGGCAATAAGTGCTTCCGCCACGTCCGTTACAGTCTCTCTCACCCTCGGTGAAATGAGTGGCCTGAGCGAGCTGATTACCGCTGTACCGATTTTCCTGATTCACAGTGGCTATTCACGTAAGAACGAATCGGCCGCAGATGAATTTGCATTTAAACGGATGGCAGAGTTTGGCATTGACCCGAAGCACTTCGCCACCATCATTACCAAAATCGGCGGCTCGCAAACCACCGAAACCAAAAACTATCTCTCGAGTCATCCGGGCGCATCATCTCGTGCCGAAAGAGCACTAAAGGCCTCCGCTGAATTTAATGCCGGCGCTGACTAATAAACAAACCATTGACCGATCCATAAGACCTGTTTGCACGTAATTTCGTAAACAGTAAAAAAACCGTTGCCAATGGCTGCCACTGCCACCAACAATCCGTTACTTCAGGCGACAAATCGCGGGCTTGAATGCACGGCCGGCGGCTTTACCATTGATCCGTACCAGTCCACCCGTATTTCGGTGATTACCCACGCCCACGCCGATCACGCACGGCGGGTCGCAGAGGTTTACTACGCCGCCAAAAGCTCCGTTGCACTGCTTAAAAAGAGATTGGGCGACGACATAGACATTCGCGGCGTCGAGTTCGGCCAGCCGTTCCAGCTGGGTGACACCTCCGTTTCCCTGCACCCTGCCGGCCATGTTCTGGGGTCTGCGCAGGTGCGTGTTGAACACAACGGTGAAGTCTGGGTATTTACCGGTGATTTCAAACGTGACCCCGATCCCAGCTGCGAAGCATTTGAGCTGGTGCCGTGCGATACCTTTATCACCGAAGCCACCTTTGCACTACCGGTTTATCAGTGGCAGCCGGGAAGCGACGTAGCCGCGGAAATCTGGCAGTGGTGGCAATCTATGCGTGCAGCCGACAGGCCGGCCATTCTGTTTTGTTACGCACTCGGAAAAGCACAGCGCGTGCTGAGCGAACTTACTCAGTACACTGATCTGCCGGTATATCTACATGGGGCCGTCACGCCGTTAACTGACATCTATCGACAAGCGGGGGTCAGCATGTTGCCAACGTGTGCAGTTGATATTAAAGATAAAAGGAAGTGTTACAACGGTGAACTTATTATTGCACCACCCGGTGCCAGCGGATCCCGATGGGTACAACGCTTTCCTAAAGCCGGCACCGGCTTTTGCAGTGGCTGGATGCGGGTTCGGGGCAACAGGCGCAGACGCGGTTACGACCGTGGTTTTGTACTTTCAGACCATGCAGACTGGAACGGACTGCTGCGCACAATAGAAGAAACAGGCGCCAGACAAGTACTGACCACACACGGGCAGGCGGGCGCACTGATCAGACTATTAAAGGAACGCGGGATTGACGCGCGAGAGCTTACCACCCGCTATAACGCCGACGGCGAAAGCGACGTGTCTGACGCTGTATGAAAGCCTTTAGCCAGCTGTACCAAACGCTCGATCAAACCACATCAACCAACGCCAAAGTGGCTGCAATGGCAGCCTACTTCAACAATGCTACTGCAGAAGATGCCGCATGGGCAGTTTACTTTTTATCCGGCCGACGGCTGAAAAGACTGATTGGTGCGTCGCTGCTAAGGCGCTGGCTGGCAGAGTGCAGCGACCTGCCGGAGTGGCTGGTAGAAGACTGCTATGCAAACGTCGGAGACCTTGCAGAGACCATCGCGCTGCTAATTGCCAAACCTTCAGAGTCCGAAAACTCAATGACTCTGGCAGAACAGGTCACAGCACTGCAGGCACTTAGTGGTGAAACCGAAGACTTACAGAAATCCATCATCACTACGTGGTGGCAAACACAAGACTACAGCACCTGCTTTATCGTTAATAAACTGCTTACCGGTGGATTACGTGTCGGTGTATCACAGTTGTTGCTGGCACGTGCCGTCGCACAGCATGCAGATTTACCACGCACGGTCATCCTGCACAGACTGATGGGAGAGTGGACTCCGGACACTTCTTTCTGGCACGCACTGATCAGTGAAGATGATGGCAGCGCAGATATCTCCCGCCCCTACCCGTTTTGTCTGGCTTCACCACTGGAAGATGAAGCAGATGCTCTGGGGTCGATTGAAGACTGGATAGCAGAGTGGAAATGGGATGGAATTCGCGCCCAGCTGATACACCGAGATCAGCAACTATTTATCTGGTCACGCGGAGAAGAGCTGATCACAAAGAAGTTTCCTGATATCACTGACGCCATCGGTGCTCTGCCGGACGGTATGGTACTCGATGGTGAAATACTGCCCTGGAACAACGAAGGTGTTCTGCCATTCAGTGAACTACAACGTCGCATTGGCCGCAAAACCGTCGGCAAAAAACTGCTGTCAGAAGTACCCTGCGTGTTTGTTGCCTACGACTGCATGGAACACAATGGACAAGATATCCGCCAGCAGCCGCTTTATCAACGCCGCGCCGTACTCACTGAACTACTGTCGGCTTACACCAACGATTTGCACTTATCAAAACCGGTAAACGCCAGGAGCTGGCAACAGCTTGCCGAGCTGCGCGGTGAATCAAGACAAAGACTCGTGGAAGGCCTGATGCTGAAACATCGCAATGCAGCATTTCACACCGGTCGCAAACGCGGACAGTACTGGAAGTGGAAGGTTGAGCCCTATACTGTTGATGCAGTTTTGTTATACGCCCAGGCCGGACATGGAAAACGCTCAAACCTGTATACCGATTACACATTCGGCGTCTGGCAAAACGATACACTGGTGCCGATTGCCAAGGCCTACTCCGGACTCACCAATAAAGAAATTACAACGCTTGATAAGTGGATACGAAAAAACACCGTTGAAAAGTTCGGGCCGGTACGCTCTGTGGTCACAGAACAGGTTTTCGAGTTGGCATTTGAAGGCATTAATGCGTCAAGCAGACATAAGTCCGGCATAGCCGTGCGCTTCCCACGCATTGCAAGATGGCGGCAGGATCTCAGCCCTGAAGATGCAGACACCCTTGCCCAGATACAACAATTAATCACAACCAAAGACAACTGAGCCGTGACTGACCTGCATTTACACAAGGGAAAAATCACCGGCAAAGTCAATCCGGCACGCCCCGGGGATCTGACAGCACAGTTGCGTAAGAAGCGTAAACAAGCCACTGTTAAAAAAAGGGCTCCAGTCAAATCACCGGCAGCCAGTAGCGAAACCGCAACACATAAACCGGTCGCAGATATCGAAGCTGCTGTTTTACGAACAGAACAGTGGTTTAACAAAAACAACTGGCAGGTTTTCGATTTCCAGCGTGATACATGGACGGCGTGGCACAGCGGGCAATCGGGACTGATTCACTCACCCACAGGCAGCGGAAAAACACTGGCCGCATGGCTGGGTGCGGTGCAGCACGCACTGGTCAGCAACAAACCACCGGAAGCACTGCAAGTACTGTGGATCACCCCGCTGCGCGCGCTGGCTGCAGACACCTGCGAACAACTGCAGTCTGCCGCTAATGCGCTGGAGGCTGGCGTACGCATAGAAAAACGTACGGGTGATACCACCAACAGCAAACGCGCCAGCCAGCGAACTAAACCGCCCTACGCGCTAATTACCACCCCTGAAAGTCTGTCCGTCATGTTGAGTTATCCCAATGATGAAAAGGTTTTTTCGAAGTTGCATACCATTGTGGTCGATGAATGGCACGAACTACTGGGGAGCAAACGTGGTGTGCAACTGCAGTTATGTCTGGCACGGTTAAAGAAAATCTGCCCGCAGTTACGTATCTGGGGGTTATCCGCAACGCTTGCAAATCTCCCCGAAGCCATGGATGCACTAATCGGCCGTCCGCAAACAGGCAACCACAACAGCACACTCATAAAGGGCGTGATACCAAAGTCAGTGGTAGTAGATTCAATTATCCCCACTGATAATCAGCGCTTTCGATGGTCAGGGCATTTGGGGGTGCAGCTTGTCGAGCAGGTTGCTGCCGTTATCGACAATGCCAACACCACGCTGGTGTTTACCAACACGCGCGCGCAGGCAGAGCTGTGGTATCAGGCACTGCAAAACCTCAGTACTACACAGCCCGATAGCATCTCCCTGCATCACGGGTCACTTGATTTAAAGCTTCGTCATCAAATAGAAGAGCGACTCAGAAACGGAGACATTCGTTGCGTGGTGTGTACCTCATCGCTTGATCTGGGTGTTGATTTTCATCCGGTCGATCAGGTCGTACAAATAGGCAGCCCAAAAGGCATCGCAAGGTTACTGCAGCGCGCCGGGCGCAGCGGTCATCAGCCGGGGTCAGTATCCCGTGTCGTGTGCGTACCGACTCATGCGTTTGAGCTGGTGGAAATAGCCGCCGCAAGAATAGCATTGCAGGAAAACAGAATAGAAACCCGCGACACGCCGCAACGCTCCCTCGATGTACTGAGCCAACACCTCGTGACCATTGCCGCAGGTTGCGGATTTTCTTCTGCCGAGATGTATGACGAAGTTAAAACCACCGAGGCCTTTAAAGACCTCAGCGAAACAGAGTGGCAATGGGTACTGGACTTTATCACCCGTGGCGGACAAGCCTTACAGGGATACCCTCAATACCACAAAGTGATCATTGATAAAGACGTCTATAAAGTCGTAGACAAAACCATCGCACAGCGACATCGTATGGGCATAGGCACTATTGTTAGTGATGCACAGATTAACGTGGTGTTTCAGCGCGGTAAAAAACTTGGCACCACCGAAGAGTCTTTTGTTGCACGATTAAAACCGGGTGACACCTTTCAGTTTGCCGGCAGACACCTTGAGTTAATCAGAGTCAGGGACATGACGGCGCAGGTAAAAAAGGCCACACGCAAAAGCACATCAGTCCCTCGCTGGCGTGGAACGCAAATGCCAATTTCTACAGAACTCGCCGACAGCGTGCTGGACACGTTAACCGCGTGGCAGAAACAAACAGTCGACTCCCCGGAACTCCAATCAATCAACGAGATGCTGCAGCTGCAACAACAGTGGTCTGCGCTGCCCGGCCCCGATGATTTACTGTTGGAGTTTATTCAAACCCGTGAAGGCTACAGTCTGTTTTGTTACCCTTTTGCCGGCAGGCTGGCTCATGAAGGACTGGCCATATTGCTGGCCTATCGGCTTTCACAACAACACTCAATAACGCTGACTCTACAAGTCAACGACTACGGCTTTGAACTACAGTGCCCGGTATCTTTCGAGCAGTTTCTGCCACTCATCAGGGATTCACTACAACCTTTATTCAGTACCGAACACCTGATTGAAGACATACTGGCATCAGTCAACAGCAGTGAGATCGCCAGACGCCAGTTCCGTGGTATTGCAAGAATTGCCGGTCTGGTTTTCAGCGGTTACCCGGGCAGATCCAAATCTGCAAAACAGGTTCAGGCATCAAGCGGTCTAATATTTGATGTATTCGAAAACTACGATGCAGACAACCTGCTACTGGAACAGGCACGAAGGGAAGTACTGGAACAGCAACTGGAAGTACAACGCATCACCAGGTGCCTTGATTCTATACACGCAAAAAAATGGCACATCGAACATCCGGCGCGTCTGACACCACTGGCCTTTCCACTGTGGGCAGAAAGTGTACAGGGGCAGACTGTAAGCTCTGAATCTTTTCAAACCCGCGTGGAGCGGATGCTTGCCACACTGGAACAGGAAGCCGGTCATTCACTAGCGCAACGCAATGGAGAATAGTTTCTATTCAGGCACTGCGACGGTACAGTGTTGCGAAGAAATCCTTTTGCTACACCCGCAAAAAGTCATTTACTGGCCTGCACGCAAAACACTGTTTGCCGCCGACATACATGCTGGCAAGGAACAGACATTTGCCAGATCAGGCATTCCTATTCCCGGAGGCATCAGTGAAGACACTTTCACTTTACTGATGCAACTGGTTGACAACTTCGGTGCCGAGCGGCTTATCATTCTGGGTGATCTGCTACATTCCACACCTGTACCTGACGAAAACTGGCAACAGCATTTAACACAGCTCCTCAATGCCAGAACCCAACTCAACCTGCAGGTAATAATCGGCAACCACGACAGCTTGCAAGCACGCGGCAACACGTTAAAAGCACTAGTCTGGAAAACCGAAATACATGACCCCCCGTTTGTCTACAAACACGAGCCGGAACCTCACGACAACGGCTACGTGCTTGCAGGACATATTCATCCGGCCTGGCAGCTCACCGCTGGCAGACGCAACCGCTTAAAATCGCCAGTATTCTGGTTTCAGCAACAGGTTGCCGTACTACCTGCATTTGGGTTGTTTACCGGAGGCCACCTGATTCAACGCACCAGCGTAGATCGTGTTTTTATGATTGGCACCGATTGCGTTATGGAGGTATAAATCCGCACCATGCACCGACAATATCATGCAAAGTCTTTGATACAGCAGTCACGAGTAATAGTCGTTAACGCCGGACACAACGGTATATCGCAACCGGCAGTTGATTGAAGACGCATTCAAGCCTGCACTGCACCCGCCGACCTCTATTAGTACTTTTGAAGTGGAAACAAGCAGGGTAGGAAGATGGTTCGACAGGATAATCAGTTAAACAGCAAAGACTGCATCACACTTTCACACAGCAACAAATACAAAATTCTCTCGATAGGCGCAATAACACTGGTACTGGGCCTGGCGCTGTCGGCACTGACATCACAAACACTCAGTGCAAACACCGTGTATTGCGAAAGCGCTGCCAGCGATCCGGACGGGGATGGCTGGGGCTGGGAGAACGCTGCATCTTGTATCGTAAAAAACGGTAATGCAGACAACACGTCACCCACTCACCCGATTTGCACCAGTTCGTTAAGTGATCCGGACGGTGACGGCTGGGGATGGGAGAATAATCAATCGTGCCTGATAAAAAAGATCAAACAGGTCGTTACTCCCCACTGCGATCAACTCGACAGTGATCCCGACGGCGATGGCTGGGGATGGGAGAACAATGAATCCTGCATTGTGCACCAGCCTTCGGATATCACCGATCTGATCCTGATTACCGGGCAGTCCAACACGCTGGGGGCCGAAACACTCACAGACCCTGCACTGGATGCACCGCATGCAAGAGTATTTGCCTACACCAGCAATGGCTGGCAGGCAGCACAGTTATTCCAGACCTGGGATCGCAACGCATACCCGGGACCCGGCGATGCCGAGGCACACAGCAGCATTATTTATAACAATTTCGCACTGCACTTCGGTAAGCGAATGGCAGAGCTTGACCCGAGCCGGGTGATTGGCTTTGTGCTTATCTCGGAACCGGGTATGGGAATCAGCAACTGGAACCCGGGGGCGGCAGGCATGCAGCGGGTGCAACAGAAGGCACTGGAAGCACTGAACGCACTGCCGCATAAATCAGCCTATGACGGCGTTTTATGGCATCAGGGTGAAACCGACTGGCAATTTGATGGTACTTCAGATCCCGTAGTAGAACAGCCCGCACCGGATGACTACTACCCGGTAAAGCTCTCGCAGTTGATTGATAATCTGCGCAATGAAAGCTGGTACTCTGCTGCAGAGCCGTTTATTTGTGGAGAGACTATCAGAGCGCTCGGCGTTAACAAACATTTGCGTGCGCTAAATACAGATACCGACCCTATGACCGCCTGTATTGCCGGTGAAGGACTGCCCGCCACAACAACGCCCGGCAGTCACTTTACCGGAGCAGGACTTCGGCAGATGGGTGAATGGTATGCGGATCAATACTTTTCAATGACCAACTGACTTTTACCTTTATCAGTGACTGTCGCCGGATAATCGCGGCAGTTCTGTTAACAATTTATCGCTACGTTTTAGAGATCGATTGCAGCATAATTACTGCGCTTAGTGCAGGTTTGTACGTCACACAACCCCCTGCAATACCGACAGGAGCATGCTGCAATTGGAAATCCTGAGCTGGAATATTCAGGCGGCTAAAGGCGTCGATGCAACAGTTAGCGTAGAACGCATAGTCTCCGATATAAAAGCATTTTCAGACGCAGACGTAATTTGCCTGCAGGAAGTACTGTGTACATCTCAAAGTAATCAGGCAGATGAGATAGCCCGTTATTTTCCGCATCATACCCCGGTATTCGGTGCGGCAATTGATCGTCAGGATAACAATACCCGGCTGCAGTTTGGCAACCTGATATTGTGCCGGCTGCCGATTGAACAGATTACTCAACACAAACTACCACAGCCAGCAGTTCCACACGTCAAACACATGCCGCGACAGGCCATTGAAATAGTACTGCCCTATAACAAGGGCCAGCTGCGGGTTGTCACCACACATCTGGAATACTTTGCTACCAGACAACGTGCCGCACAGGTGCAGTATCTGGCGCAGCACCATTCAGAGAGTTGCAGCAGATTTCACCAGCCATCACCACAGGGAGGAGAAGGCCAGTTTCTGCAACTCACAGAAACCGCCAGTGCTGTTTATTGCGGTGACTTTAACCTGACTGTTGACTCCAGCGATTATCAAACTCTGGTTAATAACCCGGACCCGTTGCTTGATTGCTGGCGTCAGGCACGGGGCAGCACACCGCATGACCCGACCTGCGGGATATTTGATCATGTGCAATGGCCTGAAGGGCCGCACTGCAGAGACTATTTCTTTGCCACACCTGATGTTGCGAATGCCCTGACCGCAATAGAAGTCAACACACAAACAGAAGCATCCGACCACCAGCCGCTTAAAATAGTGATTAGCTGATGAACATAGTGCCTACTGAGACCAGGTACCTGCCCCGCATCAAGCTCTGTAGGCCTGACGCTGCAACAGTAAGACGCTGAAACAGTAAAAAGAATGGCCGTGGTGGCAGACAGATACTACCCCGAAGCGCGATATACCGGCTTAATCATCGGGATACAAACACAGCGACAATAAACATAACTCTGGCGTTGTGCAGACAGTTGTTTAACAATACTGGCAGTTATCAGTGCCGACCATCGGTAATACCGGTAAACGCCACTAGTAACCAGGTCGCAGAGCCGGCTGCTAACGGGACTACCCCCAAAAGACGCGGGCTTCAGGTATCAGGTTAATTGCAAAATCAATCACCGCAAGTACCTGCAGTCTACTGGTAGCAGGCAATGCACGGGTTTCCGCCCGAGTTCAAGAAATGGTAAGTACGGGCGATAGTTTACTTTTGTGGGCAGTAAACTGACGCATTGATGCTGGGCCTTAGACGGACACAATAACAACAACAGCACTGGCAGCAGCGCGCCGGAGAATTATGGCGAATCAACAACCTGTCAGTCACGCGACCGATGCCAGAATAGCTGTCTGGGACGGCTGGCGTGGACTGGCTATAGCTCTGGTGCTCTGCGGGCATTTTTTTGATCTCTCGTGGATACATGAAGATCGCATGGGTGTTGATGTGTTCTTTGGTCTGTCCGGTATGCTAATGAGCGTTATTCTTTTTGAGAAAAGAATTTCTCTGAAGGACTTTTATATCCGAAGGTTCAGCCGAATATTTCCGGCATTACTGTTTCTGGTCATTTGTCTGTTCACACTCGCAGCACTGCAATCACACACCATCGCACCCATGGAACTGCCAGCCTCGCTGCTATTCATTCGCACCTACATCCCACAGTCACCGCATATCTGGGAGACGCAAACTTCAACCGCACATTTGTGGTCACTGAATGTTGAAGAACATGCCTATATGTTGATGAGCCTTCTGGCAATCACCATTGCGGGTAAAAGAAGCGCGGCATGTGCGATGGGAGTAGTCGCTTTACTATCAATAGCCATCGCGTACTATTATTTTTCCAACAACTCCGTCAGTCAATTCGAACTGCTTTCCATAAGAACCGAAAGCGCTATTAGTTTCGTGTTTTTCTCTGCCGCCTACGGGCTGATTAAGAGGCGCTATCACTGGAAAATCCGCTCGCCTTTTATTATTGCGTTGATGTTGCTGGTGCCCACTTGCTACATTTACAGTACACCGTTAACGCTGCGATTTACCGTCGCCCCCATTCTCCTGGGTATTGTGGTTAACCATCTGCAGGAAATCGAAGGCATCACAAAAACGATGCTAAAAAGCAAAGCGCTTCGGTGGCTCGGCGCGTGTTCTTTTTCAATCTATTTGTGGCAGCAGCCTTTTTTTGAGTACGCCTACGCAATCCCCGGTGGCCTTCCGGTTGGCCTGTTGCTGTCAATTGTTGCCGGTGCCATGTCATTTTATATACTGGAACAACCACTGAGAAAAGCGATCAATACCAGATGGTCGGCAAAGCCCACGTATCGCACCGCGGGCATCACCGCATGATCAACACTCTGGCACCAATAGACATGATGAAGCGCGCGGCCGCAATATGGATGATTGCCTGTTCTGCACTGTTTTTCACCTATGCCATTACTCACCCGCTGGCAGAATGGGACATGCTGGTATATGCCGCATCTGCTGAAAAACTCAATGGCACCCCACAATCCGACATACACACCAAGGTGTACGGTGATCTGCAGGCAAAAATTTCAGAAGAAGAGTTTCACAAAATAAGCCAGGGCGATACTTATCGCGCCGTGATGTATGAGGACTCCGGTGCTTTTCTTGAGCAGATGCCTTTCTACCGGATAAGAGTAACCTTCAACTCAATGCTGGCGTTTGCCGGGAAATCGGGCATTGGTATCTATGAAGCTGGCCACCTTATCTCAGCAACCGCATTCAGCATTTGCCTTATCCTTGTATGGTTGGGTTTTCGCCAACACATTCATCCGGTATTTCAATTCGCCATGCCCGTGCTATTTTATAAGTACACGCGTGAGCTTGAAGTTATGCAGCAAATACTGGCCGACTCCCTGGCATCTTTATGGGTGGCCATAATCTGTATTGCCTACACCCGCAAGAGCCGCTTGCTGCTGCCGATCATTGCCGTCGCCGTGTTGGTCAGGGTAGATCTGTTTATTTTTTCCGGACTCATGCTGTTTCTGTTACTGCTCACCGAGCCCAGACAAAGATATCCCGCCATCATGCTGTGCGGCGCATTTCTGGTCACTGCATTCCTGTTGGTGCAAAGCTGGGCGGACAGTTACGGATGGAAAACCCTTTACTACTTTGCGTTTATTTCCGAAATGTCCGCCACACACCCCAGTATTTACAGCAACATCTCATTTACATTTCAGGAATATCTGACTGCATTGTACGATCCACCACGATGGATCAGTAAAATGTATCTGATTACGGTTTCCTGCTCACTGATGACACTGTTCATCTGGAAAAACGCAAAAAACATAAGCGAATTCGAACATCGGGTCTGCCGTATAAGCGGAATCTGTGTGATGTACATCACCGCGCATTACATGATATTCCCACAACTGTATTTACGGTTCTTCGTTGCTCAGAATTTTATTGTATTTACCAGCTTTATCGTGATTGCGAGTTGCTGGCTCCGAGCGAGGCAACACAGTGAAAACCTGGTACCCGAAACCTCGTTACACAGCAAGATATGAAAACCAAACAGCCAATGTAGTGCGCTACTCAGAAAGCTCATTTATTAGCGCGGCCTGGGCACTCACTGCCTTGCGCGCGGTTTTACGACGTTTGTATCTTCCACTGCTTTGTAACAACCAGGCAAACTGGTTGTCTTTGAAATAGTAGTCGAGTGTTTCGCGTACTACGCGGTTCTTCAATGACATATCGAGCACCGGCACCGCTACCTCTACCCTGTGATATAGATTGCGCGGCATCCAGTCTGCGCTTGATATGAATACCTGCCTGTCACGACCAGCACCAAACACGTACACTCTGGAGTGCTCCAGAAAGCGCCCGACCACCGCATACACCTTGATGTTCTCGGACACTCCTTTAACACCGGGCCGTAAAGCACATATCCCTCTGATCAGCAGCTTGATTTTTACACCGGCACAAGATGCTTTGTACAGTGCCTTTATTACCGTAGGGTCGTTGAGTGCATTCATCCGCGCTTTGATAACAGCGGGCTCTCCACGTTTTGCAAGTGCCTCCTGCTGTTCAATCATCTGAATCAGATTGACACGCATGGTAAACGGCGCATGCAGCATTTTTTTCATGCTGGCCATTTTGCCAAGACCTGTCAATTGATTAAATATTTTTTGAATATCGCTGGTGATTGCCTTGTTGTGCGTAAGCAGGCTGATGTCGGTATACACGCGTGATGTACCCGTGTGGTAATTGCCAGTGGCTACATGCGCATAACGCGACAACTTACCTTTCTCGCGTCGCACAATCAGAATCATCTTGGCATGGGTTTTATAGCCAACCACACCGTATACCACCTGCACACCGGCACGCTGCAAACGAGTGGCAAGTGCGATGTTGGCCTGTTCATCAAAGCGGGCTCGCAACTCTATGATCACGGTGACGTCTTTGCCATTTTGCGCAGCCTCTATCAGTGCGTCTGCGTAAGCTGAATCACTACCTGTCCTGTACAGCGTCTGCTTTATAGCAACAACTTTTTTATCTCTGGCTGCTGCCTGCAAAAGTGTCACTACCGGCTGACTTGACTGATACGGATAATGTAGCAATACATCCTGTTGTCTCAGCCCGGTAAAAGAGATACGCTCAGTATTCCCCGGTTTATGAGGCGCAAACTTAAGATCTGTCCGGTCAATCAGATTAGGCAGTTGTTGCAGGCGGTTGAGATTTACCGGGCCGTCACAGACATACAGATCGTCTTTATTTAACTCAAAGTGCTGCAACAGAAAATCAATAAGGCCTTCAGGGCAGCGTTTATCTACCTCAAGACGTACCGCCTGACCATAATCGCGTGCGTTGAGTTCGTCCTGCAACGCCAGCCGTAAGTCTGCAACATCTTCGTCAGCCAGATATAAATCGCTGTTCCGTGTTACCCGAAACTGGTAAACACCTTTGGTCTGTAAGCCTGGAAACAGCTTTTGCATGTTGTGTTCAATCATTGTTGACAACAACACAAACTGATTGTGTCCGCCGGAAAGCGCTTGCGGCACGGGAATGATTCGCGGTAACGAACGTGGCGCACGTACCACCGCCATACCGGAGTCCCGCCCAAAAGCATCCTTTCCCTTCAGACTGACAATAAAATTAAGGCTCTTGTTGGTAAGCTGTGGGAACGGGTGTGCCAAATCGAGCCCGAGCGGGCTCAATACAGGTAACAGCTCTGCATCAAAAAAATTGCACGCCCAGTCCTCTACTGATTTGTTCCATTGTTCGGGCACTGGAAACGTAATGTCTTCAGCCGCCAGCGCCGGCAGCAACTCCTGATTAAGTACTTTGTATTGCTGGCGCACCAGTCTGTGCGCTTTGCGGCTAACCTGAGTCAGTTGTTCATTCGGGGTCAGACAGTCAGGTCCGGTGCCGTGTGCACCGCTCTGCGCCTGTTTTTGTAAGCCGGCAACCCGCACTTCAAAAAACTCATCAAGGTTACTGCTGCAAATACACAGGTAAAACAATCGCTCTAGCAGCGGAATTTTTTCATCGCGTGCCAACGCCAGCACCCGTTTGTTAAATTCAAGTACGCTTAGCTCACGGTTGATATAGAGCGACTTGTCGTCAAACTCCAGCGTATCTTTCTTTGCGGTTTTTTTAGCGTTGTTTTTATCGTGCTGTTTGTCCGCGTGACCAGCAGCCTTTTTAGCTGAACCTGTTAACTTCTTTTTATCTGCGCCCTGCTGTGCATACAGAGGTGCGTTGGCGCTGTCCGGATGCGGAAGCTTTTTGTGCGGTTTTTTACCTGGTGAATCAGTCATTGGCGCTGCGCCCGCCAGTCTTGTCGCTTATGTGATCTTTCATGTGGTCGGCTGCATTTTCGGAGGGTGTTGCTGTTCGCACCTGCTGTTGAACCTGCCGCGTGTGATTGATCAATTCCGGAAAAAACTGATTAAAGATCTGATGCAATGCTTCCCGGTTTTGCCACAGTGATTCAGAGGCGGTCGCGAGCGGTGCCATACTTTTACGCCGTGCAGAGATGCGCTTCAGTGTCAATTCAATATGCGCCTGATCTGTGTTGCTTTGCAGAATTTTTTCAGAACGCAGATAAGGCATAAAATTGCGTAATCGCTCGGGTAACACATGCGTCTGGTTTTGCAGCGATTCATCGACCAGCGCGGCATAATCGGCCAGTGGTACATCACTGTACTGATCCCAGTCCAGCGCCAGAAAGTGATCGTAAACAACATCACAGATTATCCCTGCATATCGTCGATGGGGTGACTCGAACAATTCTCGCGCCTCGCGATTAAGCGGGTGCTGATCAGTGTAAGAGTCCACCGCACGATGCACTTGGATGCCGTGCACAATGGCCTGAGGGTAGTGGTGCAGCTGCGAGCCGCGAACAAAGTCACCACACAATTGTCCAACAATTGCGTCAGGTTCGCCGTTAGCCAGAAAGACATGTGCCAGAAAGTTCACCTGTGTATGATAGAACAGCACACCCCGTCACGTATTAAAATTACTGAAAATTTCACCTTAAATCGCTGCGATGACTCCTTCACAACAAGACCGCTACAGCCGCCACACCAACCTTGCAGAGATCGGCGAGGAAGGTCAGCGAAAACTGCTTAACAGCACCGCACTTATTGTTGGCCTTGGCGGACTTGGCAGCCCCGCTGCCATGTATCTGGCCGCAGCCGGTGTTGGCAGATTAATTCTGGCAGACTTTGATGTCGTCGAACTCTCCAACCTGCAGCGACAGATTGCGCACAACAGCAGTCGCATCGGTGAATTGAAGTCACAGTCAGCGCGCACCACCTGCAACGCCATCAACCCGGACATTCAGATCGACACCGTCGATGAAGTATTGGATGCCGACTCCCTGGAAAAGCTGGTCCCGCAATGCAGTGTGGTACTGGAAGGCAGCGATAACTTCCCTACCCGTTTTGCCGTTAATGAGGCCTGCGTGAAGCATGCTGTACCACTGGTATCCGGTGCTGCAATCCGCTTTGACGGACAAGTCAGTGTATTTGCCGGCCACAAGCCGGACGCACCGTGTTATCGCTGTCTGTATTCCTCTACATCAGATTCTGCAGATACCTGTGCGCTTACCGGTGTGTTGTCACCGATTGTCGGATTGATTGGTACCGTGCAGGCTGCCGAAACAATCAAGGTGCTGGCGGGTTTTGGTCGTACACTTGAAGGTCGTTTGTTACTGCTCGATGGATTGTCCATGGAGTGGCGGGAGATTCAGTTGCGTAAGAATCCGAAGTGTCCGGTGTGCGGGTCAGGCGGCTAACAGCAGATTGATGGCATTGCCCCTCCAAAGCAGGTCTGTTGCGAAAAGCAGCAGATCATCACGCTCACTGGCAGACTGTCGTTAAAGCTGTTGGATAATTGTTGGACGTCGCCTGAAACGACTAAGCGCCGTAGCAGTGTACCCTCCCCGGCGCTTAGACGCTGACCTCCCGCAAGCGGGTACACCGCGCGTGGCATACCAATTAATGAATTGTTGTTGATTGATCGCCACCACGAAAAATAGCTTCTACATCAATACTGTCGAAGACATTTTTTGAATTGCAGAATTCGCAGATGATTTCTATCTGCCCCTCTTGTTCAATAATATCAACAGCCTCTTCACGGCCAAGCCCTTCTATCAAACCGGCGGTACGTTCTCGCGAACAGTTGCATTCAAACCTGACCGGCTCGCGATCATATAAACGCACATCGTCTTCACTAAACACGCGGGATAACAATTCCTCGGGGCTGCGTTCGTACAATTCATTGCCGTTAATCGTGTCTGCCATCATGCCGACACGCAGCCAGTCATCTTCATCGCTGTCTTGCGTGCGGGACTCTTGCGGCAACTGCTGCAACAACATACCCGCCGCGCAGTGATCATCGCAGTACAACCAGAACCGTGTCGGCAGTTGTTCGGAATGTTCAAAATAATTGGCCAGCGCATCCTGCAGTCCATCACCGACAACCTCTACCACTCCCTGATATACCTCACCACGTCCGCTTTCAATTTGAATGCTGAGACTGGTATTGCCGAATACCGCAGACAGCGGAGCGGATGGCGGATCCTCACGCCACTGTGCCAGACCCCGCTGACCACCCCCGGCATTAGCCTGCACCACCAGCAGAGACACCGGACCATCGCCACGCGCCTGCAGTGTCAGCTTGCCGGTGAATTTTATGGTCGATGCCAGCAGTGGAATAGCGGCCATCGCATGACCGAGCACCTGCTGTACATTGGCTGGATATTCGGCCCGACTACGCGCTTCTTTCCAGGTTTGGTCAAGATGCACCAGCACGCCGCGAACATTTGCCTTTTCCAACAGAAAACGGTATCTGCTATCTTTGTCAGTCATGAATAGACTATCTCGTGGAGAGTGAATAGGTGAGATTCCTGCACTATACGCTAATTACCGTTTGCAGCTTTTTAACGGCACTATTTCTGGCGTGGAAACTCATGCAACCCATAAACTATGGGTACGGAATGTTCTATCAATGGCTGGACATCAACAGCCACATAAAAACCTTTGCGCCACAAAACCGTCAGGGAAAAGACGGCTTCGAACTTACCGAAGAAGCCGAACATCACCGGCTGTTCGCAGAGATCTGCACCGCCATTAACAACAGCGGCGCAGGCCTGCGCGATCTCTTCTATACCGTCAGTGGCGAGCGACGAATCCTGCTCACCGATGCCGAAGCAACCCACCTTGAGGACGTCGCCAGGCTGATTGACATCATGATGCCGGCCGGCTGGGCAGCATTGGCACTGTGGGTGATTCTGCTGATGATTTCCAAACTGCGGCGCATGCCGCTGCCATCACTTGGTCACTCGCTGATGACGCTCATTATCGTCGGCCTGGTACTCCTGGTAACGGTATTTGCGATCGGGCCGCACAAGATTTTCCGGGCGTTTCACGAGATCGTATTTCCCGAAGAAAATCAGTGGTTTTTTTACTATCAGGATTCTCTGATGACCACTCTGATGAAAGCACCGGACATATTCTCTGCGATCACTATTTTGTGGGTGCTGCTGGCAATAATCTGCTATCTGTTGCAGGCCGCTGTGATGAAGGTGGTAGGCCCCCAGCCCAAATTCCGCACTTATTAGCCAGAGCCCTCCCCCGGAAGGTTGGAGCCTAAGCGACGGGGCGGGTGCTCCGCTATTACCGGTAGTCGTTTCATAACACGCCCCAAGAGCCCCCGGCAAACACAGGCGTGGCGCAAAAATTGAACACATCAGGTTTTGCACCACGCGAAACCGCCATCAATGACAACCAGCGCGCAAGCGGCTGCCCCGCCCAGCCAAGACAACCTGCAGTTGACAGTCGCCGATTTACTGCCCGCAACCGGTTTGTGCGATCAATTCGACGCCACCATTCTTGCGCTGTGTGATACCAGCTTTATTACGCCGGATGTGGTGTCCGGCAGTGAGCGATTTTGTCACCAGCTGCGTCACGCCACTAATGCCGACACCGTCTACCTGTGCGCGCGTGAATCGCTGCAGGTGCTTACCACAACCTCTGACAGCAACGACGTAAACAGCGAAGACACACTGGCCATTCATGGCGCACTACAGGCGATGGTTGCCGACCTTGGCAACTGCGATAAGCCACTACAGATTCCACCGTTACGCATCTTTGCCGACTCCGGCAAGTTGCCGATTTCGGTCATTCCGGTTGGCGACAGACTCGACATCCTGGCCGTCATCGTCGATGCCGACAAAAACTTTCAACACCTCAATCAGTACTGCAGCGATGCGGTATTGGCAATTTATCAGTGCCAGACAAGCGCCACATTTGAAGGCTTTGCCCCCACCACGCGACAGATGCAGTGCCATGTGTTTGATGCACTTAATCTGCGCTATGCACCGTGCAGCCATGGTCTCAGTGCACGACGCATCGACATGTTTATCGAAGATCTGGCCATGGTCGACATTCAGTTTGAAAAGATCATGGAACTTAAAGACGGTGAAAAGTCCGTGTGGGGCTGGCAGGCTGTGGCCAGTCACCTGGCCAACGGTCAGGTTCCTGAAGATATGGTTCAAACCGCAGAACAATGGAGCCAGCAGTTCAGAACGCGACTGGATATACATCTGCTAAAAAAAGCCGCCTACCGCTACAAAGATGTATGTGAAGCTGAAAATCTGACCCGCGTCAGTGATATCAAGCCACTGTGTTTGAGCGTGTATCCTCAAACACTGCAACAGCCGGAATACATTGACGCACTGCGTGAGTTGACAGAGAAGTTTGTGATGCACGGTGCACGGCTGGTGCTGGAAATTTCTGAAAAAGTATCATTAGCCGGCGACAGTCAGTTTGTCGAACAACCATCAGAGGTGCAACAGTTTGCTGAAAAGCTTCAGGCGCTGCGCAGTGAATTTGAAATTCGGGTAGCGCTCAATGAATTTGGCGCTGGCAACTCATCGTTATCGCGACTGATGTACCTGGACCCGGACATCATAAAAATGGACAAGTCCGTCAGCACCGCTGCCAGTCAGCCGGTGATGGCACTGTTAGAGCAGTTTTCAGTACTGTCTGCCTCTAAGCAAGCCATGCCGCTTGAAGTCATACTGGAAAGCAGCAAGACCAATGACTCAGCAAAAAACGGCAGAATCCATTCAATCGTAGAGATTGATGAGCTATCCTCCGCCTGATAACAGGGCAAGGCCCGGTGGGTAAAACCTAGCTGTGCTCCACCCATGGAAACAGCGCGTGTAAGCGGGACTTATCCAGCGCTCTCAGTGTTTTTATATTGCGCTCGGGCACAGACAGCGTCTCTCCCGAATCGACCGCTTTGGCAACGCTTGTCACGCGCAGCAACTGTACGATCGGATACGGCGCACGATTGGTGTAATGACTGGCATCGTCTACCGCTTCACCACCAAAAAGATACGCCGGATGAAAACCCGCCAGCTGAAATTCGGCGTCCAGTGCTTCATCGTGAAGCAGCTGTTCAATATCGCCAACACAATCATTAAAGTCTAAAAACTGCTCAAGCCCGTTGGTAATAACCAGCAGCGTGGTTTCTGTTGTTGCTGGTTGCTTTTGTAAAAGCTGAATCTCTTGTTTAATGCCATCTGCCAGTTGACTGGCCTCGTAAACTGCCGTTCGAACTTCCCCGCGCGCAAACGGCACTCTTGCATACGGGCACAACGAAAGGCCCAGCACGCAATCACGCAACCAGCTTTCGACAGAATTGACGATGTTTTGCTTCTCTGCGGCGTTAATGTTCATTGCAAGCCTGACAAGATAATTCGTGGTTTCGGAGGTATGGTAACCTTGCCGAAGGTACGATACGAGCGATTAACTCATGACCAAAGCGTTGCAGATGTTTCCGGATAAGTGCACCAGTTGCCTGATGTGCGAGATGGCTTGTTCACTTGAAAACGAAGGGCTGTTTAATCCGGCCAAATCACGTATCAAGGTTTTTGAGTTTGAGCACGGGCGCACCTCGGTACCTTACACCTGTACCCAGTGTGAAGAAGCCTGGTGCTTACACGCCTGCCCCACCAATGCCATTGTGATTAACAAGGCAACCGGTGCAAAAGAAGTGATCGACGACAAATGTGTCGGTTGTAAAGTCTGCACTATGGCATGCCCGTACGGCACGGTTAACTACAACAGCGCTACCGGTAAGGTAATCAAATGCAATTTATGCGGTGGTGACCCCAAGTGTGCAGAAGTCTGCCCGACAGATGCCATCGTCTACGTTGAACAGGAGGCCGCCCAATGACCTGGCAGCAACAAGTACTACGCGTCAACCTGACTGAAGGCACCTGCACCACCGAGCCGCTCAACATGCAATGGGCTCAGGACTACCTCGGAGAACGGGGTCTTGCCACCAAGTACCTGTGGGAAGGCATGAACCCGCAGTCAGACGCCATGAGCCCGCAGAACATGCTGATCTTTGCAACCGGCCCGCTCACCGGCACCATGGCATCCACCAGCGGTCGCTTTGCCGTCGTCACCAAAGGCCCGCTGACCAACGCTATTGCCTGCTCTAACTCGGGCGGTAAATTCGGCGCCTCACTAAAATACGCCGGCTATGACATGCTTATCCTTGAAGGGCGCTCCCCGACCCCGGTTTATCTGCATATTGTCGACGATGAAGTCACCCTGCACGATGCAGAAGATCTGTGGGGTAAAACGGTCTGGGAAACAGACGACGCCATTCACGAAAAACACCAGGACCCGCAACTCAAAATTGCCGCTATCGGCGTTTCCGGTGAAGAAGGTGTGCGCTATGCGTGTGTGGTTAACGATCTGCATCGCGCTGCCGGTCGCAGCGGTGTGGGTGCAGTGATGGGTTCAAAGAATCTAAAGGCAATTGCAGTACACGGTACCAAAGGCGTCAGCGTTGAAGACATGCCACGCTTTATGACCACCGTTAAAAACGCATGGAAAAAACTCGAAGCAGATGAAGGCCGCAAAGAGCTGACCGAACTCGGCACCAATGCCATGATCGATGCCATGCAGGCTTTTGGCGGCCTGCCCACCCGCAACTTTCAGGAAGTACAGTTTGAGGGCACCGACAAAATCAACCCTGAGGCAATGGTTACGGCTAATAAAAACGGCCATACCAACCTGCTGACTAACAAAGCCTGCTTTGGTTGCACTATTGCCTGCGGTCGTGTTGCACATATTGATCAGAATCACTTTACAATCGTAAACCGCAAAGAGTACTGGCATGCCTCCGGCGGCCTTGAATACGAAACCGCATTTGCCTTCGGTCCGGTCTGTGGTGTGGATGATATAGACGCGCTCACCTTTGCAGGCTTCCTGATGAACGAACACGGTATGGATCCGATTTCATTTGGCGTAACCCTCGCCGCCGCCATGGAGTTGTATGAGCGTGGCATTATTACCGATGATGACACCGACGGTGTAGCGCTTAATTTTGGCAACGCCGAAGCGCTGACCATCATGGCAGAAAAAACCGGCAAGGCTGAAGGTTTTGGCAAACAGCTTGGGCTGGGTGCAAAAAGGCTGTGTGAAAAGTACGGCCACCCCGAACTTGCCATGGTAGTGAAGGGACAGGAATTTGCCGGCTACGACTCCCGCGCACTGCCTGGTATGGGGTTAGGCTACGCCACCAGTAATCGCGGCGCCTGCCACTTAAAACACGATGTCTTTGCCGAAGATATGGAAGACCAAAGTGCTGCAGGCAAAGCAGAGCCCTGCAAAACCTCACAAGATGCCATTGCCACAATAGACAGCACCGGACTATGCCTTTTCACCTCCGGTGCATGGGATCTTTCAGACTATGCAGAACAGCTCGACGCTGCCTGCCAGGGCAACTGGACGACCGCAAAGCTTGAAGAAGTCGGCGAGCGTATCTGGAACCTTGAGCGGCAATTCAATCTCACCGCAGGGTTAAGCAGAGCCGACGACACCCTCCCACCCAGACTGCTTAACGACCCGGTTCCCACGGGCACTGCGAAGGGACGTGTATGCGAGCTCGACACCATGCTTACCGAATACTATGAGCTGCGCGGCTGGAGCGATCAGGGTGTGCCCACACCGGAAACCCTGCAACGCCTGAATCTGTCTTAACCCATAGTCATAACGCAATGCTTATCAGTGTTAAAACAACCGGCCTGCTTGGCAAGTATCTGCCAGCAGGCAGCAGTCGAAACCGCGGTGATGTCGAACTCCCGGACCACAGTACAGCCAGAGATCTGTTAACCGCACTCGCCATCCCTGACGATGGCCGATGCTTCGTTTGTATTAACGACAACATGCTGCAACCCGAAGAGCTGGATGCCACCGCTATTAATAGCGATGACAAAGTGGTGCTGATGGCACCGATAAGAGCCGGCTAACGACAGCTCATACTTGCTCTCGCGTGTGCTACACCAGAGGGTCGCACGTAAGCGGTGACTAGTGGGCCGCTTGACAAATAAGGTAACACTTTGTCTTCGCTACAGCCGCCATTGCTACGTTGGCCCTATTTATTATCTTCGGCTCGACGTATGACCTATATGCCTGCGCTTTTCCGCCTTGCACTGACGGCTGTAACT